>CAYXJB010000008.1:24660-31052 GCA_964465445.1 uncultured Verrucomicrobiota bacterium
GAGGAATTCCCGCGCCCGGACAGCCGATCGCGAACCTTCAAATCCCAAGGGCTGGGCTCGGGCGTGATCGTGACCGAGGATGGCTACATTCTCACGGCGCGCCACGTTGTGGCCGACGCCGACAAGGACGGCGTGGAAGTGGCGCTGGCCGACGGCAAAACCAAATACCCCGCGCGAATCGTCGGCACTGACGCGCAGACCGACGTGGCGGTGCTCAAAATCGACGCGCGGAATCTCACCCCCATCACGCTGGCCGACAGCGACAAGCTCGAGGTGGGCGATTGGGTGGTGGCCATCGGCAATCCCTTCGGCGTCGGCCAGAGCGTCACCATGGGCATCATCAGTGCGCTGGGCCGCAACTACGGCATTCTGGGCCGCGAGGGCTACGAGGATTTCATCCAGACCGACGCACCGATCAACCCGGGCAACTCCGGCGGCGCGCTGGTGGATGTGGAGGGGCGACTGATCGGCATCAACCAGTCCATCGTCAGCGGCAGTTACGCCAACGCCGGCGTGGGCTTTGCCATTCCCATCAACCTGGCCCGCAGCGTCATGACCCAGCTCATCACCAAGGGCAAGGTCGCACGCGGTTTTCTGGGCGTGATCATCCAACCGGTTTCGCCGGACCTGGCCCGCGAATTCAACCTGCCCGATGAAAGCGGCGCGCTGGTGGGCGACGTGAAGCCGAACACGCCCGCCGAGAAGGCCGGATTGAAACCCGGCGATGTGATCGTCGAGTTGAACGGCAAGAAGGTCAACGACTCGCGGCATTTGCGTCTGCTGGTGGCCCAGACACCGCCCGGCAGCCGCGTGAGCCTCAAATTCCTGCGCGAAGGTAAACCGCGCACGGTGTCGCTGACGCTCGGCGCCCTGCCCGACGAGCTGGGCGGCGGTTCCTCCGAGGAGCAGGGAAGCGTTTCCGAAGCCGCCCGGGGCGATGCCCTTGAAGGGGTCCAGTTGAGCGATCTGGATAACCGCCTGCGCCGCCAATACGACATCCCGCCCCAAGTGCGGGGCGCGGTGGTCACCGGCGTCGAGGAGGACTCGCCGGCGGCTGAAGCGGGGTTGCGCGAGGGCGATGTCATTCAGGAGATCAACCGCGAGCCGGTACGCACCGCCCAGGAAGCCATCGAGTTGAGTCGTAAAACCCGCGAGCAGCGCGTTCTGCTGCGCGTCTGGTCTCGCACCGACGGCATGGGCGGCTCGCGCTGGCTGGTGATCAAACCGCGACAAGCCGGCTGAGCAGCCCGCTGCAGTTCCTCAGGCTGGATCGCATCGCACCACGAGGGCATCGCCCGGTTTGAATCCGAACCGAGCCGCCGCGCTGCCGCCGTTGACGGCCACCTCCATCCAGCCGCTCGAGCCGGGCACGGCTGCCGCACGACCCGTCGGCACAGCCTGGTAAAAGGCCACCACCGGCCCCAGCCGACGCCCGCGAAAGCGAACCTCGCCCGTGTTCGGCGTCAGCCACGTGTTGGGGATGTTAGTGATCGCGTTGCCGAACCGATCCACGTACAGAACCTCGCCGCGGATGAGCCGACCGCGACGGCGCGCCTCCGGGCGGGTGAGTCGCTGCAAATCCGTGCGCGCCGGCCCCAGTTGCGCAAGACGCGCGCCCCGACTCAGCCACGCCGCCACCGGCGCGAACACGTCGCGTCCGTGAAAGGTATGGCTGACCGGTTCGAGGAAAAACCGCGCATTGGTGAGCTGGCGAATCGCCCGGACCCGCTCCTGCGCCAGCGCCCAGGAGAGCACGCCGTTGTCCGGGCCCACGAACACGTACCGGTCGGTCTGCACGGCGATGGCCGGCCGATCGCTACCGACGCCCGGGTCCACGATCGCCACGTGCACCGTGCCCTTGGGGAAAAAGCGGCAGGCCGCCGCCAGCGCAAACGCCCCGGCCCGCACGTCGCCGGGGGCGATTTCATGTGTCAGATCCACGATTCGGGCACGCGGGTTCAGGCTCAAAATGACGCCCTTCATCGTTCCCACAAACCAGTCGCGCGTGCCGAAATCAGTGGTCAGGGTGATAAGTTGCACGGGCGGAGATTACAGTGGTTTTGGGGGTGTGGAAATCGCAGAGAAAGCATTTCAACCACGGATGAACGCAGAAGATGCCCGGGGGGACGGGATTGCGCGAAACATCCCGAACGATGGGAAAACCGTTCAGCGCCGTAGGCGCGGTATCTTTGTGGACCTGTGGAGCGAAATCTTTCGGCAAGACGCCGAAAACGCCACACCAGAGCCGTGCGCTCTCGATTCCAAATGCCAGCAGATCCGTTCAGCGCCGTAGGCGCGGCATCTTTGTGGACCCTGCGGCCCAGAAAATCCTCCAGCTCCGTAGGAGCGACATCGTCTCTGAATATGCCGCTCCTACGGAGCTTGGGTTTTGGTCTGGTGTGTTTCTACAACGATGCCGCGCCTACGGCGCTCGCGGCTGCGTGTCTTTTGATTCGCTTGGTACGCCACGAGGCAATTTCGCGGAAGACGTTTCACGACGGCTTCCGACGGAGGCGCGAAGGGGCTTGGGGCGACCGATGTCTCCTGCATCTCATTTATCAAACGCCGCCAACGGAAAAAATCAGCCAACGAATTGCGAGGGGAACGCGCCCATCCCGCGTGCGAGTTCGGTGGGCACGCCCGAACGGCCGTCCCAGAGCCTTTTTCCGCGTCGTTCGCGTGAAAGGATCTGGTTGCAGCGAGGTTTTTCAGCGCGACGCCGTAAACGCCACACCAGAGCCGTGCGCTCTCGATTCCAAATGCCAGCAGATCTGTTCAGCGCCGTAGGCGCGGTATCTTTGTAGGCCCCGCGGCCCAGAAAATCCTCCAGCTCCCTAGGAGCGACATCGTCTCTGAACATGCCGCTCCTACGGAGCTTGGGGTTTTGGTCTGGTGTGTTTCTACAACGATGCCGCGCCTACGGCGCTCGCGACCACGCGCCGGCCCAGCTCGAGACTGATCTCGTCTTCAATGACGCCCTTATGAGCGTTGCCCTCCATCGTGCCCACGAACCAGTCGCCCGTGCCGAAATCGGTCGTCAGGGTACTGACATTCACAGCGGAAGCTTGGCCGCGGCCCGCCCGGATGGAAACCGGCAAAGGTCGGGATCGGTGGCCTCTCGGCGACCGTTTCGGGAGCTGTTCTGGCGATGGATCACCGTTCTGGTACAGTCCGGCGCATGAGCAAGGTGATTGTGATCACGGGTGTGACGCGGGGATTGGGTCGGGCGATGGCCGAAGAGTTTGTGCGCCTGGGGCACACGGTGCTGGGTTGCGGCCGCACCGCCGGCGAGATCGAACAGTTGCAGCGGCAGTTTGCCGCCCCGCACGCGTTTTGGGCCGTCGATGTTGCTTCGGATGAGGCGGTGGCGGCCTGGGCGGCGGCGATCATCAAGTCGCACGGCCCGCCGGATTGGTTGATCAACAACGCCGGCGTAATCAACCGGCTGGCGCCGCTCTGGGAGCTGAGCGCGCGGGAGTTCGATCGCGTGGTGGACGTGAATTTGAAGGGCGTGGCCAATGTGATCCGGCACTTCGCTCCGGCGATGGTGGCGCAGCGGCGCGGGGTGATCGTCAACTTCAGCTCCGGCTGGGGACGTTCGGCGGATGCGCAGGTGGCGCCGTATTGCGCCACCAAATGGGCGATCGAGGGCCTCACGCAGGCACTGGCGATGGAATTGCCGGCCGGCATGGCGGCGGTGGCGCTGAACCCGGGCATTATCAACACCGACATGCTCCGGCAGTGCTGGGGCGCAAGCGCTCAGAATTATCCTTCGGCCCGGGAATGGGCGCGCGTGGCCGTGCCGTTCATCCTGAAGCTCGGTCCGCGGGACAATGGCAGGCCGCTGACCGTGCCGATCCGCGGGGCGACCGATTGATCCCCGGTGCTCGTGCCGCGCTGTCGTGCCAGCCGCCGGTTCGGCCGATGGCCGGTGGTGTGACCGGGCAGCGCACCCTACTTGTGCGGGTTTGTCCGCGCCAGCGCGGTGGCCGGACGGTAGGTGGCCGGAGTGCTATTGACCTGCCGGCGATTGGCCGTTAGCGTGCGGCATGGCGAACGCAGGCCAGAAAAGGCGACGTCGGGCCATGTTGCTGGGCGTGGGATTGGATTCCGACGGCCACAAGCGCATTACCACGGGGCCGAACTTTGCCCTGATGGGCGGCAGCGCCGAAACCCACGAGCGCATGACCGAGACGGCGATCAAGATCAACGAAAAACTCAAGGCGCGCGGCAAAGCTCTCGAAACCGTCAGCCGCGAGGAGTTCGACGACATCGCCCAGGAGGTCGGACTCAAACCGTTGCGGCAGCCGCCACAATGACGGGCGCGGCGGGTTGCAAACCGCCGATTCGGCACGATCGAATCCATGACTGCGGGACACTCGTACGAGCTGGTGCTGATGCTGATGGCGGCGGCGGCCGGCCTGGCGCTCGGGCCGCTGGCGCTGGCGCGTTGTTGGGCGCGGTTTTTTGCCCCGCCCAAACCCGGCCCGATCAAGAACGCCGTGTACGAGTGCGGCCTGGAGTCCAAAGGCGATGCCTGGGTGCAGTTCCGGTCGCAGTACTACCTTTACGCGATCATTTTTCTGATTTTCGACGTGGAAACGATTTTTCTGCTGCCCTTTGCGGTGGCGTTCGACGGGCTGAGTCCGGGGGCGTTTGTCGCGATGATGGTTTTTGTGCTGTTGCTGGTCGAAGGCCTGGTGTGGGCCTGGAAAAAAGGCGTGTTAACGTGGAAATGAGTCTGACGCGCCGGGTTCGCGGCACCGGCCGGTGCAACGGGGCGGCGGAGGCGAACCGGGACGCGTCGGTGAGGTGGCTGTGATCGAGGAAGGTCTGCGCAGCGAATTGCAAAAGCAGGGCATCTTTGTGACGACCCTGGAGGAGCTCTACAACTGGGGCCGTCGCAATTCGATGTGGCCGCTGAGCTTCGGGCTGGCCTGTTGTGCCATCGAGATGATCGCCGCTTCGATGGCGCGGTGGGATCTGGCGCGGTTCGGCGCCGAGGTGTTTCGGCCCTCGCCGCGGCAGGCGGATTTGATGATCGTGGCGGGCACGGTCACCAAGAAAATGGCCCCGCAGGTGGTGCGCCTGTACAATCAGATGCCCGAGCCCAAGTACGTGATTGCCATGGGCGCGTGTGCCATTTCCGGCGGGCCGTTCAAACAGGGGTACAACGTGCTCAAGGGCATTGATCGCTACATTCCGGTGGACGTGCACATTCCCGGTTGTCCGCCCCGGCCCGAAGCGTTGTTGCACGCGATTCTGGCCTTGCAGGAGAAGATCGCCGCCGAATCGCTGCGCGGCCCGAACCGAGCGCGCGCGCTGGATCCGGACGCACCGTCGGAATTCCCCGTGCCCGAGTACGGCGAGCACGATCTGGTGCCGCCCAAAAACCCGGCGATCTGGCAGCCGCCGGTGCTCAAGCGCTGAGGTATGGAAACGCTCGAAGAGATTGTGCAGCGCGCGCAGGCGGCGCTGCCCGGTTTGCGGCTGGAGATCGTTCGGAACGACTCGCCCAGCGGCCAGCACTCGCTGCGCGTCGAGCCGGCGTTCGCTCCGGCGCTGGCGCGCTGGCTGCGCGACGATCCGCTCCTGCGGCTGGATTACTGCTCCAATGTCACGGGGGTGGATTGGCCCGAAACCCAGCGCGTCGAGAAAGTCCGCGTTCGCAAGCTGGTGGACGGCGGGGAAAAGGAGGTCGAGGAAACGCGCACCGTGCGGACCGGCGGCTACCTGGAGGCGGTTTATCACCTTTACTCGATGGAGAAACGGCACGGGCCGGTGATTCTGCGCATGCGCACCGGCAATCGCACCGATCAGGTGCGGTTGCCCTCGCTCACGCCGGTGTGGCGGAGCGCAGAGTTCCAGGAACGCGAAATTTACGATCTGTTCGGCATCGTTTTCGAGGGACATCCAGACCTGCGCCGCCTGCTGATGTGGGACGAGTTCCGGGATTTCCCGATGCGCAAGGACTACGTCGAGCCGGACGATTACGAATGGGAGCCGACGCCGCACGATCAGGTCCTGGAGAAGGCCAAGCGGCATCTGGCCCGGCAGGAGTCGAATCCATGAGCGCCACGCACCAACTGCAACCGGACGCGACCGCTCCGGGGCTGATCGAGTCGCCTGCGAGCCGCGCGGCCGGGTCTGAACCGGCGCCGGCCGAGGGCGTGGCCGCGCAGCCGGCGCGCTATCAGGTGCGCCCCGCCGCCGGCGGCCAGGGCGACTGGCTGGAGGTCTCGATGGGCCCGCAACATCCCTCCACGCACGGGGTGTTTCGCATGGACGTGGTGCTGGAGGGCGAACGGGTCGTGAAGCTCAAGCCGGTGTTCGGCTATCTGCATCGGAATCACGAAAAAATTGCCGAGGGCACGACGTATCTGGGTTCGATG
>CAYXJB010000009.1:0-25508 GCA_964465445.1 uncultured Verrucomicrobiota bacterium
TTCGAAGATGGCCTGTTCAATTTTTTGGCGTTCGCGGTTGCTGGTTTCCAGGGCCAGAGCCAGCGGTTCGGCTGTGCCGGGCTCCGGAGCACGCAGCAGTGCCAGGGCGGTTTCGGCCGTCTCGAGTCGGCCGGCGGCATTGAGACGGGGTGCGAGTTGGAAACCGACTTCGTAGGGCCCGATTTGAGCAGGACACTGGGCGACGCGTTTCAACGCGATCAGGCCGGGGCGCGGGGTTTTGTCGAGTCGGCTCAAGCCGGCGGCGACCATGATTCGGTTTTCGCCGGTTAACGGCACGACGTCGGCGATTGTGCCCAGCGCGACCAGATCGAGCAGCGGTTTGAGATCGAACTCGGCGGCTGCAGGGCAGCCGAGGCTGCGGGCGGCTTTGACCAGAGCGTGGGCGAGTTTGAAGGCCAGACCGACCGAGCACAGCGCGGTTGCGTCCGCGTCGGCGGGTTCGATTGTGGTGGTGGCGGTTGGGTCGGTTGCCGTCGGGCGGTCGGGCACGGGCCGCTGTGGATTGACCAGTGCCAGGGCCGGGGGTGGCGGCTCGGCCACCTGATGGTGGTCCAGCACGATGACATCCACGCCGCGATTGCGCAGCCAGGCGATCGTTTCGGTGGCGGTCGAGCCGCAATCCACCGCCAGCAGCAGCCGAACCGGATGCCGCTTGAGGCAGTTTTCGGCCGCGTCGCGGCTCAGGCCGTATCCTTCGTCCATGCGATGGGGCAGATAAAAGCCGGCGCGCCAGCCGAGTCGCTCCAGCACCTCCAGCAGCAGCGCGGTGGCGGTGACGCCATCCACGTCGTAATCGCCAAAGATGACCACCGGCTCGTCGCGCTCGCGGGCGCGCAGCAGCCGTTCCACCGCCGTGGTCATGTCCGGCAACCGGAACGGATCGGTCAGATACCGCAGGCGCGGTGCGAGGAATCGCTCGATGGCGCGGGGGTTGTCGAGTCCGCGGTTGAGCAGGCACTGGGCCAACAGAGGCGAGATGCCCGACTGCGCGGCGAGCGTTTGGGCCAGCAGCGGCTGGGGCGGGGCCAGCGTCCAGCGATATTTCATTGCATCTGTTTGAGCAACCGCAGCAACAACTCGAACCAGCGAGCCAGATGGATCCAGACCAGACCACCCAGAACAACAAAATATGCCAGCGCCACCAGCGCGGCGGCGTACCCGAGCCAGATCATCACGCCGTCTTCTTCCATCATGCTCAGCGCGATGAGAATGATGGCGTAGGCGGGCAGGGCGTTGGCGCCGAAGAACGGCGGGGCCGGCAGCGGCAGGGCCAGCAACAGCGCCATCAGCACGATCAACAACGCGTGCGCCGTGTGCGCCGCCCGCCAGCTCATCCAGCCGGTGCGCCGCGGTCGGACGACTTTTTCGAGAAAGCGGAGGAACTTGAGTCCGCCGCCCAGAATCGCCTGTCGAAAGCGCGGGCTCAGCGGCCGGTCGCCCAGCCGTGCGGGCAATCGGGCGGGTTTGCCCAGGGCTGCCCGCAACGCCAGCCAGCCAATCGCCGGTCCGAACGCCGTGCTCATGCCCGGCAGCGACACCCAGGCCACAAACGGCAGGCTCAACAACACCAGCACCAGATACAACCCGCGTCCGCCGGTCCGCGCGATGAGCTGATTGGCCGTCAGGCCCGGCTCGGCGCTCAACAGGCGCGCCAGTAGCGCCGAGAGCGGCTCGTGCGGACCGTGAACCTGCGAGAGCGACATGCGCCAGAATTCTTTCGGCCCGCTGCCCGGGTCAATCCTCCCGTTGCGGGGGCGAGGGCGGGTTCGTTTCAGACGACGCGCGGCCTGCAGAGCGTCCGGCAGCGCGCTTTTCGTGCCGCGCCGCCAGGACCGAGAGCAAAATCGCCGTCAGGAGCACCAGCGCCACCACCAACAGCGACATGGCCGTGGGGATTTCCACCTGCCACCAGCGCGGCCGGGGCGATTCGTGCGGATCGAGCAGCATCTTCACGCCGATGAACACCAGCACCACCGACAGGCCCACCTTGAGGTAGCGGAAATACTCGATCAACCCCGCCAGCACGAAATAGAGCGAGCGCAGCCCTAGGATCGCAAACACGTTCGAGGTGAACACAATGAAGGGCTTGCGCGTGATGGCAAAGATGGCCGGGATCGAATCCACCGCAAAAATCAGATCGGTCGTCTCGACCATCAACAGCACCAGGGCCAGGGGCGTGAGCGCCGGTCGGCCCTCCAGACGCGTGAAAAATTTCTGTCCGTCGAAATCGTTCGAGACCGGAAAAAACTTCCGCGCCAGACGCAGGACCGGATTCTTTTCCGGATGCACTCCTTCATCGCCGAAGAACATCATTTTGACGCCCGAGACGACCAGGAACGCGCCGAAGACGTAGAGCATCCAGGCGAAGCGGTTGATCAGCGCCACGCCCGTGGCAATCATCCCGCCGCGCATGATCAGCGCGCCCAAAATGCCCCAGAACAAGACCCGATGCTGATACTGCTGGGGCACGCGAAAGTAGGCGAAGATCACCGCGATGACGAACACGTTGTCCATCGAGAGCGACAACTCGACGATGTAGCCGGTCAGAAACTGGACCGCTTCCTCGCGTCCCCGCAACGGCACCAGCGCCAGGGCGAACAGCAGCGAGAGCGTCACCCACACCGACGTCCAGGCCAGCGCCTCCTTGAACCGGACCACGTGCGCCCGGCGATGGAACACGCCCAGGTCCAGCGCCAAAAAAAACAAGATGCACAGGATAAAGCCCGCCCAGTGCCAGGCGGTGATTTCAACGACAGCCAACATGTGCGCCCATGCCAATCACGCCGGCGGTGCCGAGGCAAGCGAAAATGGATCGGCACAGCGGCCACCGACAGACAGCGACCGCTGGTGGGCAAGTTTCTGGAAACACCGGCGCCGGACAGGCGTCCGCGCCCGAAGCCCTTCACACCTTGGCGGGTGAAACGGCGCTCTCGGGGGCGACCTGCGTGCCCAGGGCGGGCCGCTGGCCCTTGTGCCACCAGAGCACCAGCGCGCTGGCGATGTAGATGCTCGAATACGTCCCGGTGAGAATGCCGATCAGGAACGCGAAGGCGAAGTCATTGATCGCGCCGCCGCCGAATACGTACAACGAGAGCGTGGCCAGGAACACCGTACCGGAGGTGATGATGGTGCGGCTGAGGGTCTGGTTGATCGCCTGATTGATGACCTCCCGGAACGTGCCGCGGACGCCAAGTTTGAGGTCTTCGCGAATCCGGTCGAAGATCACGATCGTGTCGTTGATCGAAAAGCCGATGATCGTCAGGAACGCGGCGACCGTGGTGGCGTTCAACTGATGGCCGGCCAGAAAATACCAGCCCGAGGTCATCAAAATGTCGTGCACGATCGCCACCACCGCGCCCACCGCAAAGGAGAATTCATAGCGAAACGCCACATAGACCAGGATGCCGAACATGGCGATGAGCGAGGCGATGATGGCCGTGCGCTGAATTTCCCGGCCGACCGTCGGGCCCACGTAATCCACGCTGAGCGCGTCGAACTTCGCCTCCGGGAAATCGGCCTTCAGTCGGGCGATGACCCGCTCGGCGGCGCGTTCGCCGCCCTGGAGGCGCACGGTGACGCGCAACGTCCTCTGGCCCGTGGCCATGTCCTTCTGGTAGGCGATCATCGCGCCGCCCCGCACCTCGCGCTCGACCGAGGCGCGGATGCGGTCCACGCCGATGTCCTGCGACTGATCGAAGGCCAGCGTGATGGCGTCGCCGCCGGTAAACTCGACCCCCAGCACATCCTGGCCGCGCACGAACAGGCCGTAGCCGTTGCCGATCAGGATCAGCAGCCATGAGGCGACAAACGCCGGCACCGCCCAGCGCAGGAAATCCAGCCGCGTGTGGCCCACCAGCCGCAGCATGGGCAGGCTCTTGAGCCAGCCCCGGGCCAGCAGCCAGTCGAAGATCAGCCGCGTGACCACCAGCGCCGTGAACATGCTCACCGCCACGCCGATGGTGAGCGTCACGCCGAAGCCTTTGACCGGGCCGGTGCCCATGAAGATGAGGATGATCGAAGAGATCAGCGTGGTGATGTTCGTGTCGAAGATGGTTCCGAACGCCTTGCTGTAACCGGCGTTGAGCGCGCCGCGCAGGGATTTGCCGGCGGCCAGCTCCTCGCGGATGCGCTCGAAGATCAGCACGTTGGCGTCCACCGCCATGCCGATCGTCAACACAATACCGGCGATGCCCGGCAGCGTGAGTGTGGTTTCGATCGAGCACATCACCCCCAGCAGAATCACGATGTTCAACACCAGTGCCAGGTTCGCCACCAGCCCACCAAAGAGGTAGTACACCAGCATGAATCCCGACACGGCGATCACGCCGTAAATCGAGGCCCGAATCCCGCTGCGAATCGAATCCCGGCCCAGCGTCGGGTCCACATCGCTGGAAAACTCGATCTGCAGCGGCGCGCGCAACGGATTCTCGAGCACGTTGGCCAGCTCGAAGGCTTCGCGCAGGTCGAACCGGCCCTCGATCTGGCCGTGGCCGGTTTCGATCGGGTTGCGGATCACCGGGGCCGAGTACAGCTCCCCATCGAGGATGATCGCCAGGCGGCGTCCGACATTTTCGCGGGTGATTTCGGCAAACAGGCGCGCGCCCTCGCTGTTGAGGGTGAAGTTGATGAGCGGTTCGCCCAGGTTGCCGCGCACGACCATCGCGCTTTTGATCGCGCTGCCGGTCAGGCCGCGCTCGGGCCGTTTTTTGACGATGACCTCTTCGACCTCCTCCTGGCCGGTTCGGGAACGCTGTTTGCGGCGCAACAGTTCGTAGCCCGGCGGCACGGTGCCGGTGCCGCGTCGGATTTCCTCCAGCAACTGATCGTTTTTCTCGTGCACGAGCCGGAATTCCAGAAACGCCGCGCGCTGGATCTGTTTCTGGGCGCTTTCCTTGTCCACCTCCGAGAGCCCGGGCAACTGAATCATGATCCGGTCGCGCCCGTAGGGCTGAATGATCGGTTCGGCCACGCCGAAGCGGTCCACGCGGCGGCGCAGGACCTCAACGGCCTGGGCCAGCGCGCCCTCCAGTTCGGTGACCTGGTTGGTGACGGTGATGACCTGGCCGGCCTGGTTGGTGATGGTTTCGACGCTCGCCAGCCGGTTGGTATCCATCCGCACCACGAACATCGTGCCGCCCTGCAGATCAATGCCCAGTTTGATACGTCCGGCGGCCTGGCGCTGGAGGCGGTTGAGTATGGCCGTGGTAGGATACAACTCGTTCTGCAGCCGGATGTGCGGGAAATAGCGCGTGAGGTCGTTGGTGCCGATGGCCGTGAGCAGATTCCGGTAGGCGCGTTCGGGATGTTGCTTCTGCAGCTCGCGCGCTTTGGCGACGATGTTCGAGAAGGTCGCGTCCGGATGGCGCGCCTGGGTTTCGAAGACCGTCACAGGATCCCGGCCCGTGGGCGGATAAATCTCGTAGAGCGACCAGACGACGACCAGAGCGACGAACAGCGCTTTCCAGAAGAGCTTCCGGTTCATGAGCGGGGTCGGGGCCGTGGCCTAGTCGCTGCCGCGTTCGGTGATTTCGGCGACGGAGGCCTTGGAGATCTCGAGCTTGGAATCGGCCGAACGGAGCGTGACGGTTTTTTCTTTCACCGTGAGCACCACCCCGCAGATGCCGCTGCTGGTGACGATTTTGTCGCCGGGCCGGAGTGTTTTGAGCAGTTCGGCATGTTGTTTAGCGCGTTTTTGCTGCGGACGGATGAGCAGAAAATAAAACACCACCAGCAACAGCACCAGCGGCACCAGGCTGGTCCAAAACGGCGGCTGTGGTTGTCCGGGTTGGGCCGGTGGCGGCGCCAGGGCCAGCAGCACCGGTAACGTGTTCAGGTCCATAAACTCGATGTTCAAATGGACCCCGAGTCTAAAAGCGCTGCCGGCTTTGGCAAGCGACAAAGCCCGACCCTGCCGCGCCGCTGCCCTGAAAACTTCCTGCCGCTGCACCGCAATCGTCGCACCCGCGACCCCGATTCCGGATGCAGCCGCGCCTCCAGCCGCAATGCCTCACGGCTTGGCACAGGAAAAATCTGCGCCGGTGCGGACTCGGCCCGGTGCACGGCTTGCTTGCAGCGAAACGGGAGACCGTCGCCCTCGAGCGGGCTGGCGGCTCAGGGCGAGAGCGGGCGCACGGCTCGCACCCGATAAAACCGCATTGGCGCGTTGGTATCTGTCAGCGTCCGCTCGGTGTCGTAGCCGTCGGGCGGGATCAATCCCAAGCCGCTGTCGAACCACGAGCCCGTGCCCAGGTTGAGCGCCTTTTCGAGGTGGTATTGTCGGGTCGGAACGCTCGTCCACCGGACCGTTGCGAGCGTGCCGCCGGGCGTGGTGCTGAAGGCCGTGATGCGCAAATAGTCGTTCCCGTCCAGCGGTTTGGTGCCGGCCAGGTATTCCTGGAGGTTGTTCATGCCGTCGTTGTCCGGATCGCCGGTGGGGCCTGCGGCCAGGTTTCCGAAGGTCAGCCGCTCCCAGGCGTCGGGCAGCCCGTCTCCGTCGCTGTCGGCTCCGGGCGCAATCACGGTGCGGATTTGTGCCACGGCATTGCTGAGACTGATCCAGCCGCAGTTGGCCGAGTAGGCGTAACCGCTCAACCGGCCGGTGACCAGGTCCACCCGCGGCGCGCCGGTGGACTCGAAGTTGATCCAGCCGATGTTCGCGCCATACGCGTAGCCGCGCAGGTTGCCCAGGCCGTCGTGGTTGACGCCGTAATCGGTGGCGGAATCGTTCTGGTATTGGATGCCGTTGGCCGGTGCGCCACTGCCCAGGTGGATCCAGCCCACGTTGGCGGCCCACAAGTAACCGGAACAGACGTACTCGCCGATGACCGCCCCGTTGTTGGTGTCGCCGCGCCAGTCCATCCAACCGATATTCGCCCCCCAGCCGTAGCGCTCCACCGGGTCAATCGTCGTGGCGGCTGCAGCCACGGCCACAAGCGCGAGATTGAAAAGCATCCCGATCGCTCTGCGGATTGCTTCGATTCCTGTTTTCATGGCTTGAACGCGTTTTTCAAGGTTTCGTTTTCCACCTTAACAGTGGTTTACTCCCGCGCCTTCAAAACGGCAAGGGGTGCAATTCATGATACCCTTCCGGCTGCGCAAAGATCGCATCGTCCCGAATTTTTTCCTCCCGCACGCTTCGCACCTCGAAGCGCAGCCACTCCCCGCCGCCGGCCCAGGACAGCACCGCTCGCAGCGGGAAGAGCTTCTTTTCCCTGAGCAGCTCGCCCCATCGTTCTTCCAACAGGCGCGGACTGAACCGCGGCAATTGTTGCGCCTGATACGGCTCAAAGGCGATCAACCGGTCGGTGGCCCAAATCTCCATGACCTGATCGCGCTGCTGCAACTCGAATCGCTCGCAGGCCAGGCCCAACAGGTTGGTCTTTTGACCCGTGGCGCGCAGTTCCAACGTCTCGATCATGGGCGGGGCCATCGCCAGCAACCCGGCCAGGCTCAAGTCCGGCCCCGGCCCGGCCGGCCCCGCGCGCGGCCCGATGCCCGGCGGCAACGGCCCGACACCGGCTGGGGGTGCTCCGCCGAAGGGCGAACCGGCTCCGGGCGGCGGTCCAACCGGCGGCCTTGGAATCGCGCCAATGCCGCTCGGGGGCGACGGCAGCGTGGGCTGCGACCCGCCCGGCGTCGCTTCAGACGGAAGCGGCCGGTGCTCCGCCGCTTTGAGCCGCACGAAACTGCGATTGTGCGGAAATACCAGCGTCCGTTCCTCCGAATCGAGTCGGACCAGATTCACCCCGTGCGCCCAGTTGGTCTCAGCCCGTTCGATGCGCAGCTCGACGCCGCGGACCGTGTACACCCAGGTTTGCGTTACACCGCCCCGGGTCAGCACCGCGGTAATGCGCCCCTCGAATCCACGGGCCGGTTGGAGCTGTGCCGGGCCGCAAACCAGACCCAGTGCAATCAGCCACCGCCATTTGCGAGCGCTCAAGGCTGCGTTCATGGCATGTTGTATTTGTAGATGATGAAGTTGGTGCCGCCTGCGGCCCAGCAGCCGTTGGCGATGAAAGCCCAGATGGCCTGACCGCCGCCGGATCGCTCCCCTGTGCAGAAAGCGGCATTTAGAGCATAAAGACCCGCCGGGCCACTGTAACTGTAACCGTAGCAGCCCGTGGCGATTTTTTCGGCGTACAGGCCATACCAGATCTGACTGGAGCCATAGCAGTTGTTGGCGGTGTCTGCGTGCAGCCCCGTGCCGCTGGAACCCTCGCCATAGCAGTTGTTGGCCGTCCGCGCGAACAATCCCGAGCCGCTACCAACCGCTACCCCCACGCAGTCGTTGGCGGTCAGGGCAATAATGCCGTACATGCCACAATTGCGCGCCACCGAGCCCGAAACCGTACCGGCGACAATCCCGTAGCTACCCGCCACATCCACCGTGCACGACTCCACCACGGTGTCGGTATAGGGCCGGAGATTAATGCCGTCGTACAACACGCCCCGAACCGACACATCCCGCACTCGAACATTCGAAGGATCACCGCCCGCCGAAATGCCGTACCCAAATCCGGGTCCGCCAAACACGCCGGCGTTGTCGTTGGTCACCCCGCTCTGGATGTGCCCGTTGTAAATGGCCACGTTCGTTCGATAGCCGCTCAGCAAAATCGCCACCCCCGTGGCCGAGGGTGCGGTCGAGCTGATCGTGAACCCGTTGAGGTCCAGCGTGACGTTATTGGCCGCAATCGTGATCGCATGCCCGCCGCTGACCGTCAGATTGGTCGTCAGGTAGTACGAGCCGTTGTCGGTGATGGTGTACGGCGCGCTCGAGATCGGCGTGCGGGCTCGATTTGCGACAGCGTTTTCATCGTCGGGCCCGGCGGGCCCGGTGGGGTGAGACTGCCCTGGGCGGGCGAGCGCGCCGGCCCGAGGGCCAGGGTGGTGCACAACACGACACCGCTCAGATGGAGTTGGGTTTTCATGGGCGATCTGGGATTGTTCTGGGTTTTTTGGGTTGTTCAGTCGTTGAAGTTTCTAGCGTAAGAAAAACAAGAGCGCAAGGGGGCACCTGCGCTGGGGTGAGCCGTTGGGCGAGTCGCCAGGGAGCACCCGGGTCTGATGCTCAACCCTGCTGCGCGGGTGTTTCGGCCGAGGCCTTTTCCATGGCCTCGAGGATTTTGCGGAAGTCGCCCAGTCCGGGGGCGGGGATGATGATGGTGTCGCGTCGGCCGCTGACGTCTTCGGTGATGCGGAGGAAACGGCCGCGCGGGTTTTCCTTGAGGGTAAAAAGGAAGGTTTTGCGCTCGATCTGTATTTTCTCGGATTTGAGCGTCGTTTCGTTCACCGGTGGCCGCGCAGGAGATTCCTGCGGACGGGGTCGGTGTCCGAAGGGTGACGGCCGTTCATTCGAGATCATATTTTTGGCGATGTTCGCGCCGGCGGCGACCCAACCAGCTTTTGCTACAAGTTTGGCAACAGGGGCGGTTTGTCAACCTTGGAATTGGGTTCCCAGAAAGCGCAGTTCGTCACGCGGGTGCGTCACCCGCCACATGGACAGGGCCACCCCGGCAATGGCCAGCACGTTGAGACCCTGGAAAACGCCGTGCCAGATGCGAAAAGACCGGGCAGCGGCCTCACGGGTGGCCGGCTGTGCGTTTTGGGCGTGAGCGATCCGATGCCAGCGGGTGAGTTTGGGAGCGAGCCAGGCGCTGCCCACCACACCAAAGACCAGCAGACCCGCCAACAGCCCCAGGCGCAGGCGTGTGAGCCGTCGGCCCAGATAAAAACGCTCCGCCAGCAGGTGCAACAGCGCCACGCTCGCGCAGACGATGTGGAATTGGAAATACCGCTCGAGCAAAATCAGCCCGATCGCGCCCGAAAAATACGGGAAGTACTTCGACCCCAGCAGCGCATGCATCTCGGCCGAAATCAACGCGGGAGCAGCGCCGAGGGTGTAAAACACACACGCTCCGAGCCAGGCGGCAGCGTTGGCGATCCCGACGAATCGCAAAAAGCCCGTCATCGGCGTCACGTTAGGCCGCCGGCCCAAATCCTGCCAAGACGAATCGGGCTGGCGCACGAGCGGCCCGGGCTGGTGCGGTGGCTGACCCCGAGGCCGGGTTGATTCGAGCTGTCGCGGGCGCGAGCCGGTGGAATTGTCGCCTTGCCAAACGTCGCCATTCGCGTAGGTTGGCGGGCCGTGAACAAAAAATCGGCGCAGCCCTTCGAGGTCGTGGAAGGTCGGTGTGCCGGCGGGCCGTTGTGCCCGCTGAGCCGCGTGGAAGTGGGCGCGCGGGTTTGCATCAAGCAACTGGCCGCCCAACCGGAGCTGTGCGATCGGCTGCGCGAGCTGGGGTTGATCGAGGACCGGGAGCTGCGTCTGTTGAGTCGGCAGCCGGCGTTTCTGTGTCAGATCTGCAATGCGCGTGTGGCCCTGAGCGAGGCGCTGGCCGAGGCGATCTGGGTGCAGCCGTTGCCGGAGGGCGGCAGCGAACCGGCCGGCACGGTCGCATCGGGCCCGTTGCGATCCTGAGTTTTCCAAGAGCTGTGAGTGCAGCGCTTCAACCGTTGACGGCGTTGTCCCCCGGCAGCAGCGCGACGGTGGCCGAAATCCGGCTGCCGGCGGAATTCCGACCGCGATTGATGGAGATGGGGCTGTTGATCGGTACGCCGGTTCAACTGGTACGGTTTGCGCCGCTGGGCGATCCGGTCGAGATCAAGGTGCGCGGCTATCACCTTTCATTGCGCCGGCATGAGGCCGATCAGATTTGGGTCAGGGTGGCCGAGCCGGCCCAACGGCCCGCCGAGCCCGCGGCCCCGGCTTCCGGAGCCCAAACGCGCCAGCCCGTCGGCGGGTAATAACCGCGCCGCCGGCCCAGCTCTTCGAGTCTCATGGACGCCCGTCCCCCAGCGCCGAATCCGGTCGCGCCGGTGCTCACGCCGCATCGAGCCGGAGAACCTGCTCCCTCAGGGCCGGTGCGTTCCGGCCGGACGGTGCGCCGGCCGGTGTACGTGGTGGTGACCGGCAATCCCAATTGCGGCAAGACGACGCTGTTCAACGCGCTGACGGGTTTGCGCGCCAAGGTGGGCAACTACGCCGGGGTGACGGTCGAGCGCAAGGAGGGCCGTTTGCTGGGCGCGCCGCCGGATCAGGAAATCCGCGTGCTGGATCTACCCGGCACCTACAGCCTGAGTCCCAACTCGCTGGATGAACAGATTTCGCGCGACGTGTTGTTGAACCGGCTGCCGGAGCTGCCGCCGCCGAGTCTCATTGTGGTGGTGGTGGACGCCTCGAATCTGCAACGCAATCTCTACTACGCCACGCAGGTGATCGAGCTGGGGCATCCGACGATTCTGGCGTTGAACATGGTGGATGTGGCCGAGGCCAACGGGCAGCGGATTGACGCGGCGCGACTGGCGGAGCTGCTGGGCGTGCCGGTGGTGCCGTTGGTGGCCAGCACCGGCCAGGGCGTGCCGGAATTGCGTGCGCAGATTTTGGCGATGTTGCGTCAACCGCCGCAGGTCCAGCCCAAGTTGTTTTGCCAGTTGCCGGGCCTGTTTCGCATCGAGGCGCAAAAGCTGGCCGATCAACTGGCCGAGACGTTTCGGGAACGGCGTCTGCAGGCCACTGCCGAGGCACTGTTGATCCTGAGCAACGAGCGGGCGCTGGCATCTTCCCGGGAGCATTATCCGCCGGCCATTCAGGAGGCGGTGGCCGCGGCGCGCAAGCGGCTCGAAGCCCACGGCGTGGACTGGCGCGGCGCGCCGATCGAGTGGCGGTATGCGCGGGTGGCCGAAATCCAGCGTGCCGTCACCCAGGAGCTGGCGCCGCCGGGCGAGACGTTCAGCGACCGGTTGGACCGGGTGCTCACGCACAAGCTCTGGGGAACGCTGGTGCTGGTGGCGGTGCTGGCGCTGATGTTCCAGAGCATTTTCACCTTCGCCAAATGGCCGATGGACGCGCTCCAATGGGCTGTGGACGCGCTCGGGGCATGGGTGGGCCGGCAGATTCCGCCCGGGGATTTGAACGATCTGCTGGTCAGCGGAGTCATTGCCGGGGTGGGGGCGGTGGTGGTGTTTTTGCCCCAGATTCTGCTGTTGTTTTTGTTCATTGGATTTCTGGAGGACACCGGATACATGGCGCGGGCGGCGTTTTTGATGGACCGGCTGATGAGCCGGGTGGGGCTGCACGGCAAGAGTTTCATTCCCATGCTCAGCTCCTTTGCCTGTGCGATTCCGGGCATCATGGCCACGCGCACCATTGAGAGTCCGAAGGATCGGTTGGTGACGACTTTGATTGCGCCGTTGATGAGCTGTTCGGCGCGGCTGCCGGTCTATTCGTTGCTGATTGCAACGTGTATTCCGCCCCGGGTGCTGGGCGATCTGCGCTACGAGGTGCACCTGGGTCCGATGCGATTCAATCTGTTCGGTTTTTTGGGGCTGCAGGGCCTGACGATGCTGGCGATGTATCTGCTGGGGATCGTGGTGGCGCTGGTCATGGCGTGGGTGTTCAAAAAAACCCTGCTCAGGGGCGAGCCGCCCCTGTTGATTCTGGAGCTGCCGCCATACAAACGGCCGGTGGCGCGGGTGGTTCTGCGCCACATGTGGGAACGATCGCGATTGTTTCTGCGACGCGCCGGCACGGTGATTCTGGGCATCAACATCCTGCTGTGGTTTTTGGCGACCTATCCGCGCGATCGGGCCATCGAACAGGAATTTGCACAGCGGCGCGCCGCCCTGCAGGCCGCCGCTGCCGCGACCGCGGGTGGGAATGAAACGCTGGCAGCGCAGTTGGCGGCCCTGGATCGGGCCGAGGCGGGAGAGAAGTTGCGGCACAGCTTTGCCGGTCGGCTGGGCCGGGCCATCGAGCCCGTTATCGCGCCGCTGGGATTCGACTGGAAGATCGGCATCGGTATCATCACGTCGTTTGCCGCCCGGGAGGTGTTCGTGAGTACCATGTCCACGGTGTACAACCTGGGCAACGCCGGGCCGGATGTCACCAGCAGTCTGGCGCAAACCTTGCGGGAGCAGAAGCGGCCCGACGGCACGCCGGTGTACAGCACGCTGGTGGGCGTGACGTTGATGGTCTTTTACGTGTTTGCGCTCCAGTGCGTGAGCACCGTGGCGGTGGTGCGGCGGGAAACCAACTCGTGGAAGTGGCCGCTGTTTCAGTGGTTTTACATGGGAGTGCTGTCGTGGGGTTTTGCATTTGTGACGTACCAGGGCGGGCGGTGGCTGGGGTTGGGTTGAGAGCGTCGCGGGCCCGGGTAGCGGCAATTTTCATGGACAACACGTCGGTTTGTTCCCAAGGTTGCCACTCTGGACGCGGCGCCGTGGATTGGTGATTCCGACCATGAGCAACGGAAAAACAAAACGCGCCAATGCATCGCAAAACAGCGTCACCGCGGTGGCGACCGCTCCCGCGGTCACGCCCGCTGGTGCGCAACCGGCCGCCCCGAAGCTGCCGCCGCTCTTTCGTCCGATTGACTGGGCGACGTTTGCCCTCACCACGCTGGTGGTGTGGGTGGGATATTTTCTGACGCTGGCGCCGAATCTGACGCTGGAGGACTCGGGCGAGCTGGCGGTGGCCTCCTACTACGCGGGCATTCCGCATCCGCCGGGCTATCCGGTCTGGACGATTTACACCTGGCTGTGGGCGACGTTGTTGCCGATTTCCAACGTGGCCTGGCGGGTGGCGTTGGGCAGTGCCACGGCCGGCGCGTTTGCCTGTGGTCTGCTGGCGTTGCTGGTCTCGCGTGGCAGCAGCATGATGATCGAGGGCATCGGCGAGCTCAAAAACATCCACCGCCGCTGGGAGAGCGCCATCTGCATGGTCTCGGGATTTGTGGCGGGCACGCTGCTGGGCTTCAACGGCTACATGTGGAGTCAGTCGGTGATCGTGGAGGTGTATTCGCTGAGCGTGCTTTCGCTGGTGGCGGTGCTGTTGGGGTTGCTGCGCTGGACCTATGCGCCGGAGCAGTATCGCTACCTGTACCTGGCCTTTTTCATGTACGGGATTTGCTTCAACAATCACCAGTCGCTGCTGGTGATCGCGCTGGGCATGGAGGCGCTGGTGCTGGTGGTGCAGCCCAAGTTGGCGCGCGCGCTGTTTTTCTGGAACACGGTCGTGTACCTGGGCGGGCTGGTGATCGCGAGCATGGGTTACCTCAAGCTGCTGAGCGAGAACGCGCCGGTGTTCGTGATCTACAACCTCATCGGGCTGGCCTCGGCGGTGTTGTGGATCTGGCTCTGCTGGAAGACGCGCCTGCGCATGCTCGAGTTGGGACGCGATCTGGCCCTGGTGGGCAGTGTGGGTTACGTGCTGCTGCTGCTGGGGTTAATTACCAATTACGTGGACGTGTTCGACGAGTCGCGCGGCTGGCTGTTGCTGGTGCATTTGCTGGGCCTGGGCTGCGTGGTGGCGCTGGTGCAATTGCAGCCGCGCGTCCGCTCGCTGGGCCGTGAATGGCGCGTGGCGCTGGGCGCGGCCGGGGCGTGGATTCTCGGCGCGGCGTTTTATTTTTACATGCCCATCGCCGGCATGACCAATCCGCCCATGCAGTGGGGCTACCCGCGCACGGTCGAAGGCTTCTTCCACGCCATCACGCGTGGTCAGTACGAACGCATCCACCCGACCACCGGCACGGGCGAGACGTTCGTGGAAGCAACGTTCAACTTCTTCAAGACCTACGCAGCGCAGTTGTGGATGTTCCTGGAGGGGCTCAACGACGAGTTCAACCTGTTGTATCTGGCGATCGCCCTGGTGATGTTCTTTTTCTACGGTCGGATGCAGCGTCGGGAGCGCGCCTGGACGGTGGGGCTGGTGGCGTTTTTCCTGTGTTTGGGACCGTTCCTGGTGCTGCTGCTCAACCCGCCGCCGGACCGGGCGGCGCGCGAACTGATCCGAGTGTTTTTCACCGCTTCGCACACGGTGGTGGCGATGGCGGTCGGATACGGGCTGACGTTGCTGGCGGCGACGCTGGCCACGCAATACGAGCGCTGTCGGCGTCGGGCGGTGGCCGGCGGCGTTGCGGCGGTGTTGCTGGGGCTGGTGGCGCTGGCCGGGGCGACGCAGAACTTCGTGCCCGAGCACCTGCAGGCCGGACCGTTGCGGCAGTTCTTCCACGCCATCGCGCGTTCCTTTGACAAGGATCAGTACGGGATGCCGATTTTTGCGGGCCTGTTGTTGCTGGGCGGGGCGTTGCTCTACACCGGCGCGGTGGTTCTGAAGCGGCACCGGCCGCCGTTGAGCCTGACGCTGGCGTTGTTTGCGGCCATGCCGCTGTACTCGGTGCTCACGCACTGGTTTGAAAACGAACAGCGCGGTCACCTGTTCGGTTACTGGTTCGGCCATGACATGTTCACCCCGCCGTTCACCGGGCCGGATGGCAGGTTCGGCTGGTACGACGCAACGGTGCGGGCCGAAATGATGAAGGCCCCCGAGAAGGCCAAATTCATTTACCCGGAAATGACGCGCAACGCGGTGCTCTACGGTGGTACCGACCCCGGCCGCTTCTGTCCCACGTACATGATCTTCTGCGAGAGTTTCATTCCGCCGCGCTGCAAGAAGGACACCGACCCGCATTTCGACCGGCGCGACGTGTACATCATCACCCAGAACGCGCTGGCTGATGGCACGTACCTGAACTACATCCGCGCTCATTACAATCGCAGTCGGCAACAGGATCCGCCGTTTTTCCAGGAATTGCTGCGCGGGCCGCGGGAGCGGGAGATCAACTACACGACCAACCTCTTGGCGCGGCTGGCCTTTGCGGTGCTGGACCGGCCGTTTCTGAGTCTCGGGGCCAAGATCGAAGCCCGCCGTCGCGCCCAGGGCGTCTATCCGCCCAAGGAGATCTACATCGCCACGCCGGACGATTCGAGCCGGTGTTTCGAGAGCTATCTGTTGGATGCGCAGCGGCGGTTGCAGCACGACCGCGAGTTCCCGCACGAGCCGCGCCAGCTCAAGCCGGGTGAGGATGTGCGGATCATCGGCGGGCGCGTGCAGGTCTCCGGACAGGTTGCCGTGATGAGCATCAATGCGCTCATCGCCAAGGTGATGTTCGACCGAAATCCGACCAACGAATTCTTCGTCGAAGAGAGCTTCCCGCTCGACTGGATGTATCCGCACCTGACGCCCTTTGGGATCATCATGAAGGTCAATCGCGAGCCGTTGCCGGAGTTGAGCGAGGAAATTCTGGCGCGCGATCACGATTTTTGGAGTCGGTACTCCGAGCGGCTGATCGGCAACTGGATCACCTACGACACCAGCGTCGAAGAGATCGCCCGGTTTGCGGAGAAGCTTTATTTGCGGCGGGATTTCAGCGGATTTGCGGGGGATCGCAAGTTCGCCCGGGACGATCAGGCGCAGAAGGCGTTCTCCAAGCTCCGCAGCTCGATCGCGGGGGTGTATTTGTGGCGCTTGTTCCAGTCGCCGCCCGAGTACCGGCCCAAGACGCCCGAGCAGTTTCAGCAGCTGCTTCGGGAAGCCGACTTTGCGTTCAAACAGGCGTTTGCCTTCTGTCCCTACAGCCCCGAAGCGGTCTTCCGCTACGTGACGCTGCTGACCCAGCCGCAGGTCAACCGCTTCGAAGACGCGCTGCTGGTGGCCGAAACCTGTCGCAAACTCGATCCCTACAACAGCCAGGTTGTCGGTCTGGTCGAGAGCCTGCGCGAAACCGTCCGACGCTTCGGCGAGATCCAGAAAATCCGCAGCAACTTCGATCAGATGGAGGCAGCGCTGGCGAAGAATCCGACCGACTTCCAGGGCGCGTTCAATCTGGCTTCGGCCTACCTGGCCGTGCAGCAGACCAACCGCGCCCTGGGCGTGCTCGAGCGCATGGTTCGGCATCCGCAGGCCGATGCCAACGCCGTGCTCAGCGCCGCGCGCGTGTTCGCCGAGCTGCACGCCTGGCCGCAGCTTGAAACCGCGCTCGAACGGCTGGTGCAAATCCTGCCCGACACGGCGGAAACCTGGTACGACCTGGCCGCGCTCAAATCCGGCCTGGGCAAGGTCAAGGATGGCATGGACGCGCTGCGCCGCGCGCTGGAACTCAACGCGCGGCGGCTGGCTCAAGACCCCAAAGCCAGCAACCTGGCGCTCACCGCCCGCGACGACCCGCGTTTTATCCCGCTGCGTGCGCTGCCCGAATTCCAGAAACTCGTGTCCGCGCCGCCGTAAGCGCGGGCCGGTCGGCGTCGCACGCCGCGAGGGCGCACCGCAGTGAAAAGGTTTGACACGCGCGCCCCGGCCCGGTGCGATGAGCGGCGCGAGGTTGAAGCAGTGAGCGCAACCATTTTTCGGAGGTGATCATGAAAGTGTGGATGCTTTGCACGGCGGTCGGTTTCTTGATGCTGGCTTGCATCGCGCCGGGCCGGTTGGGCGCAACGCCGATTCCCGAAGAATGCAAAATCGGCGGCTTTGCCGTCGGATGCCAGGCCTGGACGTTCAACCGGTTCAGCGCTTTCGAGGCGGTCGAGAAAACCGCGCTGGCCGGCGGCAAGATCATCGAATTTTACCCCCGCCAGAAATTCAGTCCGCAGCAGCCGGACTTGAAGCTCGACCACTTTGCCACGCCCGAGATGATCGAGCAGCTCAAGGCGCATCTGGCGCGCCACGGCGTCCGGGCGGTCAATTACGGCGTCGTCGGCGCAAAGGACCCGGCCGAGTGGCGGAAAATCTTCGAGTTCGCCCGTGCCCTGGGCTTGTACGCCATCACGACCGAGGCGGTGGATCAGCTCGATTTGCTCGAAAAACTCGCGCGGGAATTCGACATCCGCGTGGCCGTTCACAACCATCCCAGGCGGGTCGACCGGCCCGAGTACAAGGTCTGGGATCCGGCCTACGTGCTCTCAGTGGTCGCGAACCGGGACGCGCGCATCGGTGCGTGCGCCGACGTGGGCCACTGGGCCACCTCGGGCATCCGGCCATTGGACGGCATCAAATTGCTCAAGGGCCGGATCATCAGCGTGCACATGAAAGATCGCACCGCCATTGGCCGGCAGACCGAAGACGTGCCATTTGGCTCCGGCATCAGCGACATCGGCGGCATCTTGCGCGAGCTCAAACGACAGGGCTTTGAGGGCAACATCTCGATCGAATACGAGACCAAGTGGGAAAACTCCGTGCCGGATGTGGCGCAGTGCGTCGGCTTTTTCCGCGGCTGGGCGGCGGCGCAATAACGGGCGGCAAACGCTCTGGGGGGCTGGGGCCGCCGGGATACGATGGCGGAAGGGGTGGGATTCGAACCCACGGTAGGCTTGCGCCTACGCCTGATTTCGAGTCAGGTGCCTTCAACCACTCAGCCACCCTTCCGGCCTCGATCAGCTTGGCCGATTCGTCCGCGGCGAGCAAGCGCAAGCCATGTCACGCCCGGGCCGTCGCCAGTCGCGGCGGAAAGCTTGCGTGCTGGTACGGCGCGCCGGATGAGGGCAGTTGATCGCAGCAGCGGGGCGACGTTGCGAGCACTCCGGGAGGGGGGCGATGGTTTTGTGAACGTTCGTGGGTCATGAGGGCAAAGGCCGCGCCGCATTTCCCGGTGCCGGATCGCATCGAGCGCTTCAAACGGTTCTACCGACGCGCCAACGAGCGACCGCTGCTGGGCTTTTTTGTGGGCAGCGATTATCCGCTGCGACGCTACCACGCGGCGCAGAGCCTGCCGAGCGGGCGCGCCCTGAAGCCGGAGGATTTTCCGGTCGAGCCGTACCTGGCCGATTGCGATCGGCTCTTCGAACTTCATGAGGCCTGCGGCGGCGATCTGATCTGGAGCGCCAGTGCGTTCTGGGGAATCCCGTGGCTCGAGGCGGCTCTGGGCTGTCCGATCTACGCCGATGTTTCCACCGGCTCGATCCACGCCGAACCCCCGCCGAATTTCCGCGGGCCGGACTCGATTCCCGAGTTCGATCCGGACTCGCCCTGGATGCGCAAGGCGGTGGAGTTTCTGGAGGCTCTGGCGGCGCAGAGCGCCGGACGCTGGCCCATCGGCACGACGCGGATGCGGGGGATTGCGGACCTGCTTTCGGCGCTCTACGGCGGATCGAATTTCGTGCTGGCGATGCACGATCGGCCCGATGAAGTCCATGCCCTCTGCGAGCGACTCACCGAGTTCTGGATTGCGTTCGGGCGACTGCAACTGGCGCATATCCCCTTGTTCGAGGGCGGCGTCGGCTCGTTTTACTACCATCTGTGGGCGCCGGCCGGGACGGTTTGGCATCAGGAAGATGCCGCGGCCCTGCTTTCACCCGGGCTGTACGAGCGATTCATTCGCGAGCCGGATGCGCGCATCGCCGCGGCCTTCCCCGGCTGCATCATGCATCAGCATCCGACGAAATTCGTCCCGACAGATTTTTATCTGGAGATGCCGTTTTTGGCGCTGGAGCTGCACCGGGACGAGGGCGGTCCGGACGCCGAGGCGCTCGAGCCGTTGCACCGCAAAATTCTGGCGCACAAACCGCTCATCATCTGGGGACGGTTGCCGCCGGGGGAGCTGGAACGGATTTTCCGCCGGCTGCCGGCGGGTGGTCTGGCGGTGGCGGCGGTCGTTGAATCGCCGCAAGAAGCCGGCGAGCTGTGGGCGCGATGCTTCGGGTCGAACGCCGACGCTTTTTGAGTCGGGCGGGTGCGGAAAAACTTTGCGCCGGCGACCAACCGGCGGCACAATTCGCGGCGACGTTGAACCTCGTGCACCAATCCGATTCCATGAAACCTCGAGTCTCCTCACCGACCGGCCCGAGCCCTCTCGGGCGCAATCGCAGCACGCGTCGTGATTTTCTGGCCACCGGCGGCAAAGCGCTGGCCGCCTCGGCCCTGGCGGGAGTGGCCCTGCCGCATGTGCATGCGGCCGAGGACAACACGCTGCGGCTGGCGCTGATCGGTTGCGGCGGTCGCGGCACCGGGGCCGTTGGCAACGCCTGCTCGGCCAATGGCGGGCCGGTGAAACTCGTCGCGATGGCCGACCTGTTCGAAGCCAAGCTGCAGCGATCCTATTCGGTGCTGATGCAGCAGTACGCTGCGCATGTGGACGTGCCGCCCTCGCGGCGATTTCTGGGCTTTGAAGCGTATCGCCATGCGATCGAGTGCCTGCGGCCGGGCGACATCGCGATCCTGACCACGCACGCGGCCTTCCGCGCCGAACATCTGGCCTGGGCGATTCAGAAGGGTGTGCATGTGTTCATGGAGAAATCCTTTGCGCCGGACCCGGGCGGCATCAAACGCCTGCTCCAACTGGCCGAGCTGGCCCGGAGCAAGAATCTCAAAATTGCCACCGGTCTGATGTGCCGGCATTCCTCCGCCCGCCAGGCGTTGATCGAAAAAATCCGGGAGGGCGCGATGGGCGAGATCCTGTTGATGCGCGCCTATCGGATGGGCGGTGGTGGCGCTCTGTCACCGTGGGACGGTCAGGGCAGCGAACTGCTCTGGCAGTTGAGCCGACCGGGCCATTTCTTCTGGGCCTCCTCGGGCATCTGGATCGAACTGATGATTCACCAGGTGGACGAGTGTTGCTGGATCAAGGATGGCTGGCCGATCCGCGCCCACGGGCTGGGTGGCCGCGCCCCTAACAGCCGCGATGCCGGACAGAACCTCGACACCTACGCCATCGAGTACACCTGGGCCGACGACACCAAGGCGCAGGTTCACGGCCGGTACATTTCCAACACCGAGGACGATTTTTCGACCTACATCCACGGCACCCGCTGCGCCGCGCAATTCTCCGGCAACATCCACGCGCCGACGACGCACTTGTACAAGGACCAGCGTACCGAACCGCAAAACATCGCCTGGCGGGCGCCGCGGGAAACCGTCAGTCCCTACGTGCAGGAATGGAACGTGTTGCTCGACGCCATTCGAAACGATCGTCCGCACAATGAATTGCCGCGCTCGGCCTATTCAAACCTGGCGGCGATCATGGGCCGGGCCGCCGTTCACATGGGCCGCACCGTTACCTGGGAAGAGGCGCTGGCCTCTGATTTCCAGTTCTGCAAAAGCGTCGCGTTTACCGACGACAGCACGCCGCCGGTCCGAGCCGATGCCCAGGGTCGCTACCCCGTGCCCGTGCCGGGGGCGTGGACGGAACTCTGAGAGCGTGGGGCTGTCGGCGGCCGGCCCGCTTTGAGGGTTGCGGCGACTTGATTGGCGCTGCGGCGGGGTTATTATGATACGGGCTTTGGAAGAGCGGAGAATCGCTCTTGGGATGGCGCGAGCCGTCCCAAGGGAGGAAAGTCCGAACACCAAAGGGCGCGATGCCGCGTAACCCGGTCGGACGGCCGGGATACACGCGGGCAATGTCTTGACGGGCAACCGTTGAGGCGTTGACGGACAGTGCCACAGAAAACAAACCGCCGAAGTCGTCGCGGCCGCCGGCCGCTGCGACAGGCAAGGGTGAAAAGGTGGTGTAAGAGACCACCGCGCGGAGCGTAAGCAACGCGGCACGGAAAACCCCATCGGGTGCAAGGCCAAATAGGGGACCTCGGAGTGGCCCGCTCCATGGCCCGATCGCACGGGCCGGGTCCCGGGTTTCGGCCGCTCAGACAAATGATTCTCTCCCCCGGAATCCCGGGGCAGACAGAATTCGGCTTACAGCTCTTCCAAAGCCCTTGGCTTTTCCGAGGGCCGTCCGCTTCCCGGCAGGGCCACCCCGCACAGCCTTGTGCCGGCTCGCACAGCAACGCCGTCGGGACAACAAAACACGCCGGCAATCCACCGCTGGCCGTCCGGGTTGGCGATACCGCTTGGACGGCCACCTGTCCGCAAACGATCCGAGGCGCTTCTCTGGCAATTCAAGCGACTCGAAACTTCGAGGCGAAAAAATTTTTTGCTCAGGCCCTTGACGAGGCTGCGCCAGCGCGAACATATTGCGGTCCCAATTTCAGAACGGACGAACGAGAGCCAGAAGTTTTATGCCCAAGCCAAAGGATCGTCGGCCCGCGTCCTCCTCGCGCAACCGTTGCCCCGCACGCGCTTCGGCGTCGCCTCCGGCGCTCAAACGCAAACCCGATTCCCGCGAGTCCTTGCCCGCCTCCCCAAACGGCGGCCCGGTTCGAGCTGCTGCAGCGGCCCCACCACCGTCCAAAAGCGCCGCGCCGCTGCTGCCCTTCACGCCGGAGGCGCGCGACGAGAAAATCAAACAACTGTTGCGCCAGGCCCGGGAACACGGCTGCCTGACGCACGAGGACATTGACCAGGCGCTGGCGCCTTATCGGGTTTCGCCCCAGGAACGGGAGGACTTCTGCGCGCGTTTGCGCAGCTTCGAAATCGAGATCAGCGATGCGGTCGAGGCTGACACGGCGGCGAACCCGGAAGTGGAAGAAGAACGCGGCCGTCAACGGCTCGAAACGCTCGACGATCCGGTACGCTTGTACCTCAAGCAAATGGGCCAGGTCCCGCTGCTGACCCGCGAACAAGAGGTCGAAATCTCGCAGCGCATCGAGCAGGCCGAGGCTGATCTGACGCGCATTCTGTACGGGTTGGGCTTCACCGCCAAGGAACACGTCGCCCTGGCCGAAAAGCTCGTCGCCCAACCCCCGCGCGAACGCTTCGATCGCGTGGTGCTCGAAAAACAGCTTCCCCGACGCGACCGCCACTTGCGGCACTTGCGTCGCCTCATCACCCGGGTGCGGCAACTGGACCGGATTGCCGACGAAAAATACGCGCTCTGGCAATCGGCGCGGCAGAAGGCCGTCCGCACGCGCGCCGCTGCGGCGCTGGCGCGGGCGCAGGCGCGACTCGAACGGCTCTATCCAGCTTTCGCGTTCAAACAGAAGGTCCTCGAAGAGATGGCGCAAGTCGCCCAGAACGTGTTCGACCGCATGCGGACCGCGTTGCGGCGCATCGAAGAGCTCCAGAATCAACCCGCCTCGGCGGCGCGGCAGGAACAGTTGCAGGCCGAACAGCAGAAGCTTCGCGAGTTGGAGTGTTTCGTCCGCCGACCCCACGCCGAGTTCGAAAAGGACATGGCGCGGCTGCAGGATGCTCTCCAACGCGCCCATCAGGCCAAGAGCGAAATGGTGCAGGCGAACCTGCGGCTGGTCATCTCGATCGCCAAGCACTATGCCAATCGCGGCCTCTCGTTCCTGGATCTGATCCAGGAGGGCAACATGGGACTCATGAAAGCGGTCGAGAAATTCGAGTACCGCCGCGGTTACAAATTCTCGACCTACGGCACCTGGTGGATTCGCCAGGCCATCGCCCGCTCGATTGCCGACCAGGCGCGCACCATTCGCATTCCGGTCCACATGATCGATACGATCAACAAGCTGTTGCGCGCCCAGAAACGGCTCTTCCAGGACCTGGGCCGCGAACCGACGCCGGAGGAGATCGCCGACGAAATGAACCTGCCCGTCGAGCGCGTGCTCACGCTGCTGCGCATGGCCCAACAACCCATCTCGCTTCAATCCGTGGTCGGGGATAGTGACGACGCCTGCTTCGAGGATTTCATCGAGGACAAGTCCGCCGAGAATCCGATCGACATCACCAGCTTCAGTCTGCTGAAGGAAAAACTCAACGAGGTGCTCGGCAGCCTCACGCCGCGCGAACGCCAGGTGCTCGAAATGCGCTTCGGGCTGGGCGACGGCTGCCCGCGCACGCTCGAAGAGGTCGGCCGCCATTTCAACGTTACCCGCGAACGCATCCGCCAGATCGAGGCCAAGGCCCTGCGCAAGATGCGCCATCCCACGCGCCTGCGTCAGTTGCAAGGTTTTCTGGAGAGCACCGTGCCGGCTTTTGCTCCGGCGGCGAGCGTGCCCCTGCGCGCCCGGGTTTGAACGCCGCTCAGGCGACGAATCCCCTGACCCCTGTTCCCGCAGCGATTTGGAGGCTGGGAGCCGCTTGTTGCAGAGGGAAGATTGGTGCGCATGGCAGGACTCGAACCTGCACGCCTTGCGGCACTACCACCTCAAAGTAGCGCGTCTGCCAATTCCGCCACATGCGCACCTGCGCGCTTTCCAGTGAAGCAGGTTGCGGCCGCTCGGGCAAGTCTCTTGTCGGCTAGGGCTCGCGCCAGTAGAGCGTTTCCAACGACCAGCTCACCCGGTAGGCCGTGAGCACCGAGGCGCGGACATTGCCCAGCCCCGAGCGCACCGCCACGCAATGCCGGGGCGCCACGGTGAAAATCATCGGCTGTTCCTCGGCCAGCAACGCCTGCACCTCGTCGAAAAGCCGTTTGCGCGCGGCGAAATCCAGCGTCCGCATCTGCGCTTCCATCAACTGATCCACTCGCGCCTCCCATTCGGTCGAGGGACGGGACTGTCGGGGAAACCACTGGTGGAGCGCCTCGCTGGACTTGAGCACGTTCAACTGGGAAGCCGGATCGAGCCCGCCGCCGGCCAGACCCATCAATACGCACTCGTAATCGAACGTGTCGTTGATGCGCCGGATCAGAGCCGCAAAATCCACCTGCTCGATCTGCACGCCGATGCCCAGTGTCCGCAGATCCCCGGCCAGAATGGCGGCGCATTGTTCGCGTTGTCGGTTGCCCCGGTTGGTCAGCAGCGTGAACTCGACCGCGTGCCCGTCGGCGTCCTCGAGCCGGCCGTCCCCGTCGCGGTCCTGCAAACCCGCTTGCGCCAGCAACGCCCGCGCCCGGGTCGGATCGTACTCGAAGCGCGGCACGTTCGGGTTGTTCCATTTGGGGTTCTCCGAGGAGATCAACGTGTACAACGGCTCGGCCCGGCCGCCGTAAACCTCTTGCGCCATGCGCTGGCGATTGACCGCGCAGGCGATGCCCTGGCGGAAGAACTTGTTCCGGAACCAGCGCAGCTTGTACGGGCTCACCAGCGGCCGGCCCTGCGGATCGCTGCCGGTGTTCTGGTTGAAACACAGAAATTCCCGCTCCGTGCCAATGCCCAGCTCGATCAGCTCGAATCCGTTGGTGTGCACGGCGCGCAGTTGCTGGCAATCTTCAGGCCGCCCGCGTTCGAACAAATCGCTCCGGCCTTCCAGAAACTCCCGCACCAGCCCGCCCGCCGGCGCCAAAACCAGCATCACCTCCTCCAGATACGGCAGACGCTGGCCCTGACGATCCACCATCCAGAACTCCGGATTGCGCTCCAGCAACACGAACCGGTCGGGTCGGCTTTCGCGCAACCGGAACGGACCGCTGCACACGATCTGATTCGACCGGGCGGTGATCGGGTACACACTCAAAAACCGGCCCGTTTGCACCGCGTCGGCCATGACATGCCGCGGCAACACCGGCATCCCGCCAAAAAATTCCAGAAACGGTGCGAACACCTCCGACGTCGTCACCTCGACAGTGCGCGCGTCCAGACGACGCACCTGGAAGGGCCGGCCGTTGACGTACAGATCGGCCGCCCCCGGATTGATCTCGGGCCGATACATCACCTCGTTCCAGGTAAACACCACATCGTCGGCCGTCAGCGGGTGCCCGTCGCTCCAGCGCAGTCCCTCGCGCAGTCGCAACCGCCAGGTTTTGCCGTCCTCGGACACCGACCAGGATTCGGCAAGCGCTGGACGCACCGTGTGCGTCATCCAGTCCGTCCGAACCAGCGGGCTGTACATCAGTCGCGCCAGCAAATCGGCCGTGCGG
>CAYXJB010000009.1:25518-29016 GCA_964465445.1 uncultured Verrucomicrobiota bacterium
CGCCTTGCTGACGGGGGCGGTGACGATCGCCTGGGCCGTGCCGTCCCGCACCAGAACCGGATTGAACGTGCGCGGCGCTTCATCCACCGCCAGGGTCAGCCGCCCGCCGCGCCGACCCGGTTCGCAATCGGACACCTCCGGGGAAGGCAGCGGCGGCGATTCGCGAGGCGGCTGGGGCGAGCTCGCAGGTTGGCAACCGGTCAGAAGCCAACACATCCCCACTGCCGCGGATCGAGCCAAACCGAGGATCTTCATGCGCCGAGGGCAGAAGGTAGCCCGACGCCCCCGTGCCGCAAGCGTCGAGCGCGTCGGCATGCGACCCGGGCTGTCTTCGCCAAATGCGGCTTGCCCCTGCGGGGACAACTCCGATGATGCTCCGCAGAAATTTCAGCGGTTGAAGTTGCTGTTGAAGCGACAACGCGCCCGGCGCGCTCAGGCGTCGCGAGGGTCGAGCCGAACCGGATTCAAAATTCTCGTACCGTCCGACCGCGACTCTCGCCGCCGCCGCGGCTCGGGGCAAAATCCCGCCCGGGCCCGGGCGAAACGGATGGCGCGGCGGGTGGCGAGAACGACGGCGAGGACCGCATCGGCGCAGGCCCCAGGCTCGGCGCGGGATGACTCGGAGCAACAAACGGCGCGCGCGAGGCAGGCGGGGCCGGCGCCGAAAACGTGCGCACCGGCGGCGCAGCCGGCGCAGGCGGAGCGGACATCTGAATCCGCGGGGATTCAGGCCGCGGTGCCGCAAAGCCGCTCGATGGTGCAGACGGGACCACGCGCGGCGGGTCGAACCGTTCCACCCGGACCGAAGGCGACGCGGGTCGGCTGAGGGGCTGCGGGTTCACCGTTCGAGACGGCGAGGGACGCGACACGTCAACCCGCGGCGCGGGCGCATTCGCCGGATTCTCTGAAGTGCGGGGCGAGGCCCAGAAGTGCGTCGAGCCCGCCGGTTCGTTCCTCCCCAAAGTGCCGGAACGGGTTTGGGGCGAGCCGGGGTTGACGGGCCGTTGGGTTTCGCGTCGGCCGATGATCACGACCGAGCTCGAGGGCGATTTCGGCGCCGCCGGCGGGTTGTCGCGTACGGTCGGTTCGCTCGGCGCGATGGGGCTGGCCGGCTGCGGCCGGGCGACCGGCGTCGTCGGCTGTTCGGAACGGCTTTCGCCACGGAGAATGAGCGGCGCGGTGCGGGTCGCCGGTGTTTCGCGCGAAGGGAGAGGAATTTCCGGTCGCTCGTTGCCCGGGCGTTGAGGCGTCACAGCCGGTGTGACGGATTCACGACGCAAGGCCAGGCGCTCCGGACGCGCCGGCGATGGAGCGTCGAGGGCTGTTGCGCCCTTGGCCGGGATCGGAGACGGATGCACGCGGCTGTGTTCGCGAGTGCGACCCGGAGGCGCGGCGTCGGGAGACGGACTTTCAACCGCGGCCAGCCGTCGGACGGCAAGCGTGCGACCGCCCTGTTCGAGCCATTCACCGCGACCGGTCGGAACCGGTTTGGAGTCGGTCAGCGTGCGCACGGCGACCTGTCGGATTTCAGTGCCGGCATGACGGCGCACGAAGTCCACCGGCACACCCCGGTTGATGATCGTGTTGTTGTCGCCGGTGACGATGTTGTTGACGATGGTGGTGTTGTTGATGATTTGGGTGACCCGGCTGTGGTGCAGGCGATGATGCCAGGGCCGGGTGTCGTAGAACCGATCCCACGAGACGAAAGTGAACCACGCGCTCGAGAGCCCGAAATCGAAGCCAAACCCGACCGAGCGACCGTGGTAGAAAAAGCCCGCGCCCGGCCGATAAAACGCTCCTGGCGGCAGGGGCGCCCAGCCGCAGTAGCCCGGGCTGTAACGCCACGTCACCCACGCCGGCGCCCAGACATAATCCGGATACCAGCACCAACCCCAGCGCGGATGGTGGAACCAGCGACCGTAGTGAAACGCAATCCAACCCCACGAATAATACGAGTGCCAGTACCAACCCAGATCGGTGTAAAGCCAGCGCCCGCCGTGGCAATACGGACGCCAATCGTGCTCGATCAGCACCACCGTGGGCCGCCAGCACCACCCGTAGCCGTCCACCTCGATCCAGGACCCGTAGGGCGAAAGCGCGTTGTAAAAGTAGTTGTAATTGTAGGTGACGTTGGTCGGCGCCGTGGTCTCGGCCGGCTGCGCGGCCGGCGGATTCACGTAGGAGGGCGCCGCGGCTTCGGCGGTGACGGTCGGCGGTGTTGCGGCTGGTTGCGCGGCCGCCTGAGCGGTCTCGTTGAGCGCCTGCTGCAACACGCGGTCGTGCTCGATCATGGCCGTGACCACGTTGTCCGGCACGCCGAGGTCTTTGAGGTAAATGATTTCGTCGGCACCCAGCTTGAACAGGTACTGCGAGTTGGTGACGTAGCTGAGCATGACCGAGTCATCCACGCCGGCCTGGGCGAGTTTGATCAACTCGCTCAAGGCGGCCGATGGCTTGATGTGTTCGGGCAGCTTGAGTCGCTCGGCATCGGGTGCCGGAGCGGGTTTGGCGCTCAATTGCGGGGTCTCGGGCTGGGCAGCGTCGGCTGCGACGGGCGCGTTGGTGTTGGCGGATGCGGGCGCATTGGTGGTGGCCGCGACCGGTTCGGCCTGTGCCGCGGTGACCAGGCCGGCGGGTGCATTGGAGGCCTGCGGGTTGCACGCGCCGAGCCACGGCAGGGCCGCCAGCAACAGCCCCAAGCCAAGCGGTTTGTGGAGCGGGGCTTTCATAGTTCAACGCTTTAAGATACGCTGTTTTTGCCGACTGTCACTAGATCAGACTCGACGGGTTGGCGGGCTATTCAGCCGGCAGGTCGGCCGGCAAAAAAAGCGGCCTGCGAGCCGATGCGCACCAGCCGGACAGAACGAGCGCTCTGCGGCTCAGCGCGTCGAGCTGCCGGGCGAGCGCTCCGAAGTCGCCGGCGGCGGGAGATCGCGCAGCGCCAACTCACGCGTGGCAGCAGTGTGTTGTTCCCAGAGGCGGGCCAACTGGCGAAGTTTCTCGGGTCGTTCGGCGGCGAGATTGCGCGATTCGCCGCGGTCGGTCGCCAGATCGTAAAGTTCCCACCCGCCCCGGGCGTCGGCCACGATTTTCCAGTCGCCCACGCGCAGGGCGCGGTTGCCCTCGTGCAGCCACCAGAGGAATTCGTGCCGGACGGTCCCATCGCGTCGAAACACCGGCACGAGGCTTCGACCCGGCGCCGGCGGCGGGCGCATCCCGCCGATCCGACGCGGTTTGCGGATGTCGGCCACATCGAGAATCGTGGGTACGACGTCAATGAAGTGGACCGGGTTGTGACGCAGTTCGCCACGGGCGCGGATGCCCGCGGGCCAGTGGGCGATCAACGGCGTGGAAATGCCGCCCTCGTGCACCCAGGTTTTGTGTCGGCGCAGGGGCGTGTTGGCGGCGCTGGACCAACCCGGGCCCAGGCACAGGTACGATCCGGCTGAGCCCGGTGGCGCGGCCGGGTTATGACCGCCGCCGCGGACCATGATTTCG
>CAYXJB010000009.1:29036-30116 GCA_964465445.1 uncultured Verrucomicrobiota bacterium
CGGCGCTGGCGCCGTTGTCGGAGGCAAACAGGATGAGCGTGTTCTCCCGGGCGCCCATGGCTTTGAGTTGATCGAGCACGCGTCCGATTTCACGGTCCATGCGATCGATCATCGCGGCGTGGATGGCCATTTTGGTGGCCTGAAAACGCCGTTGCGATTCGGTCAATTCCTCCCAGGGCAATGGCCGGTTGACCTCCTCGGGCCCGAGCCGGCGCAGCGCGTCGGGGAAATGGTAGGGCGGGCCGACGTCCCGTTCCATCGCGGGCAGGGCGTGATGGACCAGACCCATTCGGCTCATCCGATCGTGGCGTTGTCGGGCCACGGTGTTCCAGCCCGCAATGTAGCGGTCCTCGTACCGGGCAAAGTCTTCCGGCAGGGCGTGCAGCGGAAAATGCGGCGCGGTGAAACACAGATAATGGAAGAACGGCCGCGTGGCGTGGTCTCGCGCGTGTTCCCGCAAACACCGGATGGCGTGATCGGCAATGGCGCGCGTGACGTAGTAGTCGGGCGTTTGCGGGACGGGTTGGCCTTCGACCAGATGTCCGCGACTGCTGAAGTAGTTGTCGTAACCGCCGTTGGTGATTTCAAAACTGCGATCGAACCCGTTTTCGAGCGGGTTTCCGTCAATGTGCCATTTCCCCGAATGATAACAGCGGTAACCGGCCGCGCGCAGGAACTCGCTGACCAGCGGCGCCCAGGCCGGGCGCACGCCCCGGACGCCGCCCGGCACACCGGGCAGGGCGTCACGCCGGACCTGTTGTGCGTAGTAACCGGTGAGCAGACAGGCGCGCGAGGGCCAGCAGCGCGCCGTGTTGTAGCATTGGGTAAAGCGCAGTCCCTGCTGCGCCAGTGAGTCCAGATTCGGCGTGGCGATTTCGCCACCGTAACAACCCAGGTCCGAGAAACCCAGATCGTCGGCCAGAATGATCAGGATGTTGGGCCGGGCCGCCGCGCCGCCGCACAGCGGCGCGAGCAACGCCGCTGCCAGAAGTCCCGTTGCCAGGCGCTCGAGCATGAGCCGCGATAAAACTGGTACCCCCACCCTGAATTGAACAGGGATCCGCGGTTTAGGAAACCGCT
>CAYXJB010000010.1:0-29839 GCA_964465445.1 uncultured Verrucomicrobiota bacterium
CGGGCGGTGGCCCAAACGTGCGTGTACGGCCTGGGTGCGGCCGCGGCGACGGTGGCCTTTCAACAGGGCATTACCTGGCTCTATCGCGCCACGTTCGTGCCGTTGTCGGCGCAACCGCGCGCGACCTTCCTGCTGGGCAGCCTCGGCGTCATTCTGGGCAGCGCTCTCGTGGTCGGGTGGCTGTTGCACTCGTTTTGTCCCGAGGCCCGCGGTAGCGGGATTCCGCAGCTCAAGGCGGCATTTTGGAAGGATTTCGGATTCGTGCCGTGGCGGGTGGCCTGGGTGAAGTTTGTGGCCGGGATTCTGAGCATCGGGGGAGGGTCCAGCCTGGGCCGCGAGGGGCCGAGTGTGCAACTGGCCGGCGCGATTGGCTCGAATCTGGCCGGCATGCTAGGCGAGCCGAAGCAGCATCGCCGCCTGGCGGCAGCGGCGGGCGCGGCGGCGGGATTGGCCGCGGCGTTCAACACACCACTGGCGGCGGTGACCTTCGTGTTGGAAGAGATTGTGCAGGACTTGAACAGTCGCATTTTGGGGAGTGTGTTGCTGGCGTCGCTGCTCGGTGCGTGGGTGGTGCACGCGGTCATAGGGCGGCAGCCCGCTTTTACGCTGGGGGCGGTCGAGCCGTCGGGCTGGACGGTTTACGGGCTGGTGCTGGTGGTCGGGGCGGTGGCGGCAGGAATCGGGGTACTGTTTCAGAAGGTTACGCTGGCGTTGCGCAACCAGCGACAGCACCGGGCGCTGGTTGGTTTGCCGCTGTGGTTGCGGCCCGGCCTGGGTGCGTTGGTGACGTGGGCGCTGGGCGTGACGGTGTTCTTGCAGACCGGTCATCTCGGGGTGTTCAGTCTGGGCTACGACGATTTGTCTGCCGGGCTGGCGAACCAGTTGCCCTGGAGGATCGCGGGCGTGTTACTTGTGGCGAAACTCGTGGCGACCATCGCCTGCTACGGCTTTGGCGGCTGCGGCGGCATTTTCTCGCCGACGCTGTTTTTCGGTGGGATGTGTGGGCTGTTTATGGGCGGGCTGGCGGGATCACTCGGGCACGTTAGCTCGGCGAACCAGGTCGTGCTGGCGGTGGTAGGTATGAGCGCATGTTTGGGGGCGGTGGTCCGCGCGCCGATTACGGGCATCCTGATCGTGTTCGAGATGACACACGAGTTTGCGCTCGTGCCGGCGTTGATGCTGGGTGCGCTGGTCAGCCAGGCCGTGAGCCGGCGGCTGCTGCGGCACAATTTCTATGACGCCATCCTCGTTCAGGACGGGCACCGTATCGAACACTTGATTCCTCCGCGGGACCTTGCCGGGTGGCAACAACAACCGGTGTCGGCCCTCGCGACTCGAACCCCGGTCATGGTGGAGAATCTCGAACCGCGGGCCCTGGAAAAACTGTTGCGTGACCATCCGTACGAGCGTTTCCCCGTCTGTATCCATGGGCGACTCGAAGGCGTGCTGACGCGCGCCGAGGCGCAGGCGGCATTGGCCGAGAAACGCACGCCGCGGCTCGCGCCGGCCGTGGTTTGTGCGGCGGACGCCAGCGTGCGCGAACTGCAGGCGCTCCTGCTGGAGTCGCCCACCGGCCTTGTGGTGGTCCGGGAACCGGGTAACAGCAGTGTGACCGGCGTGATCACGCTCCATGATTTGTTGCGGGCGGAGATGGCACTGGGCCGCAACGTCGAGCTCTCGGAGTCGCGGACGCCGGGCACCTTGTGATCCGGCTGATGGGGCGCACGGCGGCGACGGGAATGGGGATGGGCTTGCCGGGTCGTCCCAGGAGGGTTGCCCAGCACTTTCGTGGAAAAGAGTCCTCTTCCGACCTCAAAATGGGTAAAGGTCGAGCTTGCCGCAGAAGAACAGGATGCGAATCCGGTGGTTGTCGAAGCTGCGAAAACCGCGCGTGTTGGATTTGATCATCTGCACTTCCGAGTTCAAGCCCTACATCACCGGGTTGGTGGCAGGCGTCACGGCGATGTACAAAATGGACGCGTCGTCGGGCAAAATCGGCAAAACCATTGCCAAGCCGGGGTGAGTGATTGACACTGCGGGCCCACAGCTTGAGGACCTGAGCATGGCGTTACTGGAGCCGTTGTTTCAACCGCGTGCGGTGGCGATTTTGGGCGCCTCGCGCAAGCCCGAGAAGGTGGGTCACGCGTTTGTGGCCAACCTGCTGCGCAGTGGTTTTGGAGGTACGATCGTGCCGGTCAATCCCCAGGCCGGGGAGATTCTGGGGTTGAAATGTTACCCGAGTCTGGAGGCCTACGGCGGGCCGATTGATCTGGGGATCATCGTCGTGCCACCGGCAGCGGTGAAGGACGCGATCCAGAGCTGCATTCGGGCCGGGGCGCGTTACGTGACGGTCATCACCGCCGGGTTCAAGGAGGTCGGGGCCGACGGGGCGGCGCTGGAGCGGGAGCTGGTGGAGTTGTGTCGCTCGCAGGGGGTGCGGCTGATGGGGCCCAATTGTCTGGGCATCCTCAACACGCACCATCGGATGAACGCGACGTTTGCGCCGACGGTGCCGCCGCCGGGGAACATTTCGGTCATTTCGCAGTCTGGTGCCCTGTGCGTGGCGATTCTGGACTGGGCGGCGCAGCAGCGGTTGGGGATGGCCAAAGTGGTGAGCATCGGTAACAAGGCGGATCTGAACGAAGCGGATTTTCTCCAGGCGCTGGCCGAGGACCCGGCCACCGCGGTGATCGCCGGGTATCTGGAGAGCATCACCGACGGCAACAAGTTTCTGCGCATTGCCGAGGAGGCGGCCTCGCGCAAGCCGGTGGTGATTCTCAAGGTGGGGGTCACGCAGGCCGGGGCCAAGGCGGCCTCGTCGCACACCGGCAGCCTGGCCGGAGCCGACATTGCCTATGGGGCGGCGTTCAAGCGGGCGGGGGTGATCCGGGCCGAGAATTTCGAATCGCTGTTCGATTATGCGCTGGCGTTCGCCTCCCAGCCGTTGCCGGCGGGCAATCGGGTGGCGGTGATCACCAACGCCGGCGGGCCGGGTATCATGGCGGCCGATGCGGCCGAGACGCTGGGTTTGAAAATGGTGCAGCCGGGTGAGCGCACCCGGGCGCGCCTGCGCGAGGTGTTGCCGGCGGCCGCCGCGGTGAACAATCCGGTGGATGTGATCGGCGATGCGACGCCGGAACGCTACCTTCAGGCGCTGGCGCTGTTGCAGGAGGATCCGGAGATTGACGCGCTGGTGGTGGTGGTGACGCCGCAAAACATGACGCAGCCGCCGGTGCTGGCGCAACAACTGGCCGGGGCGCATGACCGGAAAAAACCGCTCCTGACGGCGTTCATGGGTGGAGAAGCCGTGGCTGAAGCCAAAAACGTGCTCATGGCGGCGGGCATTCCCAATTACCCGTCGCCAGAGCGGGCCATGCACGCGCTGCGCGCGATGTGCGATTACGCCGCATGGCGGCGCCGCCCGCCGCGGATCGTGACGCGTTTCCCGGTGAATCGCCGGCGGGTGGATCGGATTTTGCAGATGCAGATCCGCAGCGGGCAGGCGCAGGTGGGCGAGGTCGAGGCCAAGGAAATTCTGCGTGCGTACGACTTCAACATCCTGGACGGCCAACTGGCGCGCACGGCCGACGAAGCGGTCGAGGTCGCCGAACGGATCGGTTATCCGGTGGTGTTGAAGATTTCCTCGCCCGACATCCTGCACAAATCCGACTTCGGCGGGGTGCGGATCAATCTGGCCAACGCCGAGCAGGTGCGCGATGCGTTCGATCTGATGATGTTGCGGATTCAGCGTCGGGCGCCGCATGCGCACATCCGGGGCGCGTACGTCGAGAAGATGGGTCAGCGCGGCCGGGAGGTGATTTTGGGCATGACGCGCGATCCGCAGTTCGGGCCGATGTTGATGTTCGGCCTGGGGGGCATTTTTGTGGAAGTGATGAAGGACGTGACGTTTCATCTGGCGCCGATCACGGCCCAGGAGGCGATGCAAATGCTGCGGGGCACGCGCTCGTACGCATTGTTGCGGGGCGCGCGCGGCCAGGCGCCGGTGGATCTGGAGGCGATCGCGGCGGCGCTGCAGCGCATCAGCCAGTTGGCGACCGATTATCCGCAGATTCTGGAACTGGATATCAACCCGTTCATTGTCGGGCCGGTGGGCGTCGAGCCCTACGTGGCTGATGCGCGCATGACGCTGCGGCTGCCGCAACGGGAAACCGAGGAGGGGGCGCGATGAGTTCGCGGGAGACGGCGGTCGCGACAGCGCAGGGTGGTCGGACGGGTTTCGATCCGCACTGGCGCGAGAAGTTCAAGTCGCAACTGTTGAGTGCCGGGGAGGCGGTGGGTCGGATTCGGCCCGGGCAGCGGGTGTTTGTGGGCACCGGTTGTGGGGAGCCGTTGCTGCTGGTGCGTGCGCTGGCCCGGCGGGCGGCCGAGCTGCCGGATACCGAGATCGTGCATCTGCTGACGTTCGGCGAAGCGCCCTACGCGCATCGGGAAATGACGCAGTATTTCCGGGTGAACAGCTTTTTCATCGCCGAAAACGTTCGGCACATCATCCAGGAGGGGTTGGGCGACTACACGCCGATTCATCTTTCGGACATTCCGCGGCTCTTCGAGTCGGGCCAGTTGCCGCTGGACGTGGCGCTGATTCAAATCACGCCGCCGGATGCCGACGGGTTGTGCAGTCTGGGCGTGTCGGTGGACATCGTCAAAAAGGCCGCCGAGAACGCGTCGCTGGTCATCGCGCAGGTCAATCCGCACATGCCGCGCACGCTGGGCAACAGTTTCATCCACGCCTATGACGTGGACATTTTGGTGGACGGCGAGGAGCCGCTTCTGGAGGTGCAGCCGCCGGAGATCGACGAGGTGACGCGGCAGATTGCCGAGAACGTGGCCTCGCTGATCGAGGACGGTTCGACGCTGGAGGTGGGCATCGGGCGCATTCCGCAGGCGTTGCTGGGGTTCTTGAAGGACAAAAAGGATCTGGGCCTGCACACCGAGATGATCACCGACGGGGTGGTGGATTTGATCGAGTGCGGCGCGGTGACCGGGGCGCGCAAGACGCTGGACCGGGGCAAGGTGGTGGCCAGCTTCTGCCTGGGCACAAAAAAGCTCTACGATTACGTGCACAACAACCCGGTCTTTTCGTTCCAACCGACCGAGTATGTGAACAATCCCAGCATCATCACCCAGCAGCACAAGATGGTGGCGATCAACACGGCGCTGGAAATTGATCTGACCGGGCAGGTGTGCGCCGATTCGCTGGGCTCGAAATTCTTTTCGGGCGTGGGCGGTCAGGTGGACTTCAATCGCGGCGCGGCCAAGGCACCCGGCGGCAAGGCGATCATCGCGCTACCCTCCACAGCGGAGGGCGGCAAAGTCTCGCGCATTGTGACCCGGCTCAGCCCCGGGGCCGGTGTGGTGACCACCCGCGCCGGCGTCCAGTACGTGGTCACCGAACACGGCGTCGCCTACCTGCACGGCAAGAGCGTTCAGGAGCGGGCGCTGGCGCTGATCAGCGTCGCGCATCCGAATTTCCGCGAACAACTGCTGCGCGAGGCGATCGAGGCCAAGTATCTCTCGGCCGAAATGGCCGATGTGGAGGGCAAAATCCATGTCGGCCCCAAGGAACTGCGCACCACCTACCTGCTCAACGACGGCACGCTGATCAATTTCCGCCCGATTCACCCGACCGACATGCCGCGGATGCGCGATCTGTTTTACAAGCTTTCGGAGGCGACGATTTACTACCGGTTCATGAGCCGGCAGAAATTCATCTCGCGCCGCCAGATCAAGGAGTTCGTTTACATTGATCATCGCAACGACGTGACGATCGTGGGTACGCTGCCGGAGGCCTACGGCGAGGAAATCATCGCCATCGGCAGCTATTACCTCGACCCGAAGACCAACCTGGCGGAAGTGGCCTTTGTAGTGGCCGACGCCTGGCAGAATCACGGCATCGGCACGTTCCTGCTCCAGCACCTGATCCGGATCGCGCGGCGGAACGGCATCCGCGGCTTCACCGCGGAGGTGCTGGCGGAAAACAAGGCCATGCAGGCCGTCATCAGCAAATCCAACACCAAGGTCCGCAGCCGACTCGAGAACAACGTGATCAGCTACGAGATGCTCTTCGAGTAGGCGCGCGCCGGGCGGATTGACGCGCGCCGAACGGTCGGGCTCGGGGTTGCAACTGCGCGTCGTGCGAGCTGCGATCGGTTGTCAGTGCAACCGCCGAGCAGCGGCGGTGGCAGCCGTTCCGGAACGGCGACAGGGCGCGCGGGATTGAGATTTCGGAACGTCCGGGGCGCTTACCGGGAGGCGGCTTTGCCCTCGTACTTGCGGAGGGTTTCTTCCATCTCCTTGCGGGCTTCCTCGTTGTCCTGGGCGGCGGCGAGCGCTTTCTTTTGCCAGGCGATGGCCTCGGCGGTTTTGCCGCCCTCGTACAGGGCGCGGGCATAAACGTAGAGCGCGCCCACGTCACGGCTTTCGGTGCCGTCCACGCTGCGGCGGGCGAGTTTGGCGGCCAGTTCGTAATCGCGATTCTGCAGGCCGCGTTGTTCCAGAATCGCCCAGGCCACGCGCATGGGCAGATGCGGGTTCTTGGGTTGAGCTGCTTCGAGTCGTTTGCTCAGCGCGGGCAGTTGGGCGGCATCACCCCGGCCGCTGGCCGCCAGCAGATAATCGGTCACCAGTTTCTGGAAGGCGAGGTTGTCCTTGAACTCGGCCAGGTCGAAGTTTTTGGGGGCGGTTTCGGCGAGGCGTTTTTCAAGTGCGGCGAGGTTGGTGGCGTTCTGGCCGCTGAAGAGGGCGGTCTGGTACTCGCGCGCCAGGGACTGAAACTTGATCTGCTTGAGAACCTCGGCGGTGTTGAATTTTTCTCCGGGCTCGATCCCGCCCAGTTCGGCATCCAGCGCTTCGAGTTTGCGACCCATCTCCTGGAGTTTGGGATCGTCAGGGTTCTGCTGCGCGGCTTCCAGAAAGGTTTCGAGTTGTTGCTGGGCGTCGGCGCGTTTGCGGGCCTTGTCGAGGTCGAACTTGCCCTGCTGGAGCGCCTCGAGTGTTTTTTCCAGATCGCCCATCGGATGACCGTGCCAGACGATCTGACCGGTCTTGTCCACGACAAACGCGTGCGGAATGCCGTTGACACCGAACGCCTTCATGTAGGCATCGCCGGTCTTGTTGTCGTCATCCACCGCGACGACGTAATCCATTTTGTCGCCCATCTTCTCGACGAACTTCTTCACCGTGGCGACATCCTCGTCGCTGATGCCGACGAACACGACGTCCTTGAATTTTTTCTGCAAGGCCGTCAGGTGCGGGATGCTGGCGCGGCAGGGCGGACACCAGGTGGCCCAGAACTCGATGACGGCGATTTGTTTGCCCTTGAGCGCGGCCAGGTCCACCGGCTTGCCTTTGACCCAGGTGGCGATCTGCAACGGCTTGGCCGGGTCGCCCAGTTGTGCTGCCGCCAGGCTCAGCGCTGCCAGCGGCACGGCCGCCAAAGCCGCCAAAAGACGCGATGTTTTCATATGGATCGGGAAGTTTGCGTTTTTCAATTCATGGGCACGCTAGGGCCGCCTCCGGACAAAGTCAATGCGCGATGGGAAAAAGATTTTTTCGCCCGTCGGTCACTGCGCCCGGGTCGCGCGACTTCGGTTTACGCCCGGACCGTTGAAGAGCCGGCACGGTTGGCCTCCGGCCCGTCCGCCAAAGGCGCTCACGATGCCGTGGCCGCTTCGACGGCGCGACGGATCTGGCGTTTGAATGTTTCGATGCCCAGGCCGAAGGCGGCCGCGATGGGCAGCACGCGCACCCGGGGCACGAGGCGGCGAAACTTCTTGAGGTTCGATTCCGCGGCGGGTTCGTCCATTTTGTTGGCCACCACCAGTCGGGGTTTGTCGAGCAGCGCCGGGTCGTAGAGTTCCAGCTCGCGCAGCAGATTGCGATAATCGTCCCAGGGCGCGCGGTTGTCACTGCCCGCCATGTCGAGCAGCAGCACCAGGATTTTGCATCGCTGGATGTGGCGCAAAAAGGCGTGGCCCAGCCCGACGTTGCGGTGCGCGCCTTCGATCAGGCCCGGCACATCGCACACCGTCAGGCGGAAAAAATCGGCGTACTCGACGATACCGACCTGCGGGTGCAGGGTGGTGAACGGGTAGGGAGCGATTTTGGGTCGAGCGCGGGAGATGGCCTGCAGCAGGGTGGACTTGCCGGCGTTGGGATAACCCACCAGCCCCACGTCGGCCATCATTCGCAATTCCAGCAGAAACTCGCCTTCCTCGCCCGGTTCGCCTGGCTGGGCGAAGCGCGGCGCCTGGCGGACCGAGCTGGCGAAGTTTTTGTTGCCCAAACCGCCCCGACCACCCCGGCACAGGACGAATCGCTGCCCGTGCCGGGTCAGATCGGCGATGAGCTCGCCCCTAGGCTGGCGGCCCGGCGCAGCCGGTTCGGGCGGGGCGGTTGCTGCGGGCGATTCGCCCAGTGCCGCGGCCGTTCCCGAGCGGAGCAACGGACGTGTGCGTGTGGCGCTGGAGATGACCGGCCGATCCGGCGCGGCGCTGGCTTCGCCCGATCTCGGCTGCGAATGAGCCGGCGGGTCGGCCGCGCGCGGTGTCAACCCCCACACCAGCGTGCCGCAGGGAACTTTGACGATCAGATCCCGTCCGGCGCGCCCGTCCATGCCCTTGCCCATGCCGGCTTGGCCGTCCTCGGCGATGAGCCGCGGCTGGTAGTACTGGGCGATGAGATTGTTCAGGTCATGGTCGGCTTCCAAAATCACATCGCCCCCGCGGCCGCCGTTGCCGCCGTCAGGGCCGCCCTTGGGACGATACTTCTCGCGCCGAAAGGCCACGCAGCCTTTGCCGCCGTGGCCCGCGCGGGCGAAGATTTTGATTTCGTCAACAAACATGGCGTTGTGTGCCCGGCGCGTCAGGCCGGTTGGCGCGCCGGCGTCAGCCTCAACGCCAGAGCACGCCGGCGCGCCGCCCTGAACCAACAAAAAAGGCGAGGCTTCGGGCCTCGCCGGAATGGGCTGGCGCGCTCTCAGTTGCCCGCGGGCGCCGGCTCGGCCAGCACGTTCACGCGCCGTCCGTGCTTGTCGAAATGCACCCGGCCATCGGTCAGCGCAAAGAGCGTCCAATCCCGCCCGATGCCGACGTTGCGTCCGGCGAGGAATTTCGTGCCGCGCTGCCGGACCAGGATGCTGCCGGCGGTGACGAACTCGCCGCCGAATGCTTTGACACCCAGGCGTTTGCTGACGCTGTCGCGCCCGTTCCGGACACTGCCCTGACCTTTTTTGTGCGCCATAAATCTTCGTGGTTATCGGTTCACGCGTTGGCCGTTGCTTCCGGAAGCCGGATTTCCTTGATCCGGATGCGGGTCAACTCCTGTCGGTGACCCTGTTTTTTGTGATACCCCTCGCGCCGGCGCATTTTGAAGATGATCTTCTTCTCGTCGCGGAAATGCTCCAGGACCTCGGCCAGCACCGAGGCGCCGGTGACGGTGGGCGTGCCAATGGACACCTTGCCATCGGTGCGGACCATGAGCACCCGATCCAGCGCGATGGTCGCGCCTTTTTCAGCCGGCAACCGCTCGACTTCGAGCGTGTCGCCCGGCTGGACGCGATACTGTTTGCTTCCGGTTTCCAGAACGGCGTACATAACGTTGCCCCGTAAAGGGGAACAACATCCAACCAAACCGGGCAGGCCCTGTCAATGGCCTGTTTCGATCAAAAAGGCTTGTCGCCCCCCCAGGCCGGGCTGAAAATTCCTCTGCAATGGCCCCATGAAAACCCAACTCATCCTCATTCGCGGTTTTGCCGCGGCGCTCCTGCTGCTGGCCACGGCCCTGGGCGGTTGTGCGGCGCGCCACACGCCGGTCCGGGCCCAACTCCGTCCGGCCCAAATCCTCGATGACGCCCCGGTGCGGCACGATTGGGCCGCGACGATCGAAGAATCCCAGAACGCCGTGGCGGCGTCCTGGCGGCTTTGAGGTTCGGCGCGTCGGCCGGCTCGTCCTGCGCGGCGGCACGCCGGCCGACTGTGGGCACAGTCCAATCATGCACGTCCAAACCGCGCCCGGTTCACGCCACCGCACGGCAGGGCGGCTGCCGCGGAGATGCTCGATGGCGCTGGCGCTGGGAATGCTGAGCGCGGGTCTGTTGGCGGCGGGCTGTTCGACCTTCGAGCGCGACTGGAAACGGGTCACCGCCGGACCCGCGCCGATGGATTCGATCGAAGGCGCCTGGCTGGGGCGCTGGTCGAGCGATGTCACGGGGCATTCGGGTCGGTTGTGGTGTTTGGTCTCCCGGGCCGATGCCACGCATGTGAGAGCGCGATTTCGGGCCGAATATGGCGGCCTGTTCCGATTCCATTCCACGGTGATGCTGGAGCTCCAACCGCATTATGGCGGGTGGGAATTCAGCGGCCAGGAAGACCTTGGCCTGTTGGCCGGGGGCGTTTACTACTACGAGGGTCATGCGACCGCGACGAACTTCTTCTCGACCTACCGTTCCAAACGCGACCATGGAATTTTTGAAATGCAGCGTCCGCCCTGAGCACCGGCGCGGCGTGCTGAGCCTGCTGTTGGGCGCGCTGGTGAGCTTGGGCGCGCCGGCCACCGGTCCGGCGCAATCGCCGCCCGGCGCAGCCACGCTCCGGGAGTTGCGCGAACAATTGAACGGCTGGCTGGCCGAACCGCGGTTCAGTCCGGCGGTCTTTGGCGTGAAAATCGTTTCGCTGGACACCGGCCGGACGCTCTTCGAGCACGATGCGGGCAAACGGCTCAGCCCCGCCTCCAACTGCAAGCTCTTCACCATGGCGCTGGCGCTGGATCGGCTCGGCGGGGAGTATCGCATTCGCACCTCCCTTTACGCCGCCTCGCGGCCCGGTCGCTCCGGCGTCCTCAAAGGCGATTTGATCGTGTTCGGCCGGGGCGACCCGTCGTTCAACGCCCGTCGCCACGGGGGCGATCTTTTCGCCGCGCTGGACCGGTTGGTCGTCGCCCTGACCAACGCCGGCGTGCGCCAGATCCGCGGCAATCTGATCGCCGACGAGAGTTTTTTCCGCGGACCGCCGTACGGCTCGGGCTGGTCGTGGGACGACATGCAGTACTACTACGGGGCGGAAATTTCGGCGCTGACCCTCAATGACAACACGCTGGAGCTGTCCATCAAACCGGGGCCGCGCCCGGGCGCGCCCGGCCAAATCACCCTGCAGCCGGCTACCGATTATCTGCTCATCAGCAATCGCACCATTACCGTCACCAACGGGGCCAAACGCGTTCTGCAGCTGTATCGGCCCATCGAGCAGAATGTGCTCTACCTCGCCGGGCAGATTCCCCTGGACGACAAGGGTTACGCCGAAACCGTCACGGTGCATCAGCCGGCGGGCTTTTTTGCCACGATGCTGCGCCAGGCACTGGAACGCCGCGGCGTTCGGGTCGGCGGACGCGCCCGTGCGATCGGCTGGCTCGATCGCCAAACCCGCCCGCTCGATCCCTCCGAGCTGGTCGAGCTGGCGGCGGTCGAATCCCCTCCCTTGCGCGACCTGGTCCGCGACGTGCAAAAACCGTCGCAGAATCTTTACACCGACCTGATCCTGGCACACATCGGCGAGCTGGAACGGGCGCAGCGGCGCGCCGGCACATCCGGCAGCAACGCGCCGGCAGCGGCCATCGAACCGGATTTTCGCACGTCCGAAGAACTGGGCATCGAAGCGCTCGAGGCGTTTCTGGCCCGGGTGGGCATCCACCGCGACGAGGTGCGTTTCGAGGAGGGCTCGGGGCTTTCGCGCAACAACCTGGCCACGCCCAACGCCATCATCAAATTGCTCGAATTCATGGATCGGCATCCCGAAGCGCGGGCGTGGCACGATGCGTTGCCCATCGCCGGCGTGGACGGCACGTTGCGAAACCGGATGAAGGACACGGCTGCCGCCGGCAACGTGCGCGCCAAGACCGGCACGCTGCGCTGGGCCACGGCTCTTTCGGGCTACGTCACCTCCGCCGCCGGCGAACGACTCGCCTTTGCGCTGCTGCTCAATCGCTACGTCCCGCCGGATCCGGCCCAAAGCGCGCGCGCTGAAATTGACCGAATTGCCGTCGCGCTGGCGTCGTTTCGCGGCCGCTCCGACGCCGAGCAGACCGATCGCTGAGCGGGCCGTCGCCGGGTTCAGCGTCCCTGACGCAGCGCGGCCAGTTCCACCTTCAATCCCTCCCGCGCCGCTTCGACCGCGAGCCGACCGCCCCGTCGCGCCGCCTGCGCGCGTGCGGTTTCGACGATGCGATCCATCTTCGCATCGTCGTGGTCCGGGTCGTGGTGGAACAAAAAGAGCGTTTTGACCCCGGCCCGCACGGCCAGGTCCACCGAGCTCTCGACGCTGCCGTGTCCCCAACCCGCGTGGGCGGGGTATTCGTCCGCGTCGTATTGCGAGTCCAAAATCAGCGCCTCGACGCCCCGGACGAACTCGATCATTCGCTCTTCTTCGGTCCGAAAGTAGCGGGCTGTTTCGGCCGTTGAACGTCGTGCGGCGGCGACCGCGTTGAGGTGCGGACTCGACCAGGGTTCGTTGTCCGGGAAGAACGCCAGCGAACCGTCGTCGGTATCAATCCGATAGCCCACGCAGATGCCGGGGTGATTGGCAAAATGCGCCCGCACCTGCAACGGTGCACCGCCCGGGGGCGGTTCGAGCCGCAGCTCCAGATCGCGCAGCTCTTCGATCTGGACATTGGCCGGCAACTCGTCGAAGGGCACGGGAAAGTAGGGACTTTCCATCTGGCTGGTGAGCACGTTGACCAGGCTCTGGCGCGCGCCTTCGTAGCCGAGGATGCGCAAGCGGCATTGCGGTTCGTAAATTGGACGGAAAAACGGCAGCCCTTGAATGTGATCCCAGTGCGTGTGTGTCAGCAGCAGCGTCAAATCCAGCCGCCGCGCGCCGAACTCCTCCAGCAACGCCCGGCCCAGCGGACGCAGTCCCGTGCCCGCGTCCAGAATGATGATCTGTCCCCCGGCGCGCACTTCCATGCAGGAGGTGTTCCCGCCGTAGCGCACCGTGCCCGGTCCAGGCGTTGGCACCGAACCGCGCACGCCCCAGAACCGAAACCACGCTCCGTCCACGAGCGTTGGCGCCGCAGCCTCCGCCGGTCGGGATTCGACCCGCTCCGGCTCGCCGGCCGCCGGCTCTTTTTCCGGCCCGCCACCCGCGCGGACCGGGCGTCCCGCGACGGGCTGCGCCAGCAGATCCAACAATTCCGACGCCGGAAACGGTTTGGTCAGATACGCATCCGCCCCGGCCTCCAACGCAGCGTCGCGGTCGGCCGGGAACGCACGCCCGGAGGTGACGATGATCCTCAGATCGCGCAGGTTCGGATCGGCGCGCAGCGTGCGGCAGACCTGAAAACCGTTGCCGCGCGGCATGAGCAGATCGCAAATGACGGCCTGGGGTCGTCGAGCGCGCGCCAGTTCCAGGCCCGTTTCACCGTCGCCGGCCTGCGCTACCTCCCAACCCGCCCCGCGCAGACACTCACCCACAAACCGGCGATAGTCGGCGTCGTCGTCAATGATGAGCGCGAGTTTTTTCACCTCAGGCCCGGCTCGCCGCGTTGCCGCTCTTTCGAAGGCCTCGATTCAAGTTGGCCGCGCTTCAAACCGCTCGCAGGTAGCTTAGCGGCCGCACGGCGCGGAGCAATCCCGCTCTGAACCGGACCGGTCGCGGCCCATCGGCGCACCAGCTCCGGAAACCGGCATTGCTCGCACAGCGCGTTGGAGGATTCGCAGAAATCGCGAACGATCTGGATGAGTCCCTGCTGCAATGCCGCGCCAGCGGGTCGCAACGTGGCCCCGCCCAACAGCCGGGCGCGTGCCAGCCGTAGCAGCGCATTGTCCTGCGCCGGCGGCCAGACAAAGTACCGGCGCAGCAGCTCGGCTTGAAGCGAAGTTTGCCGCCCTTCGGCCGCGCGCACCCACAACCACGGCAACAGGACGTTCACCGCCAGATCGGTCAACCGCGCCCGACCCAGCAACGGTTGCGGCGTGCTCAACCGCCCCGAATGCCACGTCCAGTGCCACGACCAGAACTCATCCTCCGGCACCTCCAGAGCGTGGTGCAGCGATGCGACCAGTTCCGCGTCGGCAACCGGGCTGGCGGCCCAGCGCACCAGCCGTTCGGCCAGCCCGCCGCGCGCCAACCAGTGCGACGCCAGCGCCAGGCGACGCGCCGGCTGATTGGCCGGTCGCAGACCGCGCAATCGCCACACGGTTCGTGGCAGAGCGCAATCGCTCAACGCCTCGCGCTCCCGCCACCACAGATCCCAAATTCGCCGCAGGTACACCGCCGCGGCCGAGCGCGTCGGGCGGTCGGGCAATTCAGCCGGCAGCAAGCCGCTCAGTCCCAGCAGCCGCGCCTGCAGCAGCAAGGGCGGATCGCCCGCCTGATGCCAGCGCGGGCGCGTTTCGGCCAGGCAGAGCATCGGCCAGACGTTGTGTTTGTAGCCCAGCGCGCAAAAGAGCGCCTCCCAGAGCGCCTGCTCCCAACCGACGTGTCGGGCGCGGATCTGCAATCGCGCCGCCCGCGCCTCGAATCGTGCCCGGGCCGCCTCCTGGAGCAAATCCAGGCGCTCGCGTTCGCCCAGCGTCCGCAACGGCGCGGCGCATCGCCCCTGCAGCGCCTCCGGCAGCGCGCCCCTGGGCGTCCGCTCGGCCCAGCGCATCAGTTCCGACAACGGCGCATCCAGCGCCTCGCGCAGCGGCAGGGCGGGCGGTTGCCGCCCGGCTGCGGCCGCGGCTGAAGGTTTGGCCGGAGTGTCCTGCGCGCGCTCGGGGCCGGCGTCCCAAACGACATGGAGCAGCACGTTTTGGAACGCCGGATTGCGGTCATGACCGTGAGCGCGCCAGCCAGCCACGCTCAAATCCACTTCCACCTCGCCGGTGCGCGCCGGGCCCTCACCCAGTTGAATGATCGCCGCCCGAAAGTCCGGTCCGCCTTCCGGGTTGGGGAAGCCCGGGTGAAGCACGCGGACCGGTTGGCCGTCCAAGGTGCGCAGTCGCTCGCGTCGCAGGCGTTGATGCAACCAGATGGCTTGCAGGAGCGTCTCGGGCGGTTGGTGCGGTTCTTCCCGCAAACCCGAGGGGCCGGCCAGCAAAGCGTCACGCCCCTCGACGTAGCGGTTGACGGACGGGTGGAACACGCGGCATTGCTTTTGGGCCGGCCCGGGCGCAAAGTCAAGTTTCCGGCCGCACCGTCCGGCGGTCCGAACCGGGCCGTTGCCACAGCGCAAACACGCGGGCGGCGGCGGACGCGAGCGCCGTTCGATTGCATTCATCGGTGAACGACAACCGTTACAGAACCGCAGCCGGGGCAGGAGGCGGCGTTCTGGCGCGATGGCTGGCGCTGCCGGCGTTGGTTCTGCTGGGCGCCGGCGCAGCCCTCGAGCCGGACGTGCGCCGGGATGCGACCGTCGAGGTGGTGGAGAAAGTCATGCCGGCGGTGGTGAACATCGCCACGGCGCGGATCGTCGAGTATCGCGATTTCTACGACGAACTGCTGCGCGAGTTCTACGGGGTGAACCGGCCGCCGCGCCGGCAGGAGGAACCGGCGGTGTCCGGCTCGGGCGTGCTCATTGACGAGGAGGGCTACGTGCTGACGAATTTCCACGTGGTTCGGGGCGCCTCGCGCGTGCAGGTGAAGCTCTTTGACGGCAGCCTTTACGAAGCCGAGCCGCGTTATCTGGCCACGGCGCAAAAAGACGTCGCGCTGCTGAAGCTGCGGCTGCGCCCCGGCGAAAAACGCACCTTTCCAGCCATGAAACTGGCGCGTGACGACGACCTGCTGTTGGGCGAGACGGTGCTGGCGATGGGCAATCCCTACGGGCTGGGCGGCTCGGTCTCGCGCGGCATTCTGAGCTCCAAAAACCGCCGTCCTTCCGCCGGAGACGAACCGCTCGACGTCGAGGACTGGCTGCAAACCGATGCGGCGATCAATCCCGGCAACAGCGGCGGCCCGCTGGTGAATTTGCGCGGCGAACTGATCGGCATCAACGTGGCGGTTTTTCGCCAGGGCCAGGGCATGGGCGTGGGCTTTGCCATCCCGGTCAAACAGATTTCCGCCGCGCTGAGCGATTTTTTTGCGCCCGAGCTGACCGACGCGCTCTGGTTCGGGGCGCGCGTGGCCCAATCCGGCGGTGATCCGCTCTACATCCGCTCGGTCCAGTCCGGCAGCCCGGCCGAGCGTGCCGGCCTGCGCCCCGGCCAGCGCATCGTGCAGGTCAACGGCCAAAGCCCCAAAAACCTCGCCGCCTTCAACCGGTTGATCACCGGCCCGGTCGAGCCGACCATTGGCAAAAACCCCACCGCCACCCTCCTGGTCGAACAGAACGGACGGCGATCGAGCTGCGTTGTAGAACTGGTGCCGTTTGCGGAGCTGGTTCGCCGCAAACTCGGTCTGACGCTGCTGGAGCTGGGCGAGGCGGGAGCGACGTGGCTGGGCGCGCGGGTGGAAGGTCTGCTCATTGACGAGGTGCTCAAGGACAGCCCGGCGGCGCGGGCCGGCTTGGCGCGCGGTCTGGTGCTGCGGGCGGTGGACGGCGAGCCGGCGCGCAGCCTGGTGGCGGTCGGCGAGGTGCTCTCGCGCAAACGCGCCGGGCAGCCCGTGACCCTGACGGTGCTGGCGCCGCGCCGCGTGGGGCCGGGGGCGGTCGAGTATCAGGTCCCAGTCCAGGTGCGATGAAACCAGCGGAGTTTTGTGTTGGCTCACCGCCGTGCTCTGGCGCTAACATTCGAGCCGTGGCGATGAACGACGGTTGGATGATCGAAGTCGCGCACCTGACCAAGCGCTTCTCCGGCCGCACCGCCGTCGAAAACATCTCCTTCCAGGTCGGCCGCGGCGAGATCGTGGGCCTGCTGGGGCCCAACGGCGCGGGCAAAAGCACCACCATGCGCATTCTGGCCGGTTTTCTGCCGGCCAGCTCCGGCAGCGCACGCGTTGCCGGGCTGGATGTGTTTCGCGATTCGCTGGAGGTGCGCCGGCGCATCGGCTACATGCCCGAGAACAATCCGCTCCATCCCGAAATGCGGGTGCGCGAGTACCTGAAGTTCCGCGCCCGGCTCAAGGGCTTGAACCGGCGTCGCTGCCGCCAGCGCGTCGAGGCGGTGCTCGAACAGTTGGGCCTCACGGAGGTCAGCCGTCGGCTCATCGGGCAGTTGTCGCGCGGCTATCGCCAACGGGTTGGCCTGGCCGACGCGCTGGTGCACGAGCCGGAGCTGATCATTCTCGACGAGCCGACCCAGGGTCTGGATCCGCACCAGATCCGCTCGGCGCGCGAGCTGATCAAACAGTTGGCCGGGGCGCACACGATGCTCATTTCCACGCACAACCTTCACGAGGCCGAGCTGATGTGCCATCGCATCCTGATCATGTACGAGGGCCGGGTGCTGGCGGCCGACACGCCCGAGAACCTGTGCCATCAGTTGGCCGGCGGCGGCCAGGTCATCGCCGAAATCGCCGCCCCGGCGGCGGCCCTGCGCGAGTGCTTTGCGCAGATGCCCGAAGTCGAGCGCTTCGATCTTTCGGCCTGCGAGGGCGACTATTATCGCTGCGCTCTGACGGCTCGGCCGGGGGTGGATTTGCGGCCGCAGGTCTTTGCGCTGGCGCGCGAGCGGGGCTGGACGTTGCGCGAGCTGACCCGCAGCCGGCACACGCTGGAGGACATCTACGTGCAGGTGACACGGCCTGCCGAGGAGGAGGAAGAGGAATGAACCGCTCGGCGCCATCCGGCCCGGTCCGGAGCGCGGAAAAGCCATGCAAGCGTACTGGACACTGACGCGCCGGGAGCTGGCGGCGTATTTTTACTCCTTCACCGGCTGGGTGGTGATGGCCGTGGCGACGTTTTTGGTGGGGCTGAGTTTTGTGGTGCTGCTGGATCGGCTCGGCAACACGCCTTCGCCGGCGCCGGTGACCGAGCTGTTTTACCAGACGTATTTTTTCTGGCTGATCGTGTTGCTGGCGGCGCCGTTGATCACGATGCGGCTCTTTGCGCTGGAGAAGTTCTCCGGAACGTTCGAGACGCTCATGACCACGCCGGTGAGCGATCTGACGGTGGTGCTGGCGAAGTTCAGCGCGGCACTGGTGTTCTACCTGGTGATGTGGTTGCCGATGCTCGGCTGTCTGGGTGTGGTGGCGCGGTTCGTCCACCAGCCCGGCGCGCTGGATACCGGCACACTGGTGGGGATGTACCTGGGCGTGGCGCTGGTGGGGGCGCTGTTTCTGGCGGCGGGCTGTTTCGCCTCGGCGCTCACGCGCAGTCAGACCGCCGCGGCGATGATCGCCGCGCTGCTGGGGGTGAGTTTGTTTGCGCTGGGGTTTTTGGCGCCGCGCGTGCCCGCCTCCGCGCCGGCGTTTCGTCAGGCGCTGGCCTGGTGCAATCTGCCCTTGCAGATGCAGGATTTCGCCCGCGGGGTGCTGGACAGCCGCGCGGTGGTGTTCCACCTGAGCGGCACGGCGTTTTTGTTGTTTCTGACGCTGCGGGCCGTCGAGAGCCGGCGCTGGAGGTAAGGTGAGCGCATCGGCCAAAGGCGGATCGAGTTTTTCGGCGGCGCGGCGCTGGGCCATCCGGCTCGATTATCTGCTGCGCACGGTGCTGGTGCTGGCGGTGGTGGTGATGGTCAACTACCTGGCCGGCCGCTGGTACGTGCGTCTGCCCCTGAGCAGCGCCTCGCGCCAGCCGCTCTCGGCGCTGACCACCGGCCTGTTGCGCTCGCTCACCAACCAGGTCCGGATCATCCTCTACTACGACCTGCAAGACCCGTTCCTGACGACGATCTCGGCCCTGCTGCGCGAATACCAGAACCTCAATCCGCGCATCGAGATCTCGACGGTGGACAACCTCTGGGACACCGGCGAAGCGCAGCGCATCAAGAATCGCTACGCCGCCCAGATGATCGGCATCACCAACAAGAACCTGATCATTTTCGATTGCGAGGGCCGCGTCAAAATCGTGCCCGGCAACGTGCTGGTCGAGTACACGCTGGAAATGGACCAGGAGGAGGGCCCCCCGGTGTTCCGCCGCAAACCGGTCTGGTTTCTGGGCGAAAAAATGTTTACCGCGGCGTTGCTCGCCGTCACCAACCCGCGCCCGTTGAAGGTTTGCTACCTGTTGGGCCACGGCGAGCATCATCCCGAGGACGCCGGCGAATCGGGTTACCTCAAAGTGGCCGCGCTGTTGCGCCAGAACTACCTGGAGGTGCTGCCGACGCAACTGCTGGGCACCAACGCCGTGCCGCCGGATTGTTCGCTGCTGGTGGTGGCCGGACCGGTCGCGCCCTTGAGCGAGGCCGAACTGGAACGGCTCGACGAGTACATCCGGCGCGGCGGTCGTGCGCTGGTGCTGTTGAATTTCAATTCGCTCCAGCGGCCCACGGGTCTGGAGAACCTGCTCGCCGGTTGGGGCGTGGATGTGGGTCGGGGCACGATCGCCGATCCGTCGCATTCGTTCCGCGGTTCGGACATCGTGATCGAGGATTACGGCTCGCGCCCGCATCCGATCGTCAAACCGCTGGTGGGATTGCTGCCGCTGCATCTGATTTTGCCCCGGCCCGTGGGGCGGCTGCAGATCCCCAACCCGCCCGCCGACGCGCCGCGGGTCGAGGAACTGGCCTACACCAGCGCCGCGGCGGTCCTGAGTGCGTCCGAACCGCGACGCACTGGACCGTTCCCGGTCGCGGTGGCCGTTGAGAAAGGCCGCGTCGCCGGCGTGGAAACCGATCGCGGCTCGACCCGCCTGGTCGTGGTGGGCGATTCGTGGTTTCTGACCAACCACCAGATCGAATCGGCGGGCAACCGCGACTTTCTCAACGCCGCGGTCAACTGGTTGCTGGACCGACCGCAACTGCTCGAAGGCGTCGGGCCGCGGCCGGTGAACGAGTTTCGGGCCACGCTCAGCCGCTCGGAATTCCGGCTGGTGCAATGGATTCTTTTGGTCGCACTGCCCGGGGCGGTGCTGTTGCTGGGCGGCCTGGTGTGGCTGCGGCGACGGCGTTGAGGCCCGGGGCGACCTCGAACCGGCCGAACGGATGCGAACCGGCCCGCCGCAGCGCCTGTTGCACCGGACCGGGCCGGGAAGCGATCCGGACCGGGCGCGATTAAACCGAAGCCGGCGATGACGCCGACCCAACAACTCGCGACGCTGGCCGCCGCCAACTGCGAGGTGGCGTTCGACAATCTCACGCGCCAGCTCTACGCCACCGACGCGTCGCACTACCAGATCGAACCGCTGGCGGTGGCCTTTCCGCGCAACGCCGCCCAGGCCAGCTCGATCATCCTGGCGGCGGCCCAGGCCGGCGTGTCGGTCATCCCGCGCGGCGCCGGCACCAGCCTCACCGGCGGGGCGATCGGCGACGGGGTGGTGGTGGATTTTGCCCGATACAACCGCCAGATCAGCGATTTCGATCCGGAGCAGCGCACCGTGCGCGTGGGCGCCGGCGTGGTGCTCGATCAGCTCAACGATTATCTGCGCCCGATGGGGTTGTGGTTCGCGCCGGACGTGGCCACCAGCTCGCGCGCCACGCTGGGCGGGATGATCGCCAACAATTCCTCCGGCGCCCGCGCCCTGATCTACGGCACCACAGCCGATCATCTGGTCGAGCTGGAGATCGTGCTGGGCGACGGGCGGGTGGTCACGCTGCGGCCGGGCAGCCCGGCGCTGCAACGCATCGAAGAACTGCTCGAGGCGCTGGTGCATCTGAACGCGCTCACAATCGCCGAGCGCTTTCCGCCCGGGCTGGTCAAACGCTGGCCCGGCTATGCGCTGGACCGGCTCTTGCAGCAGCCGCGCAACCTGGTGCAACTGCTCGCCGGCAGCGAAGGCACGCTGGCAGCCATCACCTCGGCGGTCGTCAAACTCGTTCCCACGCCCGATGAAATCGGTCTGGGGCTGATTTTCTTCGATTCGACCGCCGAGGCGATGGAGGCGGCGGTGAGCCTGCTGGATCTCAAGCCGGCGGCGGTGGAACACCTCGATCGGATTCTGCTGGATGAAACGCGCGACAAACGCGAGTTCCAGGCCGCGCGTGATTTGCTCGAGCTGGATGCGCACCCGTGCGAGTCGGTGCTGGCGGTCGAGTTTTACGACGCGGTCGAGGATCGGCTCGCGGCGCTGATGGCGCGGCGGCTGGGCCGGCGCAAGAAACTGCTCGGCACGCTGGCGCAGATCAATCAGGTCTGGGCGTTGCGCAAGGCCGGTCTGTCCCTGCTGACCAGCCGCAAGGGCGACGCCAAACCGGTCACCTGCATCGAGGATTGCGCGGTGCGGCCGCGGGATCTGCCGGCATTTTACCGCGAACTGCGCGCGATTCTGGACCGGCTCGGTCTGCAGGCGTCCTTTTACGGCCATGCCGGGGCCGGGCTCCTGCACGTGCGCCCGGTCCTGGACCTGCACTCGGCCGAGGAGCTGAAAAAGTTTCGTCAGGTCACCACCGAGGTCGCCGCGCTGGTGCGGCAGTTCAACGGTTCGTTCTGCGCCGAACACGGCGTGGGGCTGGGCCGCACCGAGTTTCTCAAAGCCCAGGTCGGCGAGGCGCTCTACCAGGTGATGAGCCAGATCAAACGCGCCTTCGACCCGCACAACCTCTTCAACCCGGGCAAACTCATCGAAGACGGGCGCTACCGGCTCGACACACACCTGCGTCATGGCAGCGGCGCGCCGTTGCGGTTGCCGTTCGAACCGGTGCTGGCTTATGCGCACCGGGACGAATCCTTCGTGCGCCACCTCGAGCAGTGCAACGGCTGCGGCGCCTGCCGCAAAGCCGAACCGACGATGTGCCCGACCTTCATCGCGACGGGTCAGGAATTCATGTCCACGCGCGGTCGCGCCAACGCCATCCGCGCGGTGCTGGAACGGCGCGGCCTGCGGGATGCCGATCCGCTGCGCTCGGCCGAGCTGGAGGCGGCGTTGAGCAACTGCCTGGCCTGCAAAGCCTGCCTGGCCGAGTGTCCCTCCAATGTCAACCTGGCGCTGCTCAAAGCCGAATTGCAACACGCGCGCATCCGACGCCACGGGCTGTCGCTGCGCGAGCGGCTGCTGAGCCACCTGGACCGGCTGGGGCGCGTGGGCTGCGCGATGCCCACGCTCTCGGACCTGGCGCTGCGTTCGTTTCCGGTCCGGCGCGCTCTGTTGCATCTGTTCGGGATCACGCCGCGCCGGCCGGCGCCGCGCTTCGCCCGGCTGCGCTTCGATGACTGGTTCGCCCGGCGCGCGCCGGCGTCCGGCCCGGCGGTGCGCGGTCGGGTGATTCTCTGGGACGACACGTTCGTTCGGTATTTCGAGCCGCACGTGGGCATGGCCGCGGTGCGACTGCTGGAACGGGCGCGCTTCGAGGTGGTGTTGCCGGTGGGCCGGGAATGCTGCGGGCGGCCGGCCTTCAGCCAGGGTCATCTGGAGCTGGCCCGGCGGCTGGGCGCGCACAATCTGGCGCTGCTGAGCGCCGAGGGTGCGGACACGCCGATTCTGTTTTTGGAGCCGTCCTGCCACTCGATGTTCATCGAGGAGTATCGCGAGTTGCGCCTGCCGGGCGCCGAGGCGGTGGCGGCGCGCTGTTTTTTGCTGGAGGCGTTTCTGGACGAGCTGTTGCGATTGGACGCCGGGGCGCTGCCGTTCAAAGCCGGCCCGGCCAACATCGCCATTCACGCCCATTGCCATGCCAGGGCGCTGACCGACGTGTCCTGCCTGCACCGGTTGGCGATGCGGATGCCCGAGCGCCGGGTGACGATGCTCGACTCGGGTTGTTGCGGCATGGCGGGCGCGTTCGGCTGGCTGCACGCCAGGTACGAGCTCTCCTGCAAGGTCGCCGAACCGCTGGTGGACCGGATTCGTGGGCTGCCCTACGGCACGATCGTGGTGGCCACCGGGGCCAGTTGCCGCCAGCAGATCGCGCATCTGGTGCCGCTGCGCGCGCGGCACATCGCCGAGGTGCTGGAGGAGGCCCTGCTGCCGGAGGGTTGAGCCGCGATCCGCGCCCGGGATCGAACTCCCGCGCAGCGTCGGCCCGGAAACCTCACCCGGCGAGTTTGGGGAAGAATTCGTGCGCCGTCCGGCAGGTCCAGTCGCTGAGTTCCTCCAGCGTGCAGTTTTTGACCCGGGCGGCGCATTCGGCGATCGGACGCACGTGGGCCGGTTCGCATCGGCGGCCGCGGAACGGTTCCGGGGCCAGAAACGGGCAGTCGGTCTCGAGCATGAACCGGCCCGGCGGGGTGGCGGCGAGCGTCTGGCGCACGTTGTCGCCGTTTTTGAAGGTCACAATGCCGGTGAAACTCACGATCGAGCCCAGCGCCAGCACCCGATGCATCGCCGCCGCGTCGTTGGCAAAGCAGTGAAACACCCCGCGCACCCGACCGGCAAACGGCTCCAGCACCGCCAGCGTTTCATCCAGCGCGTCGCGCTGATGAATCACGCAGTTGAGTCCGCACTCCGCGGCGATTTCCAGGTGCTGACGAAACAGCTCGGCCTGACGTCGCCGGCACTGCTCTGCCTGCTCGGGTGTGCCGCCCCGCTCCGGCCCGGGCAGCCGGTGAAAATCCAGCCCGGTCTCGCCCAGCGCGACCACGAGCGGGTGGCGAGCCAGCTCGCGCAGCGCCGGGCGCAGGTCCTCCGGTGCGGTCAGCGCCTCGCACGGATGCCAGCCCACGACCGCGTAAAGGCCCGGGTGGCGCTCGGCCAGTTCGATTGCCCGGGCGCTGCTGCGCAGGTCGGTGCCGATGCAGATGATTTTGGTGATGCCGGCGGCCTGCGCGCGTTCCAGAACGGCGTCCAGATCCACCGCGAAGTCCGGGTAATCCAGGTGCGCGTGGGTGTCGTAGAACGGTGTCATGGCGTTGAATTTCACATTGCCTTCGGTCGGGCCGGTGCGTAAGTGTGGCGGGAGAGTCGCCCGACACGGGCGTCGGGCACAGTGGGCAAGTCAACACCATCGCGGAACGTTATGGCCAACATCTGTTACCATCCCAGCATCGAGGGGGCGCAACACGGCGCCAAGACACTTGCGCAGTTTCTGGATTGGGCCCGCAAAGCGGGCGCCGCCGGCGCGCAACCGTCCAACTACATGCTCCAGAACGCCAACGGCTTCAAACGCGCCAGGGAAATCAAGGACGCCTTTGCCCGGGCGCGGTTGCGACTGGACGGAGTTTCGGCGCACTGTCCGTTCTGGGTGCACACCACCGCCTGGACCGGCAGCCCGACGATCCGACCGTTTTTGCCGGCGGAAGTGGCGAAAAAGTCGCCGGCCGAGATCGAGAAGTGGGCCGAGGACTATCTGTTGCGGTTGCTGGATTTGTGCGCCGAGCTGGGGGTCAAGATCGTGCCCATGTTCTGGGGTGTGGCCTTCGGCTGGGAAGTGGCCACCGGTTATCCGTGGGGATTCTGGAAGGGCGCGGACTACGACCTGATTCGGGAGGGCGAGGAACGGTTCGTCAAAAAGACCGAGAAGCTTCGCAGGCACGCGCGCTCGCTGGGCATTTATCTGGCCCACGAGATTCATCCCGGTACGGCGGCCATGTGCGCCGATGATTTCAACCGCCTGGTCGAGATTTGCGACGGGGACAAATGCCTGGCGGTCAACGCCGACCCGTCCCACTGCTGGGAAGGGGAGGATTGGGAAACGCGCTTCCGCAAGGTCGGCTCGCGCATCTACGCCTGCCACGTCAAAAACCACGTCATCCGGCCCGGTTATCCGTTGCGCGCCATGGCGCCCAACTGGCCGGATCGAGCCATGCAGTTTGTGGACATCCCCAGCGGGCGGATGAACATGGTCCGCTATGTCGAAATGCTGGTGAATGTCGGTTACCCGCAGCGCTACTGCGAGGTGACCGGCAGCAAAACCGCCCCGCTGGTCGTCGAGGCCGAGAGCGCCTACCGCGATCTGGACGCCACCAGCGCCAACGGCATCGCCTACGTGCGCGAGCATCTGTGCTTCCCGCTGGCCGCTGGCTCGTTCGAGGAGGGCATGGGCGCCTGAGTGCGCAAGCCGGCCGCACGGTTGGTTGGCGGCTGCTGTCAAACCCGCGTCACCGTCCCCAGACGCGCCGCAGCGACCTCAGAGCGGCTCGTCGGGATGTTCGCGCAACCACTGGCTGAAGGCCGGCAAGCGAAACGGCAACAGCGCCTGCACCCGGGTGCAGTCCAGCGAAACATCGGGCGGACGCGGGCCGCCCCGAAAATCGCGCACCGACATGGGCTTGAATTTGGGGCGGAGCTCCGGCCAGCGGGCGGCCAGCAGCTCGCCGATCTGATAGCGCGATAGCCGTTCGCTGCCGGCCACATGAAAGAGCCCGCGCACGCCGCGCCGCACCAGTTCCCAGACCACCTGCGCGCTGACCACCGCCGGAATCGGGCAACGAAATTCATCGGTGAAGAGGTGCAGCGTTTCGCCCCGTTCCCAGGCCCGGCGAATCTGCTCGCTGAAGGCGCGGTCGCCAGAGGGCGAGACGCCCGCGTTGATCGAAAACCGCAACACCAGCGCACGCGGATGCTGCAGCACGATCTGTTCGGCGGCAGCTTTGGTCTCGCCGTACACGTTGAGCGGTGAAACCGGATCGGTCTCGGTGTACCAACCCCGTTTCCCGTCGAAGACCAGGTCGGTGGAAAAAAACACGAACGGCACCTCGGCCGCCAGCTCGACCAGATGCGCCGTGGCCTCGACGTTGATGCGGCGGGCCAGGGGCGGGTTGGCCTGGGCTTCGAAGGTCTTGCTCATGGCCGCGCAATGCAACAGCAGCGCCGGCGGTCGTTCGCGAAACGCGCGCCGCACGGCCGCAAAATCCAGAATGTCCAGCTCGGCGCGCGACCAGCCCCGAACCTGAAATTCCGGCGCCCAGCGCGGCGCGGTCTGAATCAGATAATGCCCCAGCAACCCGGCCGCGCCGGTGATCCAGACCAGCGGTTTGTCCCCGGGTTCAGTCAAGGAATCGTTCCGTCAGCCCGCCGTAGGCATCAATGCGCCGGTCGCGCAAAAACGGCCAGTGGGTGCGGACCGTTTCCACCGCCGCCAGATCAATCGGCACCACCAGCACCTCGTCGCGATCGGCGGCCGCCCGCGCCAGAATCTCGCCCGATGGCCCGGCCACGAAACTCTGCCCCCAGAACTCCAGCCCCTCGCCGGGCGCGCCCGGGATTTTCTCGTGCCCGACGCGGTTGACCGCGGCCACGAAGCAGCCATTGGCCACCGCATGGGCGCGCTGGATCAGTTCCCAGGCCTCGTGCTGCTGGGTGCCCAGGCTGGCTTTCTCGGCCGGATGCCAGCCAATGGCGGTCGGATAAAACAAAATTTGCGCTCCGGCCAGCGCGGTCAGGCGCGCCGCCTCCGGAAACCATTGATCCCAGCAGATCAGCACGCCGATCGTCGCCCAGCGCGTGCGCCAGGCGCGAAACCCCAGATCGCCGGGGGTGAAGTAAAATTTCTCGTAGTAGAGCGGGTCGTCGGGGATGTGCATCTTGCGATAGCACCCCAGCAACGACCCGTCGGCGTCAATCACCACCGCGGTGTTGTGGAACAGCCCCGGCGCGCGCCGCTCGAACAGCGAGGCGATCACCACCACGCCGTGCCGTCGCGCCAGCCGGCTCCAGGCGCGAGTGCTCGGTCCGGGAATCGGCTCGGCCAGCTCGAAATGCCGGTGGTCTTCGTGCTGGCAGAAGTACTGCGAGCGGTACAGTTCCTGGGTGCAAAGGATCTGCGCGCCCCGGCGCACCGCGGTCTCGGCGAGCCGGAGGGTTCGTTCGAGATTGACTTCCGGATCCGGGCCGCAGGCGGTTTGAATCAGGCCCAGCGTGACGCGGTCCGGGTGGCGGCCGCGGGGCGTCGGTTGCCGCTGGGTGCGGGCGGCGGCGCTGGAGGCGGGCCGGTTCATGAGGCGGCGGGAGAACTGCCGCCGGTTCGGGCGCGCAGTCGGGCCGTTTGTTCGAGCAACTCGGTGCCGCCCGGGGCCACCGGAGGCGGGATTTCCTGGCCGAAGAGTTCGCGGATGAACTTGCCCAGCGTCTCGTTGGTCGGCCCGTAACCGTCGCGGTAGATGTAGTATTCCAGCGCGGTGAGCAGCTCGTCGGCTGTGGGGTAACGCTGGTCGGGATTGCGCGCCAGACAGCGGTGGAGAATGTCGTTGAGCGGCGTGTCAATGCGCGGATCGAGCGTGCGGAAATCCGGTATGGGCGCCTTGAGGATGCGCTGGCGGGATTCCTCCGGCGTGGCTCCTTTGAAAATGTTGTAGCCCAACAGCAGATGCGCCAGCACCACGCCCACCGAAAAAATGTCCGAGCGCTTGTCGGTCACCTGAAAATCCGCCTGTTCCGGGCTCATGTAATCGGCCTTGCCGGCGACCACCTCGCCCTCCTGATCAATCAGAAATCCGCGCGCCTTGGCGATGCCAAAGTCGGTGAGTTTCACATCGCCCTCGAAGGCGATCATGATGTTCTTGAAGCTCACGTCCCGGTGCACAATGCCCAGGGGTCGGCCGTCCTTGTCGGTTTTGGCATGGGCGTAGGCCAGCCCGCGGGCGACGCGGCTGGCGATGAACACGGCCAGCTCCCTGGCCAGGGTGCGGCGCTTGTCGCGGAGCTGCTGGGTGAACTGCTCCAGATTCACCCCGCGGATCAGCTCCATGCAGATGAAGTACAGCCCGTTGCTCTCGCCCAGATGATAGGTCTGGACGATGTTGGTGTGAATCAGGTCGGCCACCAGTTTGGCCTCGCCGATGAAATTCTCGATGAAGAGTTTCTGGCTGGCGTAATGCGGGCGGATGACCTTGATGGCCACGCGCTTGACAAAACCGCGTGCGCCATGCTGCTCGGCCTCGTAAACCACGCCCATGCCTCCCTCGAAAATCTTGCGAACGATCTCGTAGTGAAATTCGTTTTGGATCGTAAACAGGGCCACGGCCCGATGGTGCGAAGCCGCCTCGAGTCGAGTCAAGCCATCCCGCGTCCGGGTTCCCCGCCACAGATTCCATCCCCGCGTCCGCTGCCGGATTCGACACGCCGCTTCATCAAAAACGCATCGGCCGATAAGCCCGCGTGAAAACCGCTCCAGCCCGCTTGGTTTGCGCCTCCGGAGCGGTTATCTTTGCGTCGAGAGGCGCATGCGCCGCGGCGTTCGCCACCGGCGGATGGATTCGAACGGCTGGAGGCAACATGAAAACAACCGACCTGGGATTGGATCGCTGCCTGAGTTTCATCAGTTGCCAGTTGGCGCCGGCTCGCCCGGCGCGCAAGCCCGCCGCGCAACGCATGGCCGTGACGCTCTCCCGTCAGGCCGGCTGCGGCGCGCGGGTGGTGGCCGAAAAACTCGCCGCGCTGCTGCAGGCCGCCTCGCCCAAAGACGCCCCGCCCTGGACGGTTTTCGATCGCAACCTGATGGAGAAGGTGCTCGAGGACCATCATCTGCCGGGGCGCCTGGCCCGATTCATTCCCGAGGACCGGCTCTCGCATCTGCACGACATCCTGCACGATCTGTTCGGATTTCGGCCGCCCTCCGACACGCTGGTCCACCAGACCAGCGAAACCATTTTGCACCTGGCCGAATTGGGCCATGTGATTCTGATTGGCCGCGCCGCCAACATCGTCACCGCCAAACTGCCCAACGTCTTCCACGCCCGGCTGGTGGCGCCGTTGGACAAACGTATCGAGTACGCCTGTCGCTTCTACAACCTCAGCCCCGAGGCCGCCCGCGAGTTCATCGAGTGCGAGGATCAGGGCCGTGACCGCTACCTCCGCACGTACTTCAACGCGCGCATTGACGATCCGCTCCTGTACCACCTGGTGCTCAACACCGGCTGGCTCTCGTTCGACGAAGCGGCGCAGATCCTCGCCGAGGCGGTTCTGCACCGCGCCCGGGTGCTGGCCGGTTGAGCCGCGTCGCACCCTGCCAGCCGGCCTGCAAAAAGCTTGGGCACAAACCGCCCGCCTGTCTAAATCCCCGTCGTGCGGCTTCGCACCCAGGTACGTCCGCGTTCGCTCCCGCCGCCGGCCCGCACCCGTGTGGCCGTGCTCCTGTCCGTCGCGGCGCTGGGTCTGGCGCTCTGGCTCTGGCGCCAGCACCACCGCCACCCGCCGCCACTGACACCGGCGACGCCCGCAACTCCGCTCACCGACACAAATCGAGCCACAGCGCCCCCGCCTCCGCCTCCACCCGCTCCTGTGTTCGTGCCGCCGCCGTCGGTCACCGGCGCGCCGCCGCCCCTCGAACCACCTCCGGCCGTGGTCAGACAGCCTGCACCGTTGCAGGCGCCCGGCATCGAGTTTCCGCGTCCGCCGCGCGACGTGCTGGAGGCGCAGATTGCGCTGGCGCGCCGCGGCATTTCGCCGGGGCTGGTGGACGGCGTGATGGGCCCGCAGACGCGCGCGGCGATTCTGGCCTTTCAGCGCCAGCAGGGGCTTCGCGAGACACTCGAGCTGGATGCCCAGACGCGCGCCCGGCTGCTGTTGGACCGGCCGCCGCTGAGCGTTTACACCGTTACGTCCAATGACCTGGCGCGATTGCAGCCGCTCAGTTCCACCTGGCGGGGCAAAGCGCTTCAAAGCGCGCTGGAATACGAAACCCTGCTTGAGCTGCTCGCCGAGAAAGCGCGCGCCTCTCAGAACCTGATTCGCCGCCTCAATCCGCACCTGGAGCGGGCGCCGGTGCCGGAGCCGGGGTTCGTGCTGCTGGTCGCCGCATGCGGCTTCGCGGGCGCGCGGCGATTGCGGCGTCGCACACCATGACACTTTCCGACCCGCTCCGCGGGTGGCTCGAACGGGCTCTCCGATCAGATCGTGCTGCCGGACTCGGAGACGGTGCCGCGCGGCGCGGTCAACCCGGGCGGCACCACGCCCAGCTCGGATTCGATCTTCTACCTCGGCCAGCTCGACACGGTCG
>CAYXJB010000011.1:0-29303 GCA_964465445.1 uncultured Verrucomicrobiota bacterium
GCCAGCGAGTGCTGCATCGCCGCGCTCTCGACCCGCAACCACCCGAACACGGGTTGGAGCAGAAACGTAAACACCGGCTCGCCGATCCACCCCAGCCCCAGACTCGCCAGCGTGATGCCCAACTGACACGCGCTCAGATACGCATCCAGATGTTGGGTCAGGTGCAGCGCCAGACGCGCCCGACGCCCGCCCGCGCCCGCCAGAGGTCTGAGTTGCGTGTGCCGCACCTTCACCAGCGCGAACTCCGCGGCGACAAAAAACCCGTTCAACAGCACCAGCGCCGCCACCGCCAGCAGCTTGAGCGCAATCAAAATGGCCGTGTTCCAGTCCACGCTACAATTGCACCTCGCCAAACATCGTCCGCAAAATGTCCTCCAACGACACGATGCCCGACTCCTGCCGGTCGCGCCCCAGGACGATGGCCAGTCGTTGCCCGCCGCGTTGCAACCGGCGCAACGCTGTTTCCAGTCGCAAATCCTCCTCCAGATACACCGCCGGTTGCACGTGCCCGGACACCGGCTGCGCCGGATCGAGCTGCGGCAGGAACATCAGCCGGTTGACATCCACCAGCCCGATGATGCGACGCGGCTGCGCGCGGCCGTCCCAGACCGGGAAGCGGGACAAACCCCGCTCGCGGGCCAGCCGGAACACTTCCGCCACCGGCGTGTGCGCCTCGACGGTGACGGCGCGTTCCAGCGGCGTGGCGATCTGCCGCACGCTGAGCGTCTGCAAGTCCAGCACCCGATTGATCATCACCCGTTCCTCGGAGCTGAGCGCCTGGGCCGATTCCTGCATCACCCGGCGCAGCTCCTCGCGGTTGCCGAACAGCCGTCCGGTGAACGCTTCGCCCCCGGTCCGACGCAACAGCAGCGTCGAAGTCCCCTCGACCAATGCCACCAGCGGTCGCAACGCCACGTGCACCAGCCGGAACGGCCGCGCCGCCCAGAGACAAAGCCGGTTCGGATAGGTCCGAAACAGCATCTTGGGCAGCAGATCGAACAGCGCATAGAACAGGAACACGGCCGCGGCATACACCCCCGCCAGCACCACCGGCCGGTGCGCCAGGGCGGCGTGCAACCGCGCCGTGAGCCACCCCAGCACCGCCACGTTCACCAGCGTGTTGCCCACCAGAATCGTCCACAAAAAATTCTCCGGGTTCTCCAGATACCCGTGCAACAGCCGTGCCGAGGCGCGTCCCGAACGCATCTGCTGACGCACCCGCAGCCGGCTGAGCGCAAACACGCCCGCCTCCATGCCCGAGAGCAAAAACGACAGCGCCAGACACAGCGCCAGGATGCCCAGCGTCAGGACCTGCATCGCCCCTGGTGTTCCTTGCGCTCGCCGGCGTGCCGCCGCCGGCGCACATCGTCGGCAGAATGCCCTCGCCGGTGGGTGATTGCGCCTCGGTCGGGTTGGTTCATGGTTGCAGGCCGCCGGTCGGCCGGCGGTGTGCCTTATGCGATTTGTTCCACCAACAATTCCTTGACCCGCCGTTCATCGGTCACGCGCGCCGTGAGTTTGAGCCCGCGAAAAGTAGCGGACTCGCCCGGCGCGGGCACGACACCCAGCAGATGCATCAACAGCCCGCCCATGGTCTCGACCTCCGGCACATCGCCCAGCGCCGGATACTCACGGCGAAAATCCTCCAGCCGCATCGTGCCGCTGACCCGCCAGCGGCCCGGGCCGAGCTTTTCCATCACGAATCCATCGGCGGCCACATCGCCCCGAATGCGACCGACCAGCTCGCCCAAGATGTCCTCCATGGTGACCAGACCGGCGGTGCCGCCAAACTCGTCCAGCACAATGGCCATGCCGCGTTGCTGGCGCTGCAGGCTCTTGAACAGTTGCAGCAGATTCATCGTTTCCGGCACGAACGAGGGAAACTCGATCGCGTCGGCCAGGTCGCCGTCCGGATTCAGCAGCAGCGTGCGCGTGTTGAGAATGCCCACGATCGTGTCGGGCGTTTCGTCGTAGATGGGCAGGCGGCGGTGACGGTAGCGGCGCGCAGCTTCGATCATTTCCTCGATCGAGAGATCGTCCGGAATGCAGGCCATCCGGGCGCGGGGCTGCATCACCTCCCGAACGGTGCGGCGATCCAGATTGAGGATCTGCAGGATGATTTCCTTTTCGCCGGCGGCCAGTGCGCCCTGCTGGGCGGCCAGCTCGAGCAGCTCCTGATATTCGGCATCGGTCAGCGCCGGCTGGGGTTTGACCGAGGCGGGCACCAGCACGCGCAGGAGCACTTCGTTGAGCCGACGCGCCAGCCAGCACAACGGTCGGGCCAGACGCTCGAACACCAAAAGGCCCGGTGCGACCCGCAGCGCCCATCGCTCCGGACGGCGCACGGCGAGGGTCTTGGGAATCACTTCCCCGCCGATGAGGATCAACGCCAGCACGCAGGCCAGCGTCCCGACCACCGGCCAGCGGCCCTGCAACGCCATGCCCAGCGCCACCGCCAGCATCGCTGCCATGGCGAAGGTGTTGCCCAGCACCAACACCGCCAGCAGCTCGTGCGGTCGCTCCAGCAACCGCGCCACCACGCCGCCGCGGTTTGGATGCTGTTCGGCCAGGTGTCGGACCTGCCACTTGGCCAGTGAGAGCAACGCCGTTTCCGCCAACCCGAAGAAGAAGCTCGCCGCCGCACAGATCAGTACGATCAGAGCCGCAATCCAGGGCGCGCTTTCCATGCGCCCAGCATGACCGAGCCACAGCCCGGGCAAAAGCCCGAACTGGGCCCGGCACTCGCAGCGCACGCGATTCGGCGCGTCGTCCTCAGGCCGGATAATCCCGGGCGCTTTCGGCCAGCGTCAGCAGGACCTTGCGCTCCGGCACGCGAGCTTTGAGCAGCGCGATTTCGTCCGCGCCCTGGCTCAACGGCAGGGCCACCTGACCACCCCCGGCCGCCGAGCGATAAAACGCCGCCATGATCTCGAAGCCCAGCCAGGCATGCGCAAAACAACACGGATGCACCTGCCGCTCGTCGTCGAGCCAGTCGGCCATCTGCTGGACATAGGGCGGCATGTCGTAATTGTAATCCATGCCGCCGGGCCCGGACTGCGCGCCATCTCGGGCCGTGACCGCCCGCCAGCCGCCGCCGGTGAGCACCTCGGCAAAGCCCTCGGTGCCCTGCGCGCCGATGCGGCATTTGCGCCACCAGTAGGAGACCTCCGGCACGTCGGGCGCGCCGGCGCCGCAATCGTAGATGCCACGCACGCCGTTGCGAAAATGCACCACGCCGGCAATGTAATCGGGCGAGGCGTGCACGTCGGCCAGCTTGCCGCGTCCGGCGGCCTGGGCCATCACCCATTCGGCCGGCTGGTAGTCGTTGAACCAGCAGGTGTAATCAATCAAATGGCTGAGCATGTGCGCCGCCCAACCGGTCGCCGTGCCGTAAACGGTGTGAACGCGTCCGAGCGCGCCGCGGGCGATGATCTCGCGCACCTTCTTGTAATGCTCGCCGTAACGGTGCTGGTGACTCACGACGGCTTTGACGCCGGCCCGATCCAGGGCCTGTTTGATCTCCAGTCCCTCGGCGCTGGTCATGGCCACGGGTTTTTCGAAGGCAATGAGTTTTGCGCCGCACTCGATGCCCACCCGGATCAACGGCAGGCGCAGATTCGGCAGCGTACAGAAACAAAAAATATCCGGCCGCAACGCCCGGGCCAGCGCGGCGGCATCGGTGCTTTTCTCGGGGTTGCCCAGCTTGGGAGCGGCCTCGTCCAGGCGCTTGGGCTCGATGTCGCAAATGCCCACCAGCTTGAAGCGGGGATTGGCGTGGAACGCGGTGGCGTGATGTACGCCACGCTTGCCCATGCCGACCACGACGACGGTGTATTGTTTCATAAATTCTGGCGCGATGCGGCGGCGCTAGCGGCCCGCCGGCTCGGGCTCGCTCCGGCCTGCTTCGATGCCCGGGCGATTCGCCGTCGGCGGGCTCTCCGGTCCGGCGGTGGCGACGCGGCGGGGTGGCCGGGCGTGCCGGCGGTGCGGGTTCAGGCGTTGGCCTTGTCCCATTCCTTGACCTTGGCGATGACGTAATCCACTTCCTCTTCGGTCAGTTCCGGGTACATGGGCAGGCTGATGCAACAGGCGGCGTTGCGCTCGGCATTGGCCAGTGAACCGACCAGCCGTGCGCCCTTGCCCCAGGGGAAACCCTCTTGTTGATGGATTGCGATCGAGTAGTGGGTCTTGGCGTCAATGTTGTTGGCGATCAGGAAATCGAGCAACTTGTCGCGGTGCTCGGGTTTCTTGGTTTCGATGACGTAGAGGTGATAGACGTGCCGGTAACCGGGCAGCTCGACCGGCAGATCAATCGTGCGGCAGTCCTTGAGCCCGGCGCTGTAGCGGGCCGCCCATTTCCGACGCAGATCGTTCCAGGCATCAATGTGCCGGAGCTTGGCGCTGAGTACTCCGGCGTGCAGATCGTCGAGCCGGCTGTTGAAGCCGAAGCTGTGGACGTTGCGCCGGGTCGAGCCGTGATTGCGCAGCTTGCGCACCCGGGCATCAATCTCCGGATTGTTGGTCACCACCGCACCACCGTCGCCAAAGGTGCCGAGGTTTTTCTGGATGATGAAGCTGGTCGTGGCCGCGTCGCTCAGCTCGGCGATCTTGAATCCGTTGCCGTGCGCGCCGATGGCCTGGGCGTTGTCCTCGATGAGCCGCAGGTTGTACTTGTCGGCGATTTTCTTGATCGCGAGCATGTCGGCGCACTGGCCGTACAGATGCACCGGAATGATCGCGCGGGTCTTGGGGGTGATCGCCGCTTCGATCCGCGCCGGGTCAATGCACTTGGTGCGCGGGTCGCAATCCACAAACACCGCCGTCGCGCCCGCAATCCAGATCGCCTCGGCCGTCGCAAAAAACGTGTTCGGATGCGTGATCACCTCGTCGCCCGGGCCGATGCCCAACGCCATGAGCGTTAGCCAGATCGCGTCGGTACCGTTGCCCACCCCGATGGCGTATTTGGTGCCCGAGTAGCGGGCCAGTTCGCTCTCGAAGCGCTTGAGCATCGGACCCATCACGTACTGCCCGCTCAAGAGCACTTCTTGAATGTTGGCGTCAATCTCCTGCTGGATGTTCCGGTATTGTCGAACGTGCCCGTAAAACTCAACTTTCATAGTCCGGCCAAGCTATCGAAGCAGCTCAACGAAACAAGTTTTTTGTCCGTTTTCTCGGCCCTGACACGACCCGAACCCACGCGCCAACCCCGCCCCGCTCCGCTCCGATGAGTGCCATCGCGACGAATTTGCCCCTGGTCATGACGCGACCCACGCTGGACGGGCTGCCCGAATTTCCATTGCCGCGCGGCTTTGCAGTGCGCTGGTTCCAGCCGGGCGACCAGGCGCACTGGCTGCGCATTCATCAGCTCGCCGACCCGTGGAACACCATCACACCGGAACTCTTCGAGCAACAGTTCGGCAGCGACACCGTCGAACTGGCGCGACGTCAGTGTTACCTCGTCTCGCCCCAGGACGCGGTGGTGGGCACGGCCAGCGCCTGGTTCAGCGACACGTTCCAGGGCGGCGGTTGGGGCCGCGTGCACTGGGTGGCAATCCTGCCCGAATACCAGGGCCGCGGGCTGGGCAAGGTGCTGCTGAGCGTGGTCTGCCAACGGCTGCGCGAGTTGGGCCACCGCCGCGCGTACCTGACGACGTCCTCGGCGCGGCTGGCGGCCATCGGGCTGTACCTGAAATTCGGCTTCGAGCCGTTGATTCGTGACGCGGCGGAAGCGACCTGCTGGCAGGAAGTGTTCGAGCGGTTGCGGCGCTGAGCTGCGCGCCGCGTTTCAACGCTGCAGCGCCCGGATGCGATGCCGGGCACGAAACTGTTCAAAGCGTTCGCGCTGCTCCGGCGTGAGCGTGGCGCTGATCTCGCGCGCGGCATCGTCGAGGATCTCCCGCAGCCGCGGCTGAAACTCGACCTGCAAGGCCTGCATCCGTTCCTGCGCCCGCGCCAGTGCGGCGCCGACCCGTGGCTGCTGCTCGGCGGTCAGATCCAACTGCCGGATCAACTCCCGTTCGATGCGCTGGCGCAGCGTTTCCGGATGCGCCATGGCCGTGCGGATGAATTGTCGCACTGCCAGGCGCGTGCTCACCGCACCGACGGCCACGCCCGCGGCAAACACCAGCACCAACAACAGCCAGGGCTTGAGTTTTTTCATGTCAGAATCCCGCGCTGCTCAACAGCCACTGGTCCGAGAGCTGCACCAGTCCGTCCGTCAGCCCCGGCATCCCCAGCAGCCTCGCCGCCACCGCATCGGTCGCCAGGCAAGCCACGATCACCACCACCGCGACCCAGCCCAGGCGCGTAAACAAGACGGCCAAACCGATCAGCCAACCGGCCTCGGCTTGCGACGGCCCGGAACCTTCCCGCCACACCGCCGCCAGCACAAGGTTCTCGAATCCCGGCTCGGGCAACGGCGGCGGCAGTCGCCGCGCTGCGGCAAACAAAGTTTCGAGTTTCGATTTGTTCATGAGCGCTGTCTCAGCAGTTGTTCGAGCGCATGGCGCAAGCGCCGTCGCGCCCGCAGTGCGCGCACCCGCACCGCCACCGCCGAGACGCCGAGCAGTTGCGCGATGTCTTTGACGCTGCGCTCTTCCAATTCGAGCAGCGTCAGCACGACCCGGTCGGCGGGCGAGAGCCGGCTCATGGCCACATCCAGCAACTCGGCCGCGGCGGGCGCATCCGGGGCCGGGCGTGGCTCGTCAGCGCCCAGCCACTCGAGCGCCTCCTGACCCAGTTCGGACAGCGCCACCTCGGCCGGGCGACGTTTTTGGCGGCGCAAATGATCGAGCGCCACCCGCACGGCGATCCTCGCCAACCAGTGCTCCAGCGGCGCGCGACCGTCGAACCGGTCCAGCGCGCGCCAGGCCTTGAGGAAGGTTTCCTGGGCCAGGTCTTCGAGCCGGTGCGGGTCGCGCTCATAACGATGCAACGTGGCGAAGACGCGGCCCTGATGGCGACGGACCAGTTCGGCGAAGTCGTCCACCGCGCCGTTTCGGATGCGCGCCAGCAGTTCGGCATCATCGTTCACGCTCGGAGTCCCGCGACCATTCAAGGCCCGGCCGCCGTCCCGGTGCAACGCACAAAACACCCGGGAGACGGTCGGCGCGGCCGGGATGCCGGCGCGGATCTGCCGGCCCGCCCGCCTACTCGGCGATCCGCTCGCCGATGCGCCCGATCAGCCGCTCGATCCACTCGTCCAAACGCACCTCCCACTGCGCGAGCTGTTCGCGCTGTTCGGCGGTCAGGATGGGGCTGATCCGCTGGTACAGCTTGAGGCGCTCGACGGCCAGCTCGGCTTCGACGGCCGCGACACGCGCGGCGGCGGCCCGGACCGACGCCTCGGTGGCGTCCTGGGCGCGGATGGCCTGGCGCAAGCCCTTGCGCGCCTCGTGCAACCGCGTCAGCAGGTCCTTGAGCGTGTCTTTTTCCGAGACCAGCACGTCGCGGATGGTGGCGCGTTGCTGCTCGGTCAGGCCGAGTTCTTCGGCGGCCCGTTGCAGCAGTTGGCCGGGCCGGAACGGCCCGCGCGAGCCCTCCGTGGCGTGCGCGACGCCCCAGAGCAGTCCCCCCGCGGTCAGCGCCGCGGCCAGTGTCACAAGCAGGGTTTTGGTTTTCATACACCCTCTGATACGTCCCGGAGCCGGAAATGTTACACCGGGTCGCACGGGAGACCGCCGCAGGCGCGATTGCGGCGTGTCACGCCGCCGCGATTGTTCCCTGCCTGAGAAGTACCAACCCGCCTCCTGTTGCGGACCGCGGCCCGCAAAGCCCGGGGCTCAGAAATCGAACTGATCAATGTTCTCTTTGGTGAAGGCAAAGGGCGTGCCCAGCAGGATCTGGTCGCCTTCAACCGTGAAGGGGCCAAGCGAACCGGCGCGGAAGCTGGTGTCGCCGGGCTTGAGCGTTCCGGTCAGCAGTGCGTGGGCGGCGTAAACGGTCAGATAGCCGAGGTCCTCGGTTTTCCAGAGAATGACCGTGTCGGTGACGCCTTCTTTGACGTAGCGGCGGTTTTCGCTCGGCAGGCCCAGGCCGATGACGTGCACCTTGCCGGCTTTGCCGGCCTGTTTGACCGCTTCGGCCGCGCCGGGCACGGCCGGAGAACAGATCGCCATGATGAGCTTCAGATTCGGATGGGCGCTCAACAGCGCCGTGGCCTCGCTCTGGGCACGGTCCTTCAAATCGTCGCACGGACGCAGCGCGACCATTTTCATGTCCGGATACCGGGCGGCGCGGCGCGCCTCGATGCATCGCTGCCATTCGATCATGTTCGCCGCCGTTAAGCTGGCGGTGATGATGGCGAACTCGCCCCGGCCGCCGCACAACCGCGCCGCCTCGTCCATGAGCGCGTTGCCAATGCCCTCCGGTGTGGCCTGGTTGACGAAGAACTCGCGCGCATCGGGCAACGCGTCGGCGTCGTAGGTGATCACGCGGATGCCGCGGGCGCGGGCCTTGCGCAGCGCCGTCGAGATGCCCTCTTTGTTTTCACAAGCCGCGGCAATGGCGTCCACGCCCAGGGCAATCCAGTTCTCGACGATTTCGTTCTGGCGGGCCGGGTCCGGATCCGTTGGCCCGTCGAAGAGCAACTCCACACCCAGCTCTTGCGCGGCACGGTCGGCGCCCTTTTTGCAGGAGACAAAGTACGCGTTGCCCTTGCTTTTGGGCAGCATGGCGATGGTCCAGCGCCGGGGCGCGCCCGGTTGCGACGGGGAACGAGGCGCTCGATTGCACCCGCCAACGAGGGCTGCGACAACCAGAATCAGGAGCAAACGCATCGGTTTCATGGTGCGGTTTGCGCCGGATTGTGGCGAAGACGCAGCCGGTTGCGCCAGAGTGAAAGTCGCTCCGGCAGCACCGAAATGCACAGCGCCAGGATCAGCAGCGCGCCGGTGAGCACACCGGCCAGCTCGCGCGGCTGGCGGGCGTGGACCAGGCCGTTGTTGAGCACGGCGATGGCCGCCACACCCAGCAGCGTGCCGTGCACCGAGCCGCGCCCGCCGAAAATGCTCGTGCCCCCGAGCACCACCGCGGTGATGGCGAACAGTTCGTAGCCGGTGCCGGCATCGGCTTTGGCCTGGCCCAGCCGCGCGGTGTACAGCAGCGCGGCCAGTCCGCTCATCACACCGGCCAGCACGTACACGACCGTCAGGCGCGCCTCGACCGGAATGCCGGCGTGCCGTGCGCCTTCGGGCGAGAACCCGATCGCCCGCAGGGCTCGGCCAAAGCGCGTGCGATGCACCGCCAACCAGACGCCCAGCGCCGTCAGCGCCAACACCGGCCACTGCGCCGGCAGGCCCAGCCAGCGGTCCTGTCCCCAGAACAAAAACGACGACGGAAACCGGGTGAACGTGTCCACACCGCGCGTGAGCGCCTCAGCCAGTCCACGGAACAGCGAATAGGTGCCCAGCGTGACGATCAGCGGTGGTAACCGCATCCGGGTGATCAACCACGCGTTGAGGCCGCCGCCGGCCGCGCCCAATCCCAGCGCGCCCAGGGCTGCCAGCCAAATGGGCCAGCCGGCATCGCGCCAGAGTTTGCCAAAACCGATGGCGCACAAACCCAGCAACGAGCCGACCGACAAATCAATGCCGCCGCTGAGAATGACCGGCGTCATCACCAGCGCCAGCAGGCCGATCTCGCAGGAATGGCGCAGGATGTCGGCGAGGTTGTCCGGCGAGCCGAACCGCGGGCCCAGCGCGCTGAACAGCAGCACTTCCAGGATCAGCACCAGAGCGAGGGCCGTTTCATGGCGCGCCAGAAGACGCGCCGGCCACACGCGTCGAAGGGCGTGACCGGTCCGGCGCATGTTCAGCCGAGGGCCGCGGGCGGGTGCGCAGCCGGGATCGTATTCACATGTGGGCGATGACGTTCTGCCCGAATTCGCTGCACTTGATCTGGGTGGCCCCATCCATCAGCCGGGCGAAGTCGTAGGTGACACGTTTGCTGGCGATGGCGCCGTTGAGGCCCTTGATGATCAGGTCGGCCGCCTCGGTCCAGCCCAGGTAACGAAGCATCATTTCGCCGCTGAGGATGACCGAGCCGGGGTTGACCATGTCTTTGCCGGCGTACTTGGGGGCGGTGCCGTGGGTGGCCTCGAAGATGGCGTGGCCGGTGACGTAATTGATGTTGCCGCCGGGGGCAATGCCGATGCCGCCGACCTGCGCGGCCAGGGCGTCGCTCAGATAATCGCCGTTGAGGTTGAGCGTGGCGATGACGTCGAAGTCCTCCGGTCGGGTGAGCACCTGCTGGAGGGTGATGTCGGCGATGGCGTCCTTGATGATGAGCCCGGCGCCGGGTTTGCCCTCGGGGATGCGCAACCACGGGCCGCCGTCGAGTTCGACGGCGCCGAAGTATTTTTTGGCAGTCTCGTAACCCCAGTCGCGGAACGCGCCCTCGGTGTACTTCATGATGTTGCCCTTGTGGACGAGGGTGACGCTTTTGCGGCGGTGTTCGATGGCGTAGCGGATGGCGGCCTGAACCAGGCGCACGCTGCCGCTGTAGCTGACGGGTTTGATGCCGATGCCGACCTGCACGTCGGCGGGGAAATTCGGTTCACCGGCGGCGGCCCAGAATTCTTCGGCGCGCTGGCGGGTGTTGAAGCGGATTTTTTTGAAGGCCGCCGGCAGCTCGCGTTCCAAGAAGGCGAGGATTTTGGCCGCCTCGGGCGAACCGGCCTGATAATCAATGCCCGCGTAGATGTCCTCGGTGTTCTCCCGGAAGATGACCATGTTAACCTTCTCGGGATGCTTGACCGGGGAGGGCACGCCGGTGAACCACTGCACCGGGCGCAGGCACACGTACAGGTCCAGCGTTTGGCGGAGCGCGACGTTGAGCGAACGGATGCCCCCGCCGACCGGTGTGGTCAGCGGCCCTTTGATGCCCACCAAGAATTCCTTGAACGCCTCGATCGTGTCGTCGGGCAACCAGTTGTCGAACCGCGCCTTGGCCGCCTCACCGGCGAAAACTTCGAACCAGACGATGCGTCGTCGGCCGCCGTAGGCCTCCTGCACGGCGGCGTCGAAGACCTGCTGGCTGGCCGCCCAGATGTCCGGCCCGGTGCCGTCGCCGCGAATGAACGGGATGATGGGCTGGTCGGGCACGAGCAGCCGGCCCGATTGCATGGTGATCTTGCCGCCCGGTGGCGGCGTGAGGTCTTTGTAAGCCATGGTGCCGTTCCAGAAACCGGATACCGCTCCGGCCGGTACTTGCAGCGTCGCGATTCCCCGCCGGCCCGACTCAGGCGGCTTCGCCGACCTGGAATCGCACGAAGCGCCGGATGGTGATCTGGTCGCCCAGTTGCCGCGCGATGGCGGCGAGGTGATCTTTGACGCTGATTTCGGAGTTCTGTTTGACGAACCCCTGGTCCATCAGACAGCAGCTCTGATAAAATTTTTCCATCAACCCGTCCACAATCCGCGCCAGGGCCTGTGGTGGTTTGCCCTTGAAACGGTCCGATTGCATCGCAATCTCGCGTTCTTTGGCGATGATCTCGGCCGGCACGTCTTCGCGCCGGACCCAGTTCGGATGCGCCGCGGCGATCTGCAGGGTGATGTCCTTGACCAGTTGCTTGAACAGTTCCTGGCCGACGGTGGACTCCTGGCCGGCGCCGACTTCGACCAGCACGCCGACTTTGGCGCCGGTGTGGATGTAACCGGCGATCAGCCCGTGGCCCTGGACTTCCATGCGGGCGTGTCGGGCGATTTGAATGTTCTCCCGGATCTTGCCCACCAGCTCCTGCCGCTCGGTCTCGAAGGTGGCACCCGGGTCGGCCGCCAACCGCCGGGCCACCTCCTCGGCAAAGGCGCGGAACTGATCGTTACGAGCAACGAAGTCCGTTTCGCAATTGACTTCGACCAGCACACCCAGTCGCCCGCCCGGGGCGATGTACTGGGCGATCATGCCTTCGCGAGCCACGCGCGCGGCCTTGATGGCGGCGGTGGCCGCGCCTTTTTTGCGGAGGATTTCGATGGCCTTCTGCAGATCGCCGCCGACTTCCACCAGGGCGCGTTTGCAATCCATCATGCCCGCGCCGGTCATTTCACGTAGTTTGGCCACCGTTGCAGCGGTAATTTCACTCATAGGGTTGGAAAAAGTCTCGAATTGGTTCGATCGAATCGCCGTTCGACGAACGGGTTAGATCATGGACGCTGCGTCGCCGGGGATCACCGGTTCGACCTGGGCGGCTGCGCCTGCCGAAGCGGGCGACGCGCCGGCGGTCTCCGGCGCGGGTTCGGCCGCCGCGGCGGTCTGAACCGGCACGCCGGCTTCGGATTCGGCCAGCGCGCGGCTGATTACCTGCCCGACGGTGGCCAGAATCAGCCGCACCGAACGGATGGCGTCGTCGTTGCCCACGATCGGGTAATCGGCCAGCTCCGGGTCGCAATTGGTATCCACGATGGCGACGACGGGAATTTTTTTGCGGCGGGCCTCGGCCACGGCGTTGTGTTCGCGTTTGAGGTCCACGACAAACAGCGCGCCGGGCAGCTTGTCTTCGCGGTCCATGTCGCGAATGCCGTCGAAATATTTGTGCAGGCGGGCGGCTTCGCGGCGAATGACGGCCTGTTCCTGTTTGCCGTAGTCGGCCAGCTTGCCGTCGGCCTCCATCTTTTCGATTTCCTTGAGCCGCTGGATCGAGCGTTTGAGGGTTGCGAAATTGGTGAGCGTGCCGCCCAGCCACCGTTCGGTCACGTAGTACTGGCGACATTGTTGCGCGATTTCGCGCACGACCTGTTGCGCCTGTTTTTTGGTGCCCACAAACAGCACCTTGCCGCCCTTGCGCACCAGCCGGTCGAGAAACTCGCAGGCCGTTTCCAACTGCGCGAGCGTTTTGCTCAGGTCAATGATGTGGATGCCGTTGCGCGCGTCGAAGATGAAGGGCTTCATCTTGGGGTTCCACCGACGCGTCTGGTGTCCGAAATGAACCCCGGCTTCCAACAATTCTGCAATACCGATGCTCAGCACACTGTTCCTTTGTTCGAACCCTGCGGGGCGTGCGGTTGTGCCGGGCGGGCCCGGATCGAGCACGGCCCGGTCGCCATCGCGCACAGGGCATCCCGCGGAAACACGGGATTACGTTTGATGTTGTTGTGGCCGCCCGCCTGCGCCGTTGCGCACACGGTCCGCACCCACCCGGGTGCGGGCAAAGGCCGTTGTCCACGAACGTGTCAGGTTCGGGCCTTCTGCCCCAGGCGTTCGGCCTGAAGGCAAAACGGACCGGCAGGGTAACAAAGCGCCCAGGGCAGGCAACCTTTCTTTTCGGCGAAATCCGCCCGCCCCACCGCGCTCACCGGGTCTGCTGAACGCCGATAACGGCGAATCAGCGGCTGGAAACGGTCGGGCCCGACCTTTTGAGAGACGGCCCGGACGTGCGCGACCGATCGGCCGCCGCTACGTCACAAAGCCGGGCCGCGTCAGGGCGAAGGTTCGAGGGCCAAGATGCGATAGAAGCGTTGCGAAGCCGAAATCGCTTCCGAATAGACGGCGATCGAATTGCTCGCGGTCAGCGCCGGCGCAGCGGCCGTCCAATCACCGCCGGGCAAATCGGCTTTGAATTCGACGCGGTAACTCCGGCCCGGGATGGCGCTCCAGAACATCGTCACGGTGCCGTCTTCGACCTGGATCGAAAGCACCGCCGGCGGCGGGACCACCGTGGCTGTGAACGTCGCGGTCGCGCTCAACATCGGTGTCCCGTCATCGGAAATCCGCACGGTGATGGTGTTGGTGGTGTTGGCGTCGGACGGTCCGGTGAGCCACGTGAACAGGCCGCTGGCCGGATGGATCGTCGCGGCAGGCGGCGCGCCGGCATCCAGGCTGAAGGTGAGCGTCTGACCCGCATCCGGATCGCTGGCCGGCACGCTGAAGACGATCGGCTGGCCGGCGTGCACGGTCCAGTCGGCCAACGGCGGAAGCGACGGAGGCGAATTGACCGTCAGCAGGGCATCCTCGCTGATCGCGGCGCCTGCAGCGTTGGTGACTTCGACCGAGTAGCGTCCGGCATCGGCCGGCTGCACGTTGGTGCGTGTGTAACTGCTGGCGGTGGCGCCGGGGATCGGTTCGTCGTTCCACCGCCATTGATAGCTCAACGGCGGCGTGCCGCTCGCCAGCACGCTGAAGGTCACGTCGCTGCCGGCGGCGACGGCCCGGCTTTGCGGTTGCGCGAGGATCTGGGGCGGATCGGCGACGGTGAGCGTGGCTGCCGCGCTGGTGACCGTGCCCGCGGTGTTGCTCACCACGACCGAATACGCGCCTTCATCACCATGACCGACGGCGGCAATCAGCAGCGTGTCGGTGGTCGTTCCGCTGAGTTTGTCGCCGTCGGCGAGCGGGTTGCCGTCCTTGAACCAGCGGAACGACAGCGGGGTCTGGCCGTCGGCGACGACCGTGAAGCTGGCGGCGCTGCCGGGCAGGTTGGTGCGGCTCGACGGCTCAGACAGGATGGCCGGGGCGACCCAGAGTTGTGCGGCGGCGCTGTACGCGGGCCCGGCGCCGTTGCTCACCACCACATCATAGCCCGCGGCATCGCCGCCGGTGAGGTTGCTGATCACCAGCGCGGGCGTCGTTGCGCCCGAAACCCGTCCGCCGTCGCTCAGCGGCACGCCGTTTTTGCGCCACTGGAAGCCGGTGACGGTGTTGGTGGCCACCACCGTGAATGTGGCGGTGCTGCCGGCGGGGTTGGTGCGGCTGGCCGGCGAGTTGACAATTACCGGCGGATCGTAGTACTCGCCCAACAGATCGTCGAACCACGCTTCGCCGGTGGTGCTGCCGGTGCCGACCGAGCCGATCACCACCGAATCCCATCCGGGCGAGTTCAGGCCGGTGAAACTGCGCGCCAGCACGCCGTCCACGTACCAGTTGACGGTGCTGCCGTCGGCAAGGCGTTCGATCTCGAATTTGTGCCAGCCGGTCGAGCGGCTGGGCGCACCGGGGGCGTTGAGGTTGAACCAGCCGGAATTCGGTCCGGAGGCGATGCGGCCCTGGTATTTGGTGCCGTCGTAAGTTTCGCCGGGCAGTGTCACGGTGTTGTATTTGCCCGCCGCCAGCAATTGTTGCAGTCCGCCGCTGTTGAACGCGTTGCCGGTGTAGGAGCGCACTTCGGCAAAGGCGCGCGTCTGGGTGCTGTCGTAGAGCCAGAAACTGAATCGTCCACGGCCGGTGATCCTGGCGCCGATGTTCCGGTACATTCGGTCGGTCGAGATGTCCACCCGCGCGCTGTAACTGCCGCCGCCGGTGTGGTTCTGCGCGGTGGAAATGTTCAGGTCGCTCGCCGCCGGCGTCGCGTCCGTGATCGCGGTGGCCCAGTTGTTGAGGTTGCCCGACTCGAAGGTCTCGAAGAACGCCACGACGGTGTTGACAGCCAGTGCAGCGGTGGCGCTGGTGACCGAGCCGACCGGGTTGCTGACGATCACGTCGTAGTTGCCCGCCTCGGTTTGCTGCACGTTGGTGATAGTCAGCGTGGCGGTGTTGACGCCGCTGAACTTGCCGGCGTTGGCCAGGTTGACGCCGTTGCGACGCCACTGATAGCTCAGCGGCGGATTGCCCGTGGCCACCACGCTGAACTGCGCGGTGCTGCCGGGATTGACCGTCCGGCTCTGGGGCTGGGTGACGATGCTCGGCGCACCGCTGACCTGTGTGGTGGCGCTGGCCACGCCCGAATACGCCGAGTTGCCCAACACCGAATCGAACGCTCGCACCCGGTAGTAGTAGGTCGTGCCGCCGCTCAGACCGCTGTTGGCGTAACTGGTGGCGTTGGCGCCGGCGGTGGCGATCTCCGTCCACGGACCGCCGGCTGAAGTGGCGCGCTCGATCTTGTAGCTGTCTTCCAGGCCGGAATTGTCGTTCCAACTGAGGTTGATCTGGCTGGCCGAAACCGCCGTGGCGGTGAGGCCGCTCGGCGCCGAAGGGGCGCTCACGCCGACGCGATCCAGCGTGGCATAGAAGAATGCGCGAGCGGCGTTATCCTGGCCGGAGGTGCTGTTGATGATGTTGAATTCCTCCTGGTTGGAAATGAACAGCATTTCGCCCAGGCAGGAGGGCGGCGCGGGCGAGCACATCACGAAGTTGGCCCGTTTGACGCCGCGGTTGGGCCGGGCCAGGAACTGGATCAGGCGGTTCTGGACCTTGGTGGCCAGGTCCTGATCGGCCGCCGCGTCGCCGTTGCAGTTGTCCAGACACCAGTAGGTCTCCGTGCCCTGGGCGCTGGCGGTGGCGCTGTTGCAATGAATGCACAGCGAGGCGTGCGGGTTCTCGGCGTTGACCAGATCGCGGCGCGCGTACAAATCCACCGTCGTGTCGGTGGTGCGCGTCATGACCACCGTACAACCGGCGTTTTGCAGCAGCGTGCGCAGTTTCAGCCCGACCGCCAGGGTGAAATCCTCCTCGTTCGGATAACCCGGTCCATCGTAACCGGTCGCGCCCGGGTCCGAGCCGCCGTGGCCCGGATCAATCACCACCTTGCGTCCGCTCAGCTCCGGGGCCGGGGCGCACAGGACGCCAAACGCCAACGCGCCCGTCACAAAAGGCCACAGCCGCCGGGAAGATCGTCGTGCCAACCGCCGGCCGCGCCGGTTCACCATTCCAGTTGCAGCACGCATATCTGACCGTTGTTTTCGAGCCGATACACGATTCGCCGTCCGTCCGGCGACCAGTCCGGCTCGCTTTCCATGGCGTCGTCGGTGTACGTCAACGGCGCGTGCTCCGTCCCGTCGGTGTTGATCACCCACAGGTCGCTGCTGATGATCCGATGCCCGTCATCCCGCGCCACGGTGAACACCAGCTTGGACCCGTCCGGTGACCAGGCCGGATGATGTCCCCGCGTCAGCTCGCGCAATTCCGTTCCGTCGGCGTTGACCACCATCAACGTGTTGAGCTCAGAAAACACAATGCCCGCTCCGTCGGGCGAGCGCACCGGATTCAATCCCCGTTCGCGACTCAAGCGTTGCGGCCGGTCCTTTCCGACCGGCCAGAGCCACACCTGCCCGTCGCGATAAAACACCAGCGTGCCGTCGGCGAGCGGTGGTTTGGGCCCGGAGCGCCTGAGCGATTCGAACGCGCCGGCCTGGCGTCGCCAGTTCGATGGCGCGGCGTCGGGAAACACGGCCCAGACGGGCCGCCGGCCCGATTCGCCCACCTCCCATTGTGGCGGGGACAATTCCTCGGTCGCATCGGCAACGGTTCGCACCCGACCGGATTGAATCTCGACGAGTCGAATTTGGTAACGACGGGTTTGGTCCTGCTGGCTGACCGTGAGGAAGGCGATTTCCTGGCTGTCGGGCGACCACGCGAAGCGATACCCGGCGCGCGGCGCATTGACCAGCAGCCGCCGCGCGGTGCCGTCGGGCCGCATCACCTCGATGCTCCCAAAACCCGCCCGAGCAAACGCAATCCACTGCCCGTCCGGCGACCAGCTCGGTTGCACGTAGTGTCCGCCATCGGAGGTCAACTGCACGATCGTGCCGGCGCGGAGTCTGCCGGCGGAGGGCAGACTGGCCGCCTGCGCGTCGCTCGCTTGCAACCCGCAGACAATGCCGCCCGGAGCGGCTGTCAAAAGCAGAGCGGCCAGCCGCACCAGCCCGCCCTGGAGCAGTGCGCAGGCCGTCCACAACGCGGCCCGCCACCACGCGCGCCCTCGGGCGGGTCGAATCTGGACTTCATCCCGTTTGCCAACCATGCGCATTCGAAGCTGAAAAGGCCATCCGATGCGTCTGAGTGTTCTTCGGCGCTCACCGCTTTCTTTGGCCAAATCCGCGGCCCGGGCAACCCACATGATGATGTGCGCGAGGTCGAAACCGCGCGCGCCGGCTCGTTTGGTCGGTCGGCAGCGCCGCCACAAATTGGGCTTGCGCCCGGTGTCCGGCGCCGTCACGGTTGCACCGACAGGTCGAGCCGGAATCCGAAGCGCTTCCCTCCCGATTTGTCCCGGCGGATCGGCATTCGCCGTGCGGCTGCGTTCGACACTGACCACTGACAAAGGAAAGATTGCCCATGACCGAAGAACTCATCACGCCCGAGAATCTGTCCAAGGAACGGCTCAAGTCCGTGCTCGACGCCGCGTTCATGGAAACCAGCTATGATCAGGACGGCGACCTGCGCGTGCACGACCGGGTCAAATGCCTGGTGTTGCCCAACCAGGAGCGCAAGGACCGGATTCAACTGGTCGCGCTGTTCGGGTTCAAGCCCGAGAGCACCGAGCTGGAACGCTTGCAGGCCGTCAACCGCATCAACGCCGAGTACATCATCGTGCGCGCCGTGGTGGGCAAGAACGACATTCTGAGTTTCACCTGGGATCTGCCCGTGGCGGGGGGATTGACCCCGAAGGCGTTCGTGTTGGCGGTCAAACGCTTCTGCGCAATCCCCCATCCGGCCATCGCCGAGTGCGCCAGCGAGGTGGTCGAGTAAAAGCCCGAAAGGTCGGCAGCGCGGGTCGGATCGCCCTGCGCGGCGCTCAGGGACCGGCCGGAGCGATTTCGCGGACCGTGAAGTCGTAATTGAAACGGTCGAAATAAAGGTTGCGGCCGTTGCATTCGAGTTCGCCGCGCTGGAAATCCACGTTGTCGGAGCGCGGAGCGCGCTTGCGGGGACGCAGCTCCCGGGAATGATCGCTGTTGGCGGCCATGCGCCACTGATCCAGCCCGCCAAAGTAAAAGTCCTTGATCAGCCGCTTTTCGTCCGCCGAGAGCGTCCGCACGTACTGGCTCGCCCAGATGCCCATGTACGGATCCACCGGCATCCAGCCGTAGGGCTCGAGCCAGATCTCGGTCCAGTCGTGGATGTCCTCGTCGCCGGGAAAGGTGTTCCAGCCCGATTGCCACCGGGCCGGAATGCCGTTGAGCCGGCACAGGGTGATGAACAGCAGCGCTTCCTGGCCGCAATCGCCGTACCGACGCGTGCGACAGTACTCGCTGATGTTGCGAAGGGTCGAATACTCGACCGCCAGGCTGTAGCGAATGTTCGAGACAATCCAGTCGTAGCACCGTTTGGCGACCCGGTACGGATGCGTCTCGCCGCCGAGGATTTCCGCCGACAGGGCGCGCATCTGCGGCGTGAACTCGACATGCGGCGCCTCCCGCAACCACGCCGAGATCCGACGGTCTTTCGGATTCACAGGACGCACGGTCTCGGGGTTGATCAAAAACCGCACGCCCCAGGCGGTGTATTCGTACTCGATGCGGAAGGGCGTGGGCGCGCCGGCCCGGGCAGGTTGTTCCAGGTACACGGCACGAATCGGGCTCTGGGGCGGATTGATTTTTTTCGCCGGTGGCTCGGAGCCCAACAGCTTGAAATCTCGCTGGAACGGATATTCCCGCGGGATGGGCAGCCAACAGCGCAACGGTGCGCCCGCCGGCGCCGCATTTGTGCGCACGGTAACGACCATCTCGACGTGGAAACGCTTCGGTAACACGTACGGCGCGGCCTGCGTCTGCGCGGCGGCCAGGATCGCGCGGCAGGTCTCCAGTCGAGCGCGTTCGACCGGCCCTGGATCCCGCGCGTTGAGGCGACGCGACTCCAGCTCCGGGTGGCGATAGAAGAGATTTCGCACGCTCGAACGCATGAAGCGCGTTTGCCCGTCAATAACGCGCGAGTCAAAGCGGCCTTCGGCGAGCCATTGGGCAAACTCCTCCGGCGTCACATCCCGAACCGCGGCGCGCACCTGGGCAAAGAGCGCCTCACGGCTCAGCGGAAAGTCCTTGCGGATGCGTTCGAGCCGGTCGAGCTCGAATTCCAACTCCAGCCGGCGTCGGGCGTTGCGTCCGGCCTGGTGCAACGCGTTCGAGAGCATGAGGGCCGCTTCGCGGAACTGCCCGGCCTGTTCGAGCTGTTCAACCCGCACCAACACCGAATCCGAAGCGGCCAGGCCGCTCAGGGGCAAAAGCAAGGCCGCCCAGACGATTCGACCCAAACCGGCAGTCCTCATGCGCCGGCAGCATGAACGCTTCAGATCGGAATTCAAACCGCAAAATTCCCCCGCCTCTCTGCTCCCGCCGCTCCGATCCATCGGCCACGGGCCGGGTGGCAGGCCGCGGCCGCGTTTCGAGCCGACCTTTGATTCCGGTCAATGGCCCGGAGCGCCGTTGTGCAAATGATGCGAAAGGAAAAGCAAAAACGGTGTGGTGAATCCGGCGCGTTGGCGCAGGGTGTTGCCAGACAAACGATGAGCGCGAACCGAACAGCCCAGGCCTGCGGCTCTGAAACGCAACGTTGCGAACTCTGTCCCCTGACGGCCGTCCGCGCCGGCGTGGCGGTGCGCATCCGACGTCTCTGCGCTGCGCCGGAGGTTCAGGATCGGCTGCGCGAGCTGGGCTTTTGCGAAGATCAAATCATCCGGCTGCTCACCAATCAGACCCATTTCATCTGCCAGATTTGCAACGCGCGGCTGGCCATCAGCGAACAGCTGGCCAAACTCATCTGGGTCGAACCCGTCCCCCAACCGGTCCAGGCGGGCCGGTAGCGCTGGTTGTCAATCCGGCCTCGATCCCCGGCGAATCGGATGCGCTCGCGCCGGGGACGTCCGTACGATTCAAATCTTCCCGGACGCGAATCGAAATGCGGTCAGCCCGCGGCTGCACTCGAGTCGCCGAATTCAATTTTTTTTGCGTTTTCGATCGGAGTTTTTCTGGCACACGCGGCGTCCGGACGCATAATGGCCGGGTGCAAACAGCTGATTGGGCACCACAGCTTCAGCGCGGGTTCGCGCGTTGCCGCACGGCCCGGGTGCTCGTGAGCGGCGCGCTGCTGGCCTGTGGTCTGAGCCTCGGCACGTCCGGGCTCCAGGCTCAACAGCAGCGTCAGCCCGGCAGCACCGAGGTGCGGTGGGAAAGGCTCGAAGGCTGCCGGCTGCTGCCGGACGCGTTTCTGGACGGCGACAGTTTCCACGCGCTGCGGGGCGATCGGGAGTACGCGTTCCGGCTCTACTTTGTGGATGCGCCCGAGGGCGACCCGGCGCTGGCCGACCGGGTACACGATCAGGCCGTGTATTTCGGGATCTCGGTGACGAACGTTCCGCACGCGGCAAAGCTGGCGGCGGATTTTACGCGCCGCTTCCTGGGCACGAATGAGTTCACGGTTCTGACCCGATGGCAGAACGCGATGGGGCGCGGCCGGCTGGCGCGTTTTTACGCGGTGGTTTTTGTGAACAACACGAACCTGGCTGAGGCACTGGTCGCCAACGGCCTGGCCCGTATCCACGGTCTGCGCGCCAACTGGCCCGGCGGACCACGCTCGGCAACGTTTCTGAACCAGCTCAAAAACCTCGAACTCGCCGCCCGCGAACAACAACGCGGCGTCTGGAACACCAACCTGTTCCCGCGCGTGAGCTTTGCGGAAATCCAATCGGCCCCGGCCAGCCCGAGCCGAACCACCAAACGATCCTCCGCGGCCCGCACCGAGCCGTTGGACCTCAACACGGCGAGTCAGGCCGAGCTGGAATCGCTGCCGGGCGTCGGCCCGGTGCTGGCCGGACGCATCATCGCGCACCGGCCCTACAAGCGCGTTGAGGACCTCGACGCGGTGCCGGGCATCGGTCCGGCCACGCTCAAGCGGTTGCGTCCGCTGGTTCGCGTGAGCGCGCCCTCGGCCCCGCCCGACCCGTAGCCACCATGCCGGCGTGGTTTTGGATTGGATTGGGCGGTGCGTTGGGCGGAGTGGGCCGCTACTGGCTCAACGGCGTGGTGTCGGCCCGGTTCGAGACCTTTCCGGCCGGCACGCTGCTGGTCAACCTGCTGGGCTCGTTCGTCATCGGTCTGTTCGGCGCGCTGACGCAGCCCGAAGGACCGCTGAGCCCGCACGGGCGCGCGTTCACGACGGAGTTTTTCATGATCGGGCTCTGCGGCGGATTCACCACCTTCTCGTCGTTCAGCCTCCAGACGCTCAACCTGCTGCGGGACGGGGAATGGTTTTACGCCGGCGCGAACGTGTTGTTGTCGGTCTTCGGATGTTTGCTGGCGACGTGGCTGGGCTATTTGCTGGGCACGGCGCTTTTGGCGATCCTCAGCCGCAGATTGCGATGAACGACAATCGTCCACCCCCATTCGCTCGACCGGCCCTGTGCGCGACCGGTGCCGATCAACGGAGTACGCCCCATGCACATTCCACATGACGCGGTCCTGTTGCGGATTTTCATCGGCGAGAGCGACCGGTGGGAACACCGCCCGCTCTATGAGGCCATCGTGCTCAAAGCACGTGAGCTGCACCTGGCCGGCGCCACGGTGCTGCGCGGCCTGATGGGCTTTGGCAAATCCAGCCGTCTGCACACGGCCAAAATTCTGCGTCTTTCACTGGACCTGCCGTTGGTCATCGAAATCGTGGACAGCGAAGAAAAGATTCACGCGTTCCTGGAAGTGCTCCGACCCATGCTCGGCGGCGGCCTGGTGACACTCGAAAAAGTCAGCGTCATCGAATATCGCTCGGGGCCTGCGACCGAGAACGCGTCGTCAGCGGCGAGCGGCTCACCGGCCCCATCCGACGCTTCACAGAACGCCGGCGCCGGCACGGGCAAAGAGTGAGGCTTTCAGCCCGCGGTGTCCTCGAGGAATTCGCGGACCATCCGTTCGAGTGTCGCCACCCAGAGCGGATGCGTGTTCAAGCAGGGGATTTGGGTAAATTCGCTTCCGCCGGCGGCAAGAAAGCTCTCCCGACCGCGCAAGCCGATTTCTTCGAGCGTTTCCAAGCAATCGGCCACAAACGCCGGGCAGATCACCAGCATCCGACGTTTGCCCGCCTGCGCCAACCGAACCAGCTCCGCATCGGTGTAGGGCTGCAACCAGGGGTCTTTGCCCAGCCGCGACTGAAACGCCACCGAATAACGGCCATCCGGCACGCCGGCTCGTTTCACAAATGCCGCGGTGGTGCGCAAACATTGCGCCCGGTAACAACGGGCCAGCACCGGACCGTCGGTTTGACAGCAATCCGGCGCGCTCAGGCAGTGCCGCCCGGTCGGATCGGTTTCGCGGATCTGGCGTTCCGGCACGCCGTGATAGCTGAACAGCAGGTGGTCGTAACCGCGCGCCAGATACTCCGACGCGCTGGCCACCAGCGCCTCGATGTAATCGGGCGCTTCGAAGTACGGCGGCTGGACGCGCAACTGCATCTGCGGCGCCAGCCGCCGGACCACCGCACGGACGCGCTCGACGGCCGTTTCGTAGCTCGACATCGCGTAATGCGGGAACAGCGGAATCAACAGTAGTTGGCGCACACCCCGGGCCGCCTGCGCCCGCACCGCGTGGGGGATGGACGGATTCTGGTAGCGCATGGCGACCTCCACCGGCACGGGCAACCGCTGTTGCAGCTCGGCCTGCAAGCGCCGCGTGGTGACGATCAGCGGCGAGCCTTCAGCCGTCCAGATCTTGCCGTAGGCGTGCGCCGATTCCTTCGGCCGACGCAGCAAAATCATCCCAACGATGAACCGGCGCAGCAACCAGGGCACGTCTATCACCCGCGGGTCCATCAAAAACTCGTTCAGATACCGGCGCACATCCCGGACCGAGGGCGAGTCCGGCGAGCCAAGATTGACCAGCAGAACGCCTTTGCTCATCAGAAGGTCGGTGAGAGCGTTGCCAGTGCGGCGCGCCGCGGGCGCAACGCGGCTTCCCGACGGCGGCAGGGCGGAGTCAGCACGGGCGCGTTCAATTCTTGAGCGGGCCGGCGGCTGAACCCGGGGCACGATCGCTGCGCCAGGTGATCCAGAACACCAGCACCACGCCAATGCAAATGCCGCTGTCAGCAACGTTGAATGCGGGGAAACCGATCTCGCCCCCGCCGCGCGGCTCGATGTAGAACCGCACGAAATCAATCACCTGCTGACGACCGGGCAGGAGCCGATCGAGCAGATTGCCCGCGATCCCGCCGAAAATCAGACCGAACGCCCACTGCCCGACCCGCGTGTGCGCCTCGAAATGATGTCGCACCAGCAACAGCACCAGCAGCGCCACCAGCGCCACCACCGCCAGCAGTTCGTTGTTGCCGCGGAACAGACTCCACGCCGCTCCGGTGTTGCCCCAGTGGACGAATTTGAAAAAGCCCGGCACGACCACCTTTTCGGTCCCCGGCGGCAAATGCTCCAACACGATCAGCTTGGTGAGCTGATCCAACGCAAAGACCGTCGCCGCCAGCGCGGCGATGCGGCGGTTGGGCGTCGCCAGCCAGCGCGCCAGACCGCAGCCGCCGGCCCGCATCGGAGCTGCGGAGGCCGGTTCGGATCGCGCCAACGGCTGCTGTTCACCGGTGTGCATCGTGCGGGCATTTTGCCCGCAGGCGCGGCCCGAACGCCAGCCGAAACGATGCTTCCGGGCCGTTACGGAGGAACGTCCCGGCAGCGTTCAGCGCCCGCCCTTTTTGACCACAGGCGGGATGCGGAACAGATCGGTCCGGGTCCTGCCGCCCTCGGTCACACGGCCCAACGAATAGACGCTGCCGTCCGGCCCGATGGCGATCGAGTTGACGTAGAGCGGGCGCTGGCCGTCCTCGTAAAAGACCGCCCCGTGGTCGGTATAGGTCGCCGTGGGAATGTGCCAGGTCACCAGGTGCAGGTTTTCCAGGCCCTTGGCCTCGCCTTTGGCGGTGGTGGCCTTGCCGGTCAAACGCTTACCGTTGATGTAGATCGGGCCGCCGGTCAGGTAATAAATCGTCTCGAGGTCCGGGCCCAGCGCAAAGCCCAGGTAACCGAAGCTGAACTGGTCATACATGCCACAGCGCTTGGACGGCTCGGAGGTGAGCCGCTCGAGCACTTCCACCCGCGGCCCGCGCGGGTCGAATCGGAACAGGTAACCCGAATTGCCGTGCACGCCGTAAATGATCTTTTCTTTCGGATGCCAGAAGGTCTGCCGCCAGTTGTAGCCCATGTGGCCGGGCTCGGCCGGGTCGTAACAGCCAAAGTAGTCCTTCTTCATGTCCTCGCCCTCGACAATCTCCAGCGCGTCGCGCTCGTAAACGTAACGCACGATGAGCCCTTCGATCGTCGTGAAGTAAACCGAGCCGTCCTCCGGATCGGCGATCGGCGCCCGGCACAGCCCGCGATACAACCGGATGCCCGGCGTGCGACTCGGGATCGGGCCCAGATCGCGCAACTGTCGCGTCGCCAGATCGAACCGCAGAAAATGCGCGCTCGGCCAGGTCAGCCCGTAGAGCCGTCCCCGCCGCGTGTCCATGGCCATGGAAATGATCCCGTCGCGATTCGGGTTGAGGTCGAGATCCTCGAATTTGCCGCTCTTGAGGTCGTAGGCCAGAAAATGCCCGCCCGGATAGGGTTTGTAGCCGGGCGGCGGCGGCCCGAGCGTATCCTCGCCACCGATGTTCGCATACACGCCGATGTGCGTGGCGAAGTAGAGCTTGCCGTTGGCCTCGACGAAGTTGACGTGGCTTTTGCCCTGCGGGACGGCTTTGAGCCCTTTCTCGCCGCACGCCTCGGTGATGTCACCCAGATAACGGATCTTCTCGGTCGCCGGGTCGAAGCAAAACATCTTTGCCCCAACGTCGTAGGATTCCGAGCTGATGATGTAATAAATTTTGCCGTCGCTGCCCGTGCCCATGCCGTTGTAGGTGTCGTGCCCCTCGGGAAAACCCGAGTTGAACACTCGGGCGGTGAGCTTCTTTCCGGTGTAGGCACGCCCATCTGGCACGACGAGCTCCTGCTCCGCGGGCGCGCCTGTTGGCACGATCGTCAGCAGCGCGACGCTGAGAATGAACAGCGATTTCGAACGCAACGTTTTCATGGTTCTGGGTACCGACACATGCTGGAACATCAACCTTCAAACCGTGGAGCGCGCCCGGCGGCTGAACGTCCGGATCACGCCCTGGCCAGCTCGGCGGCGTGTCGCTGAATCTTGCGCAACGCCTCGACGATCTGGTCCATGTCCTGATGCGTGCCCAGGAGCAGATTCTGGCTGAACCAGATGGCTTGCGAGCAGAGCAGATCGTTTTGCGGACACTGGTTGCGCTCCTCCCAGGTGTCGAGCACCTCGGGCGGATAAAGGCGCCCGTAATGCCGGTTCTTGACCAGCGCCCGAACGTGCGGATCGCGGTTCATCGGCGAATAACCCGCCCGGAACGGGATGCCCTCGGCGTCAATGGCCTTCAGGAACTTCGCCCGATCCAATCCGTCGAAATGTTCTTTGAGATAACGGGCCATGAAGAGGTGATAGGCGTTGAAGGTGCAGCCCTCATGCTCGACGGCCGGCACGATGCCGGGCACTTCGCGCAACGCGCCGATCAGATAGCGCGCGTTGTCGGCGCGCGCCCGGGCTTGCGCTTCCAAACGCGTCATCTGCGCCAGAAGCAACCCCGCCTGGAATTCGGTCAGACGCAAATTCGAGCCGCGCGACGCCGAGTATTCGGGTTTGTAGGCGCCGGGTTTGCGCACACGCCCCTGGTTGTGGAACGAATAACACTGCTCGATGAACGCTTCGTCCTGACTCAGCAACGCGCCGCCTTCGCCGGAATTGAGATTCTTGCTAGCCTGAAAACTGAAACAACCCGCCAGACCCAGCGTGCCCACCTTGCGCCCGCGCCACTCCGCCAGATGCGACTGGCAGGCATCCTCGATCACCGGGATTTTGTGCCGGCCGGCAATCTCCAGAATCTTGTCCATGTCGGCCGGCGCGCCGCCCAGATGCACCGGCAGAATCGCCGCCGTGCGCGGCGTGATCGCCGCCTCCAGCTTCGTCGCGTCCAACTGGAAGGTTCGCACATCCACATCCACAAACACCGGCAACGCGTAGTTGAGCACCACGACGTTGTAGGTGGCGATGAACGTGAAGGGCGGCAAAATCACCTCGTCACCCGGACCGATGTCCAGCGCGCCCAGCGCCGTCGTCAACGCCGCCGTGCCGCTGGCGGTGGCTAGACAAAATTTCGCCCCGGTCAGCTCCGCAAACGCACGCTCGAACCGGTCCACGGTCTGACCGTAGCCGCGAAACCACTTGCCGCTGCGGAGCACCTCCAGCAGCGCCTGCTCCTCGCGCACGTCGAACACCGGCCAATCCGGGAACGGCCTGGTCCGAACCGGCTTGCCGCCCAACAAGGCCGGCTTGTCACCGCTCGGGATCATCGCCGCCGGCGCGCTCTGCGCCGCCAGCGCCGTGGCCAGTTTCGATCCGGCCCACGCCAGACCCGCTCCGGTGACCGTGGTGTGAGTGAGGAATTGCCTGCGATTGAGTTTCATGGCTCGACGCGATTCGATCCCGTTTCTTTTCAACCCGATGGAAGTGTTACCGCCGCAAATTCACAGCGGTCAAATGTTTTTGACCCGAAAAATGCGCCTCCCCGGTGAATCGTTCGAAAAGTATCAAACCGCGGGGAAAACCGTCTATTGACCGCGCCCGGAGCCGATTCCAGCCTTAAAGCGTCTAACCACGCGCATGAGTTCGGGCCTGCAGCAATGCGACGGACCTCGCGGGCGGGGCCACCGCCAACCGGGACGAGTCCTGCTCCTGTGGCGGCCGGCGCGCACCTGGCGCAGTGGTTCGTTCCGCACGGGCCCTCGGCACAGGCGACTGCGGCGTTCCTATGCCCCACGTTCTCGCGTCCCGGCCCATCGGCATCCGGGCATCCATCCGAGCACGATCCTGGCTGCGTGTCTGTTGTTGACCGGACCGTCTCGCGCTGAGAGCGCACCGAACCGCGGCAACGTCGTCACCGTCAATTCCAACCTGGTTCTGGTTCTGAACGGCCGACCGGTCTTCCCCATCGGCTTCACGACCGGCCCGCCGCCGGACGGTAAAACCCCCGAAGGTAAAAACGGCCTGCGCGAGCTGGCGGAGGCCGGTGGTCTGTTCATCCGCACCGGCCCGATGGGTCGCAACTGGGACGAAGCGACCCTGGCCAGGGAACGCGAATGGATGCGTGCGGCCGCCCGAAACGGAATGTACTGCTGGCCGTTTTTGCGCGAGCTGGCGAGCATCCGACCGGAAGACACGCAGCGCGAAGCCCTATTGCGCCGCGTGGTGAACGAGTTCAAAACGCATCCGGCCCTGCTGGCGTGGAAGGGCGCCGACGAACCCGAATGGGGCAAACTGCCGCTCGAACCGCTCCTGCGCGGTTATCGCATCCTCAAGGAACTCGATCCGCATCATCCGGTGGTGACCATCCAGGCGCCGCGCGGCACGGTCGCCTCCTTGCGTCCCTACAACGCCGCCTCGGACATCATCGGCATGGACATTTATCCGATCAGCTATCCGCCCGGCACGCATTCGCTGCTGCCGAACAAGACGCCCAGCCTGGTGGGCGAGCACACGCGCATCATCATGGAAGTGGCCGAAGGCAGGCTGCCGGTGTGGATGGTGTTGCAGATTGCCTGGAGCGGCGTGCTCAAACCTGGCAAGACCCTGCGGATGCCCACCTGCCACGAGGAACGGTTCATGACGTATCAGGCGATCATCAACGGCGCCCGCGGGCTGGTGTACTTCGGCGGCAACAATCCCGGCGCTCTCTCGCCTGAAGACGCCAAACTGGGTTGGAACTGGCGTTTCTGGAAACGCGTCCTGCGCCCGATCATCGAGGAGATCGGCCGGCACAGCCCGCTGCATCCGGCGTTGATTGCTCCAAACTCCGCGCTGCCCGTTCGGGTCAGCGGCGCGCCGGACATTGAATTCTGCGTGCGCGAGGCCGGCCCCAATCTGTTCATTCTGGCGTGCAAGACCGGCGAGGGCACCGCTCAGGTCGAATTCAGCGGCCTGCCCGCCAGCGCCGCGATCGGCGAAGTGCTTTACGAACCGCCGCGCACCGTCGAAGCCCGCGAGGGCCGGTTCCGCGACTGGTTCGCCCCCTACGACGTTCACGTGTACCGATTCAACCTGCGATGAACCACTCCATCCAATCCTTGCTGCAACTGGCCGGCTTCCGCTCCCCGGAAGAAGTCCGCGCCTACGCCCAACGTTACATCGTCACCGGCGACCAGGAACGACGCCGTCTCCAGTCCCTCGAAGCCACGATCGAACGCAACCGGAAAAACTACGCCGAGGTCGGCCTGGCGCTGGCTGAAATTCGCGAGTCGCGTCTCTATCGCTTCGAACACCCGACCTTCGAGGAGTACTGCCGCTCGCGCTGGAACTGGTCGCGCAGCTATGCGCACCGCGTCATTGACGCCGCGCTCACTGTCGCAGCTCTGCCGCCGGAACAACGGCCGGAAACCGAATCCCAGGCGCGCGAACTGGCCCGCGTCGAACCCGAACGCCGGGCCGAGGTCCTGGCGCGCGCCCGCGCCGGCGGCAAACTCACCGCGGCGGCCATCCGCCAGGCCGCTCAAGCGCTCCGGGCGACCTCTGCCACGCCCCGGGCCAACGGCGCACGCCCTCATCGCAACGGCCACAGCCGTC
>CAYXJB010000012.1:0-28209 GCA_964465445.1 uncultured Verrucomicrobiota bacterium
GGCGCTGACGTTCTCCCAGCGCGTGCTGATCGCCGGGCGCGCGCTGTGGTTTTACGCGAGCAAACTGCTCTGGCCGGCGAATCTCACCTTCATCTACCCGCGTTGGGAGATGAACACAGCGCTCTGGTGGCAATGGCTTTTTCCGGCGGCGGCGCTGGGCGTGGTGGTCGCGCTCTGGGCGTTGCGTCGCCGCATCGGTCGCGGGCCGTTGACGGCGGTGCCGTTCTTTGCCGGCACGCTTTTCCCGGCACTGGGCTTTTTCAACGTGTATCCGATGCGATTCTCGTTCGTGGCGGATCATTTTCAATACCTCGCCAGCGCGGGCCTGCTCGCCCTCGCAGCCGAGGCCGCGCGCAGGGGAACGGATGGGCTGTTCCAGAGTCGCGTCCGGGCGGCGCAGGGCAGCCTGGCCGCTGCTTCGCCGCTGCTCTTGCTGCTGGCCGGGCTGACGTGGCGGCAATGCGGTGTGTATCGCGATCTGGAAACGCTCTGGCGCGATACGCTCGACAAGAACCCGGCCTGTTGGATGGCGCACAACAACCTGGCGCATCTGCTCGCCGCCCGGGGCAACACCGACGAAGCCGAGTTGCACTGCCGAATAGCTCTGGCGCTCAAACCCGACTACGAAGAAGCGTGGAACAATCTGGGACACATTTTCTTCGTCCGTGACCGGCTGGACGAAGCGATCGAGTATTTTCGTCGGGCGCTAGCGTTCGAGCCGAACCATCCGCTGGCGCTTTGCAATTTGGGCGCGGCTCTCCTTCTCCAGGGCCGCGAGGCGGAGGGATTGGAATATCTGCGCCGGGCGTTGGCCCTCTCGCCCGACAACCCGGAAACGCTCAACAACCTCGGCGCCGCGCTCGCCGGACAAAAGCAGTTCGCCGAGGCTCTTGCCTGCTATCAGAAGTCCCTGCAGATCCGTCCGGGCCAGCCGCAGGCGCATTTGAACTACGGCGTGGCGTTGCGCGAAACCGGCCGGGTGGAAGAGGCCCTCGCGCACCTGCGCCAGGCGGTACGGCTTGCACCTGAGAACGCGCGCGCCCGGAGCGAGCTGGCTCGCACACTGGCGGCGGCTGGCCGGCTCGAAGAAGCGATTTCGGAGTCCCGTGAAGCGGCACGTCTGTCTCCGGAGGATGCATCGGCGCACTACAATCTCGGCGTGCTGCTGAGCGCGGCCGGGCGGGTGGACGAGGCCATCGAACAGTACCGTGCCGCGCTCCAGCGCAATCCCGGCCATGCCGAAGCGCACAACAATTTGGGCGTGGCGCTCACGTTCAAAGGCGAGCGCGACGCCGCGTTGTGGCATCTTCATGAAGCGTTGCGCATAAAGCCTGATTACGCCGAGGCGCACAACAACCTCGCATTCGTGTTGTTGGAGCAGGGCCGGATCGAGGAGGCCGTGCGCCAGCTCGAAACGGCGTTGCGCATCCGTCCCGACTATCCGCAGGCGCACTTCCAGCTCGGTCGCGCACTGGCCCGGTTGGGGCGAACCGACCAGGCGATTTGGCACTGGAAGGAAGCGCTGCGGTTGGCCCCGGATTTCGCCGCCGCGCGCCAGGAACTGCAACGGCTCGGTCTGAATCCCTGAGTTCAAGCGAAAACGGGCTGACCGCATCGGCCAGCCCGTTCTCGTGCCTCGCCGTCCTCGTGCTGTGTTGTCTCAGGGAGCAAAAGGTCCCCGGCCCGCACCCGCGCGTTCGATAACGGCCTGCTTGGCGTCCGTTGCGGATTGGAGCGTGTACGCATACGGCGGCGGGTTCAGACCGAGCGGATCGCCGGCGGTAAGCGTTTCGCTGCCGTCCGGAATCTGGACCACGGCGCCGCTCACACCGGTGTTGTAATTGGTGTTCCAGGTGACGTTGTTGGTGATGTTTCCGCTGGCGCGCAGCTTACCGGGGGTGCCGGAGGTGACGAGCCGTTCCCAGGGATTTTGAACGAACTCGTAGAAGTTGTTTTCCACGAGGACCTCGGCGTAGAGCCGGGTGCGCACGCAGTAGTTGTTGTTGGTGCTGTTGTAATAGTTGTTGTACACGTGGGCGCGCCCGAAGCGCACCGAGGGCATGCGTTCGCGGCAGTACGCGCCCCACCAGTTGTGGTGGAAGGTCACGTGGAGTTTGCCCAGGTCGGCGGTGTCGCTGTCGCTGCCGCCGATCAGGTTGACGTCGGGGTGACGGGCGAAGTTGGGCACCGTGTAATAGAACCGACACCATGAAACGGTCAGAAAATCGCTCTCGCGGGTCGCGTCAACCATGCCGTCAGTGCAATCCACGAATGTGCAGTGATCCACCCAGACGTTGCGTCCGCCGTATTTCAACGTGATGCCGTCGCCTTCACCCCAGCCCTTGGGATTGGTGAAAACGAGGTTGCGGATGATGATGTTGGTGGCCGGCTGCGAGACTTCCTGTGTGCCGTAGATCGCCAGGTTGCCGGTAATGGTGACGTTGGTGCCCACGCCGATGAGGGTTTTGTTCGGCCCAAGGTAGAAGCTCCCCGCAGAAGAAAGCGTCAGGTTGCTCAGGATCAGGAGTGTGGCCGGAGCCGGGTTGTTCGACGCCGCCCCGATGAAACCGACGATGTTGGTGATGATGTAAACCGGGCCGCCGGCGCCGCCGGTGATGCCCGGCCCGGCGGTGGCATAACCGTTGGGCGGTTCGCTGCCACCGCCCGCGCCGCCGCCCAGAGGTCGGATCGAGAAGAATCGTTGCGGCGCGCCCGGAGTGATCGGGTTCGTGAGATTGAAATTGCCGCTGGCGTCAAAATTGAACGTGCCCAGGACGGTCCAATTGCTGCGCGGCAACGACAAATTTGTGGAAGCAAGAAGCTGGAATGGAGCGCTGGCGTCGCCGTTGGTCCCGCGCAAGATCACAGCCGTGGGTGTCGCCAACACTTCCGTAATACGCGGCGATTTGGGCGGCCCTCCGGGCACGATCTCGAACAGGTCGCTGATCCCGGTTGCCAGACCCGGCGCGCTGGCACTCAGGAGGTTGACCACGGCCGGGCGATTGAGCGTCAGATCCGTGAACGTTGCCTGGCCGTTGGCATCCGTGAGTTTCGTCGTAGTTTCGCTCAAGGTACCCGTGCTGCCGCTGAGGTACAACGCCACGGTGACCGGCACATTGCTCGTGGCCACCGCCCCGCCGTAGGCATCCTGCACCTGCACGACAATGGGATTGAGCGGCGTGTTGACCGGCGCGGTCGTCGGCTGGGTCAAGAATCCGAGTTTGGTGGGCAACGACACCCGCGGCGGCGTGACGTCCGCCCAACTGGTACCGACGCGGATTTCATCCACGGCCGCCACCATCTGGGGCGTCGAGCTGATGTGATGGAACCACCACGAGGCCAGGCTGGTCTGATCCGTACCGGCCGTGGTGGCAATGTCCGGATTGCCCGGGTCCGGTCCGCCGAAGGTGTTGGTGGACGGATTGAGCCAGAGCGCAAACTGGTGCGGCGTGACGCCGAAGTCGTATCGGGTCACGATCAGATACGTCGTGTTGGTATTTAGCGCCGTCGGGTGAGTGGCCGCCGGGGTTTGAGTGGACGCTTTGCTGATGAGCAACCGACCGGAGGCATCCAACCAGACCGAGGCGCTGGGATTGCCCATCGAGGTCGAACCGCCGGTACTGGTCGAGAGGCAGGCAAAGACCCGATTGCCGGAGGGGAGGGTTTTGACGTTGAGCAAAAACGAATTGTAGAGCCGACCCGAATTGACCGTGGTAAACAAGACACCCTTGTTTCGGGTTGTTCCGGTGGTGGCGATCAATGCACCGCGCGAGGAGGCGTTGAAATCCAACCCGCTGTAACTGAGCGCCGCCGAATCCGAGACCTGAATATTGTCCGCGCTCGATCCGGTGCTGCCCAGGGTCCACACACTCGAGCTGGCGCTGCCGGAAACGCCGAGGCGCTCGGGCGGATAGTTGAACGGCTCATACCATGGGAGCGATTGCTGCGCGGGGACCCAACACTGGAACGCCAGAAGCAGGCCTGCCACCGAGATTCCAATGCGGCGATCGTTGCACTTCACTGACAACGTTCTCTTCTTCATATGGGCATCTCCAACAACATTGTTTCACTGAGCCGGACGTTTCTGAACTACTGGTTCGCGACATCTTCCCCGGATTTGACGGACTGTCTATTGCCGGTGCTTGCAATGGTGTTTGAAAAATGAGAACGCTCCGCCGAAGATGCCACACGGGAGGGAGACCGAATCGTGCACGACAAATTCTTAACTGCAAGGCATCGTGATGATGGCGACGGTGGAGACGAGTCCCCACTGGGAAGGGGCGCCCGCTCTCGCACGGCTGCCGGCCCAGAATGGATCTCCAGCGAACCGGTCAAGGCAACCGAATCGCGTAGAATTGCGCGACAGCGTTCGTCGGCACGGGCACGCTGATTGAGAAATTGCCGGAACCGTCGAAATTGTTCGTGGACACGATGGTCCAGCTCGAAAGCGGCGAACCGAGCGTGGAAGAGGACAACAGATGGAAGAGACCGTTTGCCGGCCCCAGGGTTCCGGCCAGATTCACGTTCCCGCTGCTGACCGAGATGCTTGTGATGCGGGGTTGGGTGGTGATCGCCCCGGTAACGGCGAGCACGCCATCGAGCGTCAAGCCGGTGGTATCCCACAGCAATCCCGACCCGGGCGTCGCAGGAACGATCGCTACGAAACCGCCGGTGTAGGTGTTGGTGGCCTCGAAGAGTTTGAAACTCATTCCCGCATTCAGCGTCGGCAGTCCCGGCAATTGCAACGTGCCGGCGTATTGGATGGTGTGCAGCCCCAGGGTGATCTGGTTGGTGCCGTTGCCAATCAGCACCGCGCCGGGATTGAGCACAAGCGCGCCCGGGCCGGTGATCTGGTTCGTTCCCGGGCTCAATGTTCCCGTCACCGCCACCGAATCGCGCGTGTTGTTGTTCGCCGTGCCCAGCGTCAGAGAGCCGTTGGTCAACACCACCTGCGCGCCGGACGGGATCACCCAGTTGATCGGGCAACCGCCGCCGGTGCCGCTGTGACCGATGGCGCCGGCAAGGCTCAAGGTCTGTGCTGCGTTGGTGTTCACGAAATACACGTTGGCCGACGACCCCGAACCGCTGGTCCGACTGTCAAACGTTGCCCCGCTCTGGATGACGAAGTTTCCGCTCAGATACAAATTCCACACCGTATTGGGCGCGCTGCCGCCGCTGATGGTGATGTAGCCGCTCTCCAGGACGAAATCCCCGCCCACCAGCAGATTATTCTCGCCGCTCGCGGCCAAAAATCGGACCGAGCTGGCCGGGTCCGAAGACCCCCGCATCCGCAGTTCGTTTCGCACGGTCGTCAACTGGCCACCGAGGTTCACCGCCCCGGTGCCGGGCTTGTTCCAGTAAAAGTTGTAAAAGCTCTGGCCCAGCCCCGTGGGCGAGGTGGTGCTGCCGTTTTGCACCTCGCACGTCGAACCGTCAGCCCACGTGGCCGTGGGAATGGCGACCGTGGTGGTGGAGTTCCAGACAAATCGCCCGCCGTTACCGAACGTGAGCGTTGCGCCACCGGGGTTCGAAATGCTGCCGCCGGTCTGCACCTGCAACGTGCCCAAGACCTCGCAGTCCAGGGCCGCGTCGCCGTTGTTCAAGGTGAAGGCGGCGGCGATGTCAAGCCGGGCACCGGCCTCAATGAGCAAATCATCGGCACTGGTCGGCGCGTTTACCGACACGATGTGGCCGCTTCGGATCGTGATGTTGGAGTTGCCGTGGAAGGGGCCGGCGGTTGCGGGCGACCACGTGTTGCCGTCGGCCGATTGTTCCCAAATGGCCGGATCGCTCCAGTCCCCGCTCGCCACCGTGCGGAACGAATAGATCGAGGCGTCAATGACCGTCAGAACGGCCGGGGCTCAGGAGGTCGCCGTCAGACCGTCGCAGGCGGCCCCGACGATGACGCGATACTGATTCTGGTTGTCGCCGAGCGTGAGCGCCGGCGTCGTGTAGGTGGAGGCGGTCGCGCCGGGAAAGGCCGTCCAACTGCTGCCGCCGTCTGTGCTCAATTCCCATTGATTGGTGAGCGTCGTGCCGGTGGCAACGACGTGGAAGGTAACGGTCTGGCCGACGTAGGCCGTTTGGTTGGTCGGTGGCGTGACAATGTTCGCGCTCGTGCAGCCGGCCGGTGGCGTCACATCCGCCCAGCTCGAACCGACGCGGATTTCGTCCACCCAGTTGGTGCTGCCGGTGCTGGAGCTGGGCACCGCAAGAAAAAAGGAGGCGAGCTGGGTCACGTCGCTCCCGCCCGAGACGGTGCTGATGGTCGGAGCCGGTTCAGGGGCGCCCGGAGTTGGATTGAGCCACAGCGCGACCTCGTCATCGCCGCTACCGCTGTTCCACTTGTAACGCAGCACCACAAAATATGTCGTGTCCAGATCCAGAGCCGCCGTGGCCGAGGAAAAACTGCTGGTCGAACTGCGGGTCACCTGCAACTGACGAGCCGTGTTGATGTACACGCCTGCCGAGGGCGTCCCGGAACTGGTGTCGCTGCGCAAATACGCGATGAGCCGTGTGCTGGTGGGAGTGGTTTTGGGTTGCAACAGGAAGGAGGCATAAACGGTGGGATTGCCCGCACCGAGGGTTTGCACCGTGAAGGAAGCTGCCCGGTTGCGGGCGGTGCCGCCCTGCGGTTGCAACAGGCCGCGCCCGCCTCCGGTCGCGAGTCCCGAATAACTCAACCCGGCAGTGCTGGTAATCACAGCGCTGCCGCCGCCGGTGCCCTGACCTGAATCCCAAACGCTGGCCGTCACTCCGGCGCCCAGCAGCGTGCCTTCGGGGTAGGTATCGGGGAACGACTCATGAAACGGCAACGTCGAGGCCGCCCTGCTCCCCGGCACGCACAACCCGAAGACGATGCCGACGAGCAGGCTCAACGCGGCGCGGGACGAAAGCCCGTTCAAGGAGAATGCAGCAGGGGCAGGTGTTTTCATGGGGCGCTTTCTTTTTTTGCCGATCCGGGTCTGAACGGATGTTTTCGACCTTCCCAAGAAGGTTAACTACGGCGAATCATACACGTCCCAAGAAAAGCCGTTCAGTCCTGTTTCTGCATTGTTCCATGAAAATTGAGAACCCGAAGCGAATAACGAGCGAAGCGCAATCCACACCCACGTCTTCACCGGCGGCAGGTCGTTGCACCGTTGCTGATGTCAAACTCCAAAACGCGCGACGTGCCACCTCGCGCAATTGCGTTCAGAAACGGGATGCGTCTGTGCCGGCAGCAGCCGTTCGAGGCCGAGGCGGTTCAGTAGTCGGCGTAGCCTCGAACCGGCCTCGACCGGGCGTGACCGTCGAAGAAGTAGTAATTGCGGGTTTTGCCGTGCACCGGCTCGATCGAAACGCCGTCGGTCTTGTTCCGTCCGTACAGGCTGCCCAGACTGGACGGATTGTTGACGGCAAGCGCATCGAAATCCGCAATCACCGGCACAGTACTGGGGTTTGGAATGGTGGAAAAACGCTTCGGCGGTTCGCCGGTGCTCTGCTTGCCAAACGGCAAGAAATCAATCTGCCAGTCCGAGGTGTTGGTGTTGCGCAGCGTCGAATACGCGAATGCAATGGCGTAACCGAGCGGGTCGGTCCGCGGATTGTAATTGGCGGGCGACTTGGAGGGCATGGCCGAATCATAAGCGGGGCACAGGAAGGCCCGCGCGATGTACGACGTCGTCGTGCCCACCGCTTGCGGCGGCGGATACGACAAATAGGTGGCCAGGTAGTAGGGAAGCATCTTCCGGGAATTGTTGTCGTCGCGATAACCCACCGCCTGGGTTTGGTCCAACCCCACCACGGCGGCGCCGGGCACGCGCGGGCCCGGCGGCAACCAATCATCGTTATCGTCGGCATACATGCGCAGACCCAGGAACATCTGCTTGAAGTTGGAGATGCACTGTGCCTGCAACGCCTTGCGTTTGGCCGCCGCCAGCGCCGGCAGCAACATCGAGGCGAGAATCGCAATAATCGCGATGACCACCAGCAGTTCAATCAGCGTAAAGCCGGGGCGACCGGTTCGCACCGACCGCTTTCTCAAGCGGGGGAACATGACAAGCGCTTTCATCGTCGGGATAAAAAGTACCACGAGCGCCGGGTCAAATCCGTCCCGTTTTTTTGCAAAATCCGGTGAAATTTCTGCATCCGCCGGTGGCCAGGACGAGCGTCTTTGAAGTGCCCAAATTTCAAATTCTTTTGCAACCCGGGCAGGTGACGGCCCCGCGGGGGCCAAGGTATCGTACTAGTAAAGTTGGATCCTCTCGGATTCAACGCGGTGGCGGCTAGCCGCCGTTTGGAGAGCAACGGTAATGGTGGAATTCGCCCGGATTTTTCAGGCGCCGCGGCCAGTGGATCGAACCAGGTTCAAAATGCTTATGAAAAATGCGCTTCGAGTTCTCTCTTTTGCGGTGGCCATACTGGGGCTGACTCCGGTCAGCCGCGCCGTGGTCATCGTGGATGACACGTGGGCGGACGGCAGCCGCACCAACACGCCCATTACATCCTCGAACACCGTTTGGTACTCCTCCACGAAGTCCTCGCTGTTGGCGGGGACGAACTTTATGCTCGGCACCAATATCACCAGCGCGCGCCTCTGGGTGGGTTATTTCACCGACGATCCGGCCAGCCCTGTGACGCTCGCTCCTGGGGAGATGATCAAGGTCACGCTCGTGTTTACCCCCACCAACGTCGCCGGATGGGGCGGTTCGGGCACACAGCGCGGCCTGCGCTTTGGCCTTTTTAGCTACGCAGACGGCGGCACGCGCCTGAGCGCAGACAGCTTCAGCAGCAGCGGCGGCAACGGCGCCAACGTGACCGGTTACATGCTCAACCTGAGTTTCTACACGAACTTCAGCACCGAAACGCCGATGGAAATCCGTGTTCGGACGAATCTGTCGAGCGTGAACCTGATCGGCACGACAGCAGATTATTTTTCACTGGGTTCCGGGCCGTGCTGCCTGTCGAACCAGCCGGGCTTTTCCAGCGGCACGACCTACACTTTGGAATTCGTCGTCGCCAGAACCAACGCCACCGATGTGGGCATTCGGACGCGCATCTTCGGCGCAGACATAGACCTGAGTTTTGAAACCATGGACGTCACGGGCTCGGCGTGGCATCGCTTTGACGCGTTTGCCATTCGGCCCAACAACCTGGCCAACGCCGCCGACCATTTCACATTCTCACGCTTCCTGGTCGAGGTGCTGCCGATTCCTGTGGTCCTGCCCCCCTTCAGCATCACGTCCATCGAGCGCCTCTCGCCCAGTGATGTGAAGGTGACCTTCGAGTCGGTGCCCGGACAGACGTACGTGCTCGAGTCCCGCGACCAGATCGGCTCCGGTGTTTGGACCACCAACGCCATGACGACGGCCACGGGAACCACCACTTCGCTCACGAACTCGGGCATCCCGCCCGGCGTGATGCAGCGATTTTATCGCGTGGGCCGCACGCCCTGAAGGTAGCCAACGACCTTCCGGGCTCGCTACCGGGCGGGCGTCCGCCGGTCGGTCACGGTGACGCGGACTGCATTGGTGATGGTGTTGCCGCTCGGAGTTTCTGGAAAGACGCAGTTGGCGATCGTCACGTCAGTGATGGGCATCTGCTCGGACCAGCCCTCGATGAAAATTGGCTGGCGGGTCAGCTTCAGAAAGGTGGAATCGCGCACGTCAATGTTGCGGATGATCGGGACGGTGTCGCCCTCGACCGCCCCGCGGCTGGCATAGCGCATCGTCATGTGGATGCCAAGTTTGGCGACCCGCACGGTGCAGTTACGCACGTAAACGTCCTCGATGAACCCGCCGCGGGCCGGATTGGTTTTGAGGCGAATGGCCATCTCGAGGTCAGGACTGTCAAACTGACAGTTTTCGGCGAACACGTTCCGAATGCCACCCGCCGTTTCGCTGCCACACGTGACGCCCCCGTGACCTTTCTGGAAAACGTTGTTGCGCACGATCACGTTCTGGCACGGGATGTTGACCCGACGTCCATCCAGATCGCGTCCGGACTTGATGGCGATGCAGTCGTCGCCGTTGCTGAAGAAGCAGTTTTCGATCAACACGTCGGTGCACGAGTCCGGGTCGCAACCATCGGTGTTCGGCCCTTCGGTCTCGACCGTGACGCCACGAATGATGACGTTCGTACAGTACACCGGATTGATCACCCACATGGGCGAATTGACGATGCGCACCCCCTCGATGAGCACGTTGCGACAACGGACCGGCTGGATGAACTTCGGTCGGAAGTAATGCCCTTCGCCGAACACCCGCTGCCGTGCCGGAACACCCTGCCGAACCATCTCCATGAGCCGTTCCTCGTCCGGGCGGTATTTCCCTTTCCATGAATGCCAGACCCCGGCCGACGCCTGACCATCAATGGTTCCCTGGCCCGTGATGGCAATGTTGCGCTGCTCGAACGCATAGATGAACGGCGAATAGTTCATCAACTCCGTGCCCTCGTAGCGCGTGAACACGACGGGCAGATACCGTTGCGGGTCGGTGGCAAACCGAATCGTCGCCCCTCTGGCCAGATGCAGATTGACACCGCTCTTCAAATGGATCGCACCCGTAAGGAACGTTCCCTCCGGGACAACCACCCGGCCACCGCCGGCCCGGGCGCAGGCAGCGATCGCCTCGGCAAACGCCCTTGTGCAGTCCGTCTTGCCGTCGCCCACCGCGCCGAATTCGGTGATGATGAACTGCCGGTCCGGGAACGTGGGCGCGACGACGCGCTTGAGGATTTCCGGCACCCGCGCCCAGGCCGGCGGAGCGGCGGTCGGCTCCTTGCCTGATGTCGGCTCGGATTTGGCCGCGGCCCCGGACAGACGCGCGATGAATAGCGCTGCAACGATCGCGACGGTCCGCGCCCTAAGCCCGATTCGCGGCTTTCGAACGTTTTTTGAACTGAACAGGATCATGCCAAAGCCTAGCACAAGGTCATGCTCATACGAGAAGGTCCGTCTGCAAAAGCCATTGACAAAAGTGCACCCTCTGCTAGGCATGAAATCATGCGGAAGCGACAGAAGCGAGTCCTGCTTGCGCTCGGCTGGTACGATTACCGGTTACACCGCGGCATCGAGAAATACGCCCAGGAACACGGGTGGTATCTCTATGCCAATCTCGCCCGGGAAAAGGTGATTCCCTGGGGATGGGAGGGCGACGGCATCCTGGCGTGGCTCGGGGCCGGCGACGATCTGGCCGAATTCGTTGTGCAGGCACGCAAACCGACGGTGGACTTCAGCTATCGGCGCAAGCATTTGAATTTTCCGCGCGTGCTGGAGGACCACGCGCATGCGGCGTCGCTGGTGGCGGAGCATTTCCTGGCGCGCGGTTTTCGCAACTTCATGTTCTACAGCGACACCGAAAACTGGTCGTACGAGGAGCGGGGGCAGGGTTTTGTGGAAGCGCTCAAACGGGCCGGGCACACGTGCACCTGGTTGCGGTGGTATCAATCCCCGGCCTATCGAACCGACCGCGGCCAGTGGAAACGCAAGCGCGAATGGCTGACCTCGCACATGAAACGCGCGCCCAAGCCGCTGGCGTTGTTCGCGGCCAATGACGATCAGGCGATTGACGTGCTCGACTGCTGCGAGAACGCCGGCATCGCCGTGCCCGAGGAGGTCGCCATCGTCGGGGCTGAAAATTATTTGCTCGCGCCCGATGCCATGCACACGCCGATTTCGAGCGTGGACACCAATCTCGAAACGCTCGGTTATCGTGGCGCAGCGCTGCTGGACGATCTGATGAACGGCAAACCGCCGCCCAAGGAACCCATCCGCGTGCCGGCGGCCGGACTCATCATCCGCAAAAGCAGCGATCTGCTCGCTGTCAACCACAAGGGCGTCGCGCGCAGCCTCCGCTTCATCTGGGAACACGCCCACGAGCCGATCAGCGTCAAGAACCTCGTGAGCGTCGCGGCCATGTCGCGGCGCGGCCTGCACAAGGCGTTTCTGGAGCATCTGGGGCGCACACCGGGTCAGGAATTGCAGCGCACACGCATTGAACGCGCCAAACGCCTGCTGACCGAATCCAGCCACAAACTCGAAGTCCTCGCCCAGATGTGCGGTTACCAGAGCGCCAACAGCTTCTGCGTCGCCTTCAAACGCGCCACCGGCATGTCGCCCAAGCAGTATCGCGACGCCATCCTGCGCTGATTCAGCGCCGACCCCGTCGGTGTGGGGGCGTTTCGTCTGCGCTCAGCGTTCTTCAGCGCGGTAAAAACGCAGGGAGTGGTCCGCCGCTGTGGGGTCGAACACCTCGATCGCGCCCGCGGCCGGCGGGTTTGTAAGAAGCGGCGTCCACGCGGCCAGATTCGTGCTGCCGTAGATCACGATCAGCCCGCGCGCCGAGAGGCCTTCAATCTGGAACCGAAAGACGCCGTTGGACCAGGCTGGCGAGGTGAGCCGCAGCGGCCCGGCGAGCGGCGGAATAAACTCGAACGGGCCCAGGTCGGGTGCCCGGCCATAGAAGGGGCGACCGATGTTTGCGCCACGATCGATCAGCCGGCTGGCCGGCGCGAGTCGGAACAGCGCGTTGGACGGGAGCGAGTAATCCGGGTTGCGCGGTGCCAGCGCCATGGAAATGTCCAAACTCGCGAAATCGGAAGCGCCCACGTTCAGCCCCTGCCAACTGTTGGAAATCTGGATCGTCGTGGCATCCAGGCTCGTGGCTGTGGCCAGGTACGAGGCGTTGTTGATCAGCAGGTTCGTGCCCACGGTCGGCGTTTCGTAAAACGAGAAGTTGACCGCGCCATTGCTGTAGCCGATGCAGTGCACGATCGTCTGGCCGCCGGCGGAGTGGTTGTGATCGAAGCCCTTCCGGCGGTTGCCGAACGTGACGCAATTGGTCAGAAAATGCCGCGCCTGCGTGCCGGCGCCGCCGAGCTTGAAACCGTTGCCATTGCCGTTCCACGTGCCCGGGTAGCCCCAGAGATTGTAGCCGTTCCAGAACGCCCAGCAGTCCTCCAGCACAACGCTGTTGTTCGTGTTGTAGTAAAAGTCCCAGCCGTCATCGGAATTGTGCCACGCGCGGCAGCCGCGAAACACGTTGCCCGGTCCGCACCCCGCCTTGGCGGCAAATCCGTCCCCGTTGTTGCCGTCACCGCCGGCGTAATTCCGATACGAATCACAGTTGAGAACGAGCGTGTTGGTCGCGCGCACCGACGTGCTGCCCAGCACCAGGCCGTCGTTGCCACAATCGTGAATCACGCAGCCCTCGATGATGTTGCCGGTGCCGCCGACAAAAATTCCGTTGTCGGGCGCGTTTTTCACCTCGATACCGCGTACGTGCCAGTAATCGCGGCGTACGTCCAGCGCCTTGCCCGCGCTGGCCGGCATGGTGGCGAAATCAAACACGGGCAGCTCGCCCGGGTTGGCCCAGAGCCGGATCGGGTTGGCCGCCGTGCCGGATTTGCCCGGCTTGACGGGCGTGCTGAGCGCATACGTGCCACCGCGAACATAAATCGTGTCGCCGGGCGCCAGCGTGCCCAGCGTCACGGCCTTCTGTGGCGTCGCAAACGGTGCGTTGGACGACGTGCCCGAATTCGAATCGCTGCCATCGGGCGCAACCCAGTACGTGGCGGCGAAAAGCCACGCGCCCTGCGCCACCATCAAGAACGCCGCAAGCTGCCCCGATTGAAACACCGTTCGCCGCGTCATCGGGTTTCGAGGCGGCGACGTTGCGGCGCGATTCGAGCGGCGGGAGTTCATCGCGTTCTCGGCGCGAACGGCCCTCTACCCGCGCCGGCGTGGTTGGTCACGATCCAGGGCACACTCGACACCGGATCGAGTGTGTAGGAATACGGCGGCGTGAACACGACGTCCGTGCCCGGAATCATCACTCGAACGGTGCCGTCGCGGTTGGTCACCGTGCCCGTCCAGGAGACGCCGTCGCGGGTTTCCAGGAACGCCACGTTGTTGTTGGTGGCAAACAGCCTGCCCTGAACATCACTGAAACTGGTGATGTATTGCTCCCAGGGATTTCTGACGTTCTGGAAGAAGTTGCCCTCGACGCGGCACTCGGCCTGTTTGCGGGTGCGGACGCAGTAGTTGTTACCGGGTGCGTTGTAGTAGTTGTTGAAAATGTGCGCCCGTCCAAAACGGACCGACGGCATCCGTTCCACGCAGTTGATGTCCCACCAGTTGTGATGGTAGGTGACGCGATAGATGCCGCTGTCGGAATCGCTGGCGGCGATCAGGCTCACGAAATTGTGGTTGCCCGGCGGCGCAGAGCTGTAAACGAAGCGGCACCACGAAATCGTGATGTTGCCCGACTGCTGCGTGATATCAATGCCGCCGTCGGCGCAGTCCATGATCGTGCAATGATCAATCCACACGTTGGACGAGTAGTGGAGGCCGATACCGTCCTCGGTCGAGTTGCGGATGGTCAGGTTGCGAATGATCACGTTGGTGGCGCGATACAGGTAAAGCCCGCCGCCGCTCAACACGATGTTACCAAGGCCAATGACCGTCTTGTTGTTCCGGATGTGGGTGCTCATGCCGGACAGGTTGAACGAGTTGGTGATGTAAATCGTGTAGGGCGGATTGACGTCCGAATACGCCTCGAGTTGGGCGGCGCTGCCCACGTACACGGTCGGGCCGGCGGCACCGCCAGTGATGGGCATGCCGTTGGCGGCGAAGCCGACGTGGCTGAAATCAATCGTGTTGGTGGTCGCCGGAAGAACCGTCAGGAAGGCAAAATCGCTCTGTTTCGCGCCGTACTCGTTGGTCACCAGCACCGAATATGCGCCGGCGTCATTGGTCGTGACCGAGGGCAGCATGAGCGTCGCGTTGGTCTGGTTCGCCAAAGGCGTGTTCGTGTTGAAAAACCACTGGTAACGCAACGGCGGCGTGCCGGTGGCCACCACGCTGAACACGGCGGTCTGGCCTTCGCTGACCGTGAGGCTTTGCGGCTGGGTGAGGAGGCCCGGCGGGACAAGAACGTTGCTCACGGTCAGGCTTGCCACCTGACTCGTCGCCGAACCGGCCGCGATCGACACCACCGCGTAATACGGTCCGGCGTGATATATCTGCACGTTGGTGATGACGAGCATGGAACTGGTCGCGCCCGGGAGCGGCGCGTCGTTGAAGAACCATTGGTATCCGAGCGGTGCGCTGCCGGTGGCCGCGACCGCGAACGTTGCCGTCTCGCCGACCCAGACGGTTTGATTCGTTGGCTGGAGGGTGATTTGCGGCGGCAGCGATGCCGCCCCGCCAACCCGCAGCGCGAAAAATCCTTGCGCAGGGCCCGGAGCGATCGCATTGGTCAGGTCAAATTCACCCGCGTTGTTGAAATTGCCCGACGCCACCGCGCCCCACTGGCTGAGCGGTGTTCCGAGCGATTCGGAAGCAATCAGTTCGAACACGCCGTTGCCCGGGCCGTTGCTCCCGCGCAAAACCAGACCGACCGGTGTCAGAAACACCTCGGTGATGCGCGGCGTTGACAACGGCGGCAGGCCGCCCGCCGGGGCCACATCGGCCCAGCTCGATCCGATTCGCAACTCGTCCAGGCTGACCGACGTCCCACCGTAGAGGTAACACCGGCCGATGCCTGTGCTGTCGTTTCCGTCGCTGCCGGTGCTGAAGGCAACATCAGCCGTCGGTTCGCTCCCGCCCGGAGCGGGATTCAACCAGAGAGCGACGCTGTCGTTGTTCCAGCCGGTGACGAACTGATATTTGACCACGACGAAATAGGTCTGGCCGGGGATCAGCGCGACGTTGTGCCAGGTGACGCCGGCCCGCAACTTCGAGATGCCAATTTCCACGTTCGATCCGTTGAGCCGCAACCAAACATCCACGTAATACGACGAGGCCGATCCGGCGCGCAGCAGGCCGGTGACCACTTTGCCGTTGGAGTCCAGTCCCGCCGTCGAATTGACGCGCAGCAAAAACCCGTAATACACGCTGCCGGTGGGAATGCCCGAACTGAACTGGTTGTAGGTGCCGGAGGACGATGCGGTGGTGAGCGTGATTTTGTTCCCGGAGGAGGGCGGCAGCCCCAGCCCCGTGCCGTCCAGGCTGCCGGTTTCCACCGTGACACCGCTGTTGGAGCCGCTCCAGCCGTCGCCCGAGCCAACCGTGCCGAGATTGCCGACCGGATGGTTGACGCTGGTCGAATAGTAAAGCAGAGCCTGCGCCGAGCAGGCCACGAATGCGGTCAGAATCGCAACACACGTTTTCATCGTCGGGTCAATCCACAAGCCAAACGAACCGTCGCAGCGCAAGAACGGCTCCGGGCCGCTCGCCGCGTCCGGTTACAGAGGGGGCCAAGTTCAGTGACGATATTCATAGGGTCCGAGGTCGGGCGCGGCCCCGGTGAACGGATGGCCGACGTTCACGCCGCGATCAATGAGGTCGCTGTTGCCGACCAGGCGCGCAAACCCTTCGGGCAGGCTGCCATCGGGCAGACGCGGTGCCAGCGCCGCTGCCTCGAGCAGGCTCACGTAATCGGCCGCATTGGCCGTGACGGGCAGATTCCACGAGTTGTTCTCCTCGACGGGATTGTTGTCGGCGATGAACCCGCCGGTGTTCGTACCCGAGCGCGGGATGCTGACGTTGTTGCGGAAGACGTTGAGTTTGCCCGAATTGAGCGAGCCTTCCATGAAAAAGTTGTAGCCGCTCGAGCCGTTGGAGAACGCCAGACAATGCTCGATGACCAGGCCGTCCTTGTGGCTGTTCTGCGTGAAACCGTTGACCCTGTGGCCGAACGCCACCGAGCGATACACGTAATGCGTTCCTCTGGAGTCGCCGCCGGTGCCGTTGCCGCCGAGCTTGAAACCGTTACCGTTGCCCTGGCCCAAGCCGCTCTTCCATGTCCAGCAATTGCTGATCACCACCGAGGCGTCGGTCTCGAACAAATCCCAGCCGTCGTCGGAGTTCTCCCAGGCGCGGCAACCGATAAACACGATGCCCCGACCGCAGTGCATCTTGGCCGCAAACCCGTCGGCGTCCGCGCCGTTGTTGTCCGGATCGTAATTGCCCCACGAATCGCAGTTGAGGACCAGGATGTCGGACGCCAGCTCTGCGTTCGGGTTGACCGTCTGGTGCGCGAAGCCGATCTGCAGGCCCGTGTCGCCATTGTGATGCAGCCGTAGTTGCTCGAAGATCAGATGGCTGCCTTCGACCTTGATGCCGTTGTCGCCGGCCCGCGCGATTTCGAGTCCCTTCACGTGCCAGTAGTTGGCGTTGGTGGTGAACAGCATACCGCGGTTGGAAGCACCGTACGGCTGATTGACAAAATCCAGCACCGGTTGCTCGCCCGGATACGCCCAAAGCTTGATCATCTGTCCCGGCGCACCGGAACGGTTCACCACAATCGTTTGCGTCGGGAAATACGTGCCGCCACGGACGTAAATGAGCTGTCCCGGTGCGGCGACCGACACCGCTCTGGCCACGGTGGCAAAGGGACGATCCATGGTGCCGGGGTTCGCATCGTCACCCGTCGATGAGACGTAAAAATCGCCGTCGTCCGCCGGCGGACTGATGGTCAGCGTGGCGACCAGGCTCGTGACCGCGCCCAGCGGGTTCGCCACCACCACGGAGTAACCGCCCGCGTCGTTGGACTGTACGCCGCTGATCGTGAAACTGGAGTTGGTTGCGCCCGCCAACGGCGTGTTCGTGTTGAAAAACCACTGGTAGCTCAACGGCGGCGTGCCGGTGGCCACGACGCTGAAAAGCGCGTCCTGCCCCGGCCACGCCGTCTGGCTTTGTGGCTGCGAAACGATGCGCGGCGGGATTCCTGTCACCGGATTCGTGCCAACCCTGAGCCGGAAAAATTGCTGTGTGGCGGCGGTCATCGGATTGGTCCAGCCAAACTCGCCGGTGGCATCGAACTGACCCGTTCCAACCAGCGTCCATTGCTCCGGTGGCAGGGCGAGGTTCGGCGTCGAGATCACCTCGTAGAAACCGTTCGGCAGACCACCGCCGCCCGAGAACACGAGCCCGTCCTCCGAAACACCCCAACGTGTGATCACCGGCGGCGTTGGCACAAACGCCGGCTGGCCGCCCGGCGTCACCGCCGCATAGCGCGGTCCAATCCGCAACTCGTCCACCTCATAGCTGCCGCCGCCGCTGCCCGCGCTCGGTGTGTTCCAATGAAAATACGAGAGCGCGGGATTGTGACCGGAGGCCGTGAAACTGCCGTCCGGCGTCGGCGGACTCCCGCCGAGCTGCGTCGGGTTGATCCATACATCGGCCCGGTCGCTTGTCCCAAAAGTGTAGGCTGCCACCACCAGATGCGGCACTCCCACGCTCAGCGGCGTGCTGGTGAACTGCGGAGCGCTGGCGCTGATGCCCACGCCCAATTGCCCGGTCGCGGTGACGAAGAAGCCCAGGTAGGGCGAGGAACTCGAAGACGTCGAATTGAACGCATAAGCGATCAACCGCTGCGCGCCCGGCAGCGCGTTGATTTTGAGCAAAAACGCGAAATACACCGTCCCGGTCGTTTGTGGCGTGAAATACACATACGTCCGTGCCGCACTGCTCGTGGGCACAAGGGTCACATCTTTGCCCGCGGATGCGGCCAGGCCCGGGTACGTCAGGTTCGTGCCGCCCACCTTGATCTGGCTGACCGAATTGATCCACGAACCGTTGCCGCCCAGATTGACGCCGGGCGCGTAATCGAATCCGTCGTAAAGGGGCAGCCCCACCTGTCCGCGCGTCCATGACGCTGCGAGAATTGCGCCAACCGCAACCAACCAAAACCTCTTCATGCAGCCACTCCCATCCGGGCTGATTGACCCCGAAGCGTAGCACAGGGATCACGCGCGTCAGCCCGGCCTCGTTGCAGAATGCCGTGAAATTTGGGAACTGGCCGAAGCGTATCCGCAACCGTGTCGCTTCCGCCGGACCTCGCACAGGTTTGAATGCGGGGACGGTTTTCTCCTGACACGCCCCGGCTTTGGCCGCGGACCGCGCGCGGGCCGCGGAGGCCAACCCGAGGGCTGCTGTTGCGCCGGTTAGGCGATGCCCTCGCCCGCCGCGACGCGACGGCGGAATTCGCGCGGGGTGAGCCGTTTGAGCCGCAGGAACTGGCGGTTGAAATTCGAGAGATTGGTGAACCCGCAGGTTCGCGCGATCTGACCGATGGGCAGCTCGGTCTCGAGCAACAGCCGGCAGGCCCGCCCGATCCGCAACTCGTTCACAAAGGCCGGAAACGTCCGGCCGGTGTGCAGGTGGAAAAATCGGCTGAACGCTCCCGGACTCAAATGCACCAGCTCGGCCACCTGCGGCAGGCTCAGCGGTTGATCGAGATGTTCGTTGATGTATTGAAACACCAGATTCATCCGCGCCTGGTTGAACGGGTTGCCCACGCCCGAAAAACCCGGACTGGCGATCGGCCGGCACTCGCGCGAATGCGCCAGCACGTCGAGAATCGAGAGGAATTGCACGATCCGGCGCAGGCCGCGCAATTTGCTCATCGCCACCATCATCTCGCTGACGCGCTCACGGGTGTGGCCGATGATTTCGAGTCCCAGCGCGGCGCGGCGCAACAGTTGACGCACCGGCAGGAACGCCGGCAGGTGCAGCCAGTCGCCCAGAAATTTCTCCTCGAACTGGATCAGCACCGCGTCCACCGGCGTGCGCCGGCCCGGGCCGTGTTCGTCGTTTTGCCAGATGTGCGGCAGGTTCGGCCCGATGAGCACCAGATCCCCGGGCGTGAGCGGCTTGAGGTTGTCACCCACCAGCCGGTAGCCGCCGCTTCGGCGCACCAGAATCAGCTCGTACTCATCGTGAAAATGCCAGGGACAATCGAATCCCGGCGCCCGCAGCACCTTGAAGGCGAAGCCCTCGTCCGGCGCGCTGATCAACCGCTGGTAGATCGGTTTCATCTGTCATCCACGCTGCGGTCATGTTATCGCAGCCCGGGATTCGATGCCATCCCGGCCAAAGCCATGGCGCGCGCCCGGCTGCTGAACATGCGCCTTCTTTGGCCGTGGCTGCGCCGCTGATCAAGCGTCGGAGCAATCGGCCGCTGACAATTGGCAACCGCGCGGCCGGCCGGCGACTCGATCCGCTGCCACATCCGAAGTAGTCTCACGACGATGCGACGCAGGCTCGCAAACCTCGGTCTGGCGGTCTGGTTCGGGAGCATCGGCTGGCTTGGGGCCGAGCCGGACCTGAAGTTCGACGTGGCGACTTTTTGTTGTCCCTGCGATCCGGACAAGACCTTCTGCCAGGAACAGTTCGACCATTTGAACTGGCCCACCCCCAACGGCCATTTCATCGCCATGGGCACCGACGCGCACCGGCTCGAACTGGCGTCCAACGGGAACGTGCTGGCCATCTATTACGACACGTTCAATGCGGGGTATCCGACCAACTCGGCCAGCGTCACGGCCTCGAACATCCAGTTCTACGCCCTGAGCCGGTTCACTGTGACCGGTCCGCGACCGGACTGGATCGTTCTGAACGAAATCTCGACCAGTCTCTGGCAGAACGATCCGGCGTACCGGCTCTGGGCGGCGGCGGTGGTGCGCGAGCTGCACACCAACTACGGATTCGAGGTGATTCTTTTCTCGCCATTTGCAACGGTGGCGCGCAACGACGCCGATTGGCAGGCCGTGGCTGCGCACGCCCGGATCGGCATCGAGAACTACCTCGACGGCGCACAAATCCAGTCGCAGGGGTTTTCGGTCAGTTGGTGTCAGAGCCAGTACCTGGCCTCGCTGAGCAGCTACACCAACCGGGGCGTGCCGCGCCAGCGACTGATGCTGGCCGAGCATTTCGGTCACACGCTGGCCGGCACGGGCTGGGGTCGCTCGGGCGTGAGCTCCAACGCCTGGGATCAGGCGATTATCGCCCGCAGCCAGGCGGCGCTGAATCTGGCCTTCAGCGGCTATCTGACCTACGGCTGGGGCGGCAACGCAATGGGTGTGTCGGTGGATGAAATGGTGCATTTCGAGGACACCTACCGCCAATTCCCCCTGCCCTACTCCAGGCCGCTCAGCGCGCCCTACATCATCCTCCAACCCCAAAGTCAAACCGCACCGGTGGGCGCGGACGTGACATTCACCGTGTACCGGGCCGGCAACGCGCCGATGAGTTTCCAATGGCGATTCAACGGCACGAATCTGCCCGGGGCCACGAGCTCGACACTGGCGCTCACGAACATTTCTGCGGCCCACCGCGGCGCCTACAGCGTCCTGTTGAGCAACAGCGCCGGCGTGCTGCTGAGCTCCAACGCGTTCCTGAACGTCGCCGTGCCGCCGCCACTGGCTTATGAACCTTTCGCTCCGGCCCTGACCGGCTACGTGCCCGGGCAAAACCTGATCGGTCAGACCAACGCCGAAGGACGCCGCTGGACACAAGCCGGTCCGGATGCCGGGCTGACCAATCAGCCGGTGGTCGTTGGCGGGAATTTGCTCGGCGGCGGTCTGGCCGGTCCGCGCGGTCACTCCGTTCTGTTCGGCGGTAATGGCACCAGCGCCCGATTCAATCTGGGCACCAACATCAACAGCGGCTCGGTTTTCGTGTCGTTTTTGGTCCGGCTGGCCGACGTGACAGGATTGAGTCCGACGGGCGTTTTCTGGGCCGGGTTCAACAACTCCTCGGGCTCGCAAACCACCACGCCCACCAGCGTCGGCACGCGCATCATCGCCCGAGCCGCGCCGGGCGGATTTCAAATCGGGTTGGACAAGAGCAGCGGCCAGACCGGCTGGTTTGTTTTTCATCCGACAGTCTTCAGCACCAACGAAACGCTCTTTCTGGTCGGCGCGTACACGTTCAACCCGGGCTCGGGCACCGACGACGTGGCACAACTCTGGATCAATCCGCCGCCATCGAGTTTCGGCCTCGGCGTCCCGCCGCCGCCCACCCTCACCAGCACCGCCTCGAACGACCTGTCGCAGATCGCCAGTTTCGTCCTGTTCAACCGCAACGCCGCCGAACCGGCCCGGATTCTGGCTGACGAACTGCGCATCGGCCAAACATGGGCGAGCGTGACGCCGCCGGCCGCGTTACTGCCCTCACCGGCGCTCGCCATCACTCGCCAGGACACGAACATCGTCCTGTCCTGGAGCACCAACGCGGGCGGGTATTTGCCCGAAACGGCCACTGAACTGTCGAATCCGGCGGCGTGGATGACGCTCACCGGTCCGGTGTGGCAACAGGCGGCGACCTACGTGCTGACCAACAACATCGGGCCCGGCCCGCGCTTTTACCGGCTGCGGCTGCCGCAATGACCCGGGCCGTGCGCCGGTTCTACTTGAGCTCGACGACGAGTTTTTCGAGGAACAGGCGCGCCGCCCGGGCCTCGGCGGTGGTTTCCTCGATCGTGCCCCGTTCCACGCACTCGACCACCAGCGGCCCGCTCTTGAATCCACCGGCGCGGAGTCGGCCCAGAACCTTGGGAAAATCCACCCGGCCGGTGCCGGGCGTCACCATGACCTCCCTGGGCGGGCGAAAATCCTTCACGCTCATGCCCACCACCAAGCCGTCCACGCTGGCGCAATCCTCGACCGGATCGAGCCGGCCCTCCGAGTAGTAAAAAATGTTTCCCGGATCGTACCAGACGCCGAAGTTCGGATGACCGACGCGCTCGACGAGTTTGCGGCATTGTGCGCCGGTGGCGTTTTGGCCGCCGTGGGGTTTGACGCTCAGGCGCACGTTCCTGGCGGCGGCTTCAGCGCAACATTCGGCGATCGCCTTGTAGTAACGCTCGACCAGCGCCGCATCACCCACCCCGCCCAGCAGCAGATGCGGCGAACCGCAGGCGACGCAGTGAGCGATGAGCGTTCGCAATTCGCGAATCCCCTGCTCGAGCGATTCCCGCACGCTGAAGTCGGCATACACCGAAATCGTCTTCAAACCGCGCTGCCGCACCTCCTCGCCAACCCGGGCAGCCTCTTCAGGCGCGGTTTTGGGCGTGATGATGACCCAGCTCTTGCCGCGGGCGGTCATGATGCCCGCATAGCGATAACCGGCAGCGGCAATCTGGTCCAGCGCCACACGGTAATCGTGCTGATCCCACGGCCGTGTGTAGCAACCGATGAGGTAAGCGTCCGCGCTCCGGCTCGCCGCCAGAACCGGCCCGCTCAACAGGCCGCCCACCGTCGCAGCGGCCGAGGCCCTGACAAACTCGCGTCGAGTCCAATGCGCCGGAGCACTCATTTCAGATGAGCCATTTGTCCAGTTCGGCCACGCCCTGCATCGCGGTCGGATAGCGCCCGTCCGGTCCGGGTTTGACCGGCGGTTCGACATCCCAGCCGTAGCGCGGCAGGGCGAAGGAACGCTTGGACTGGATCGCGTCCTCCCACCCCAGAATCGCTCCGGAGTAACAGGCCATCTGCGCGGCCACGGCCAGTTGCGTGCTCAGGCACATGTAATGGCCGTTGTTGATCGGCCGGCCCGACCGGATCGAGTCGAACAGCTCGCGATGCTCGACGTCGTACATGTTTTCCTGCGGTCCTTCGTAGCGCCAGTTTTTCTCGCCGGTGATCGTGAAGGCCAGCAGATCGCAGCGGCCCTTGGTGCCGAAGATCGTGTCCGAAACGTTGTTGTAGCACTCGGGCTGATCGCGGGTAAACCCGAACACCCGCACGCCGTTTTCGTACTCGAAGACGACCGCCTGATGATCGAATTGATCGCCGAATTTCGGCGCCAGACAGGTCTGCCGCCCGCCCATGCCCCAGACTTTTTTGGGCGGTTTGTCGCCCAGCGCCCAGGAGGCCTTGTCCAGACTGTGGATGAGTTGCTGCGCGGTCTGGTCGCCCGAGAGCCAGTTGAAATGATACCAGTTCCAAAGCTGGTACTGCATCTCGTTCTGTCCCGGCCGCCGCTCCCGCGCGTAGTAGGGCACGGTCAGAAAACTCTCCTGAATCGCCACGATCTCGCCGATCCAGCCGTCGTGCACGCGCTTCATCGTTTCGCGCACCGCCGGGGCATACCGCCAGCACAGACCCGAAACCACGCTCAGCTTGCGCCGCTCCGCCTCGCGGCACGCCTCCTGGCAGATCCGCACCCCGGGCATGTCAATGCCGTGCGGTTTTTCGCAGAAGACGTGTTTGCCCGCCTCGATCGCCGCGCGCAAAATCATCGGGATGAAATGCGACGTCGGCGCAATCAACACCACGTCCAGGCCGCACCCGATCAATTCCCGATACGCCTCGAAGCCCACAAAACATCGCTCGTCGCTGAGCTGGACCTGATCGGGCCGGGCTGACTGGAGCTTCTGTCGCGCCTCGCGCAATCGCTCCTCGAAAATGTCCGCCAGCGCCACCAGCCGCACGTCGCGTCCGGCGTTCATCGCGTTGAGGGCCGCGCCCGTGCCGCGCACGCCGCAGCCGATCAGGCCCACCCGGATCACATCGCTGCCGGCGGCGTGCACGGACCGTTCCAGAGACAACGTGCCCAGAGCCGCCCCGCCGGCCGCCAGCGCCGAGGTTTTCAGAAACTCGCGCCGGCTCGCTGCCGACGCACTCGAAACAGCCGTTTTCATATCGGGCCGACTCTACGCCCCCGTCACCGGCCGCACAAAGCGCAAACCACGTCGCATGTTGCCTGAGCGCCGTGCACGCTCGATCCGGGCCGCCCTTCTCGAAGCGCTGCGCCCCGCCCCGGGCCACAGCCGGCGCAGCAGCCCCGGCGGTTGCAGACTTGAAGTCCGGCGCGGGAACAGAAACCCTCGCGCCGATCTGACGCCGTGAACGCCAACGCCGTTGAACTGAGCGTCGTGTTGCCCTGCCACAACGAACGGGACAACCTGCCGCCGCTGCTGGAGGACATCGGCTCGGTGCTCGCCTCGCTTGGATCGTCCTGGGAAATCATCGTCACCGATGACTGCAGCGACGACGGCAGTTGGGAAACGCTGCGTGAACTGGCGAGCCGCATGCCGCAGTTGCGTGCCCAGCGGCTGGCAACCCGCGGCGGCCAATCGGTGGCGCTCTGGGCCGGCATCCGCGCCGCGCGCGGCCGGATCATCGTCACCCTGGACGCCGATCGGCAGAACGATCCGGCCGACATCCCGCGATTGCTCGAGGCGTTGCGCGAGGCCGACTGCGTGTGCGGCTCGCGTGTGGCGGCGCGGCGGCAGGGTGACAGTTGGGTGCGCGTGCTCTCGTCCCGAATCGCCAACTGGGTGCGGAACAAGCTCTCCGGGGAAACCATCAGCGACGCGGGCTGTTGCTTCCGCGCCTTCCGCCGCGAATGCGTCGCCGAGGTGAAATTTTTCCGGGGCGCACACCGCTTTTTGCCCACGCTCATCCGGATGGAGGGCTACCGCGTGGTGGAAGTGCCCATCCGGCATCATCCGCGCGCCGCCGGGCGCACCCATTACGGCATCGGCAATCGTCTGTTCCGGGCGCTGGCGGACCTGCTCGCGGTGCGCTGGATGAAAAAACGTTTCTTCCGCTACCACATCGCCGAGCGCATCGGTGACTGAAACGGTGACGGCAACCAGAATGGTTCGAACTGGCATCCGCGCTCCTGACGTACGACCGCGCGGCGGGGCGGGCCGGCGTCGGCTTCCAACGCGCTTTCCGGCTGACTCATGAAACGAGCGCTGGCGTTGTTTTTCCTCTTTGCGGCCGTGCAGGTGTGTCTGCGGCTTTTGGTCTCGGACAGTCTGGAACTGGACGAGGCCGAACAGGTGTTGCTGGCGCAGCAGTGGGCGTGGGGTTACGGCGGGCAGCCACCGCTCTACACCTGGTTGCAGGCTGCGATCTTTACCCTCTGCGGCACGAACATCCTGGGCCTGGCACTGGTCAAAGGCGGACTGGTCTTCGCGGTGCTGGCGTTCACGTACCTTGCGGTGCACCGGGTCAGCGAGTGCGAGCCCACGGCGCTGGTCGCCGCCGGCGCCTGGTTTCTGCTGCCGCATTTTGCCTGGGAGGCGCGACGCGATCTTTCGCACACGGTGTTGGCGGTGGCGGCCGTGGCCGCAACCGTGTTTTTCGCGGTGCAATGGCGCAAGCGACCCGGAGCGGCGGCCGCAACGGGTCTGGGCCTGAGCGCGGCGCTGGGTGTGCTCGGCAAATACAACTTTCTGCTGTTCCTGGCGGCGTTTGGACTGGCGGCACTTTCGGTCCGATCGGTGCGCGCCTCGCTGCGAACCTGGCGGTTGCTGCCGGCGGTCCTGCTGTTTGCCGGCATTTGCGGCGCACATGCGATGTGGTTTTTCACGCATCGGGAGCTGGCCACTGCGGGGCATGAAAAACTCTTCGCTCCGGAGGCGCAGGGGCGTTTGCAGGCGACGCTTGCAGGCTTGTGGTCGCTGCCCGAACAGGGCGTGCCCGCGGCGTTGTTGCTGGTGGCCGTGTGTTGGGCTTGCGCGGTGCGGCGGCCGGCGAGCAACGCGCCGCGCTTCAGCGCCCGGGAGCTGGAATTGCTGGCGGGGCGCACGATGCTGTTCGGCGTGCTGATCTGCGTCGCGCTGGCGGTGGGACTGCAGATGCGATTCAAGGCGCGCTGGCTGTTGCCGTTGCTGGCAATGTTGCCGTTCCAATGCGCCCTGTGGTTGCGGAATCGGACCGGCGAGCAGCGCGTGCGATGGCTGGCCCGGGCCGGAGCGGTCGCGGCCGTGCTGTCACTGGTGGCGCTACCCGCAGCCGCACCGCTGGCGCCGTTGACGGGCAAATTCACCCGGCTCAACGCGCCGTACGGGTCGCTGGCCGAACAGCTCAAAGAAAACGGCATCTCGCCGGAGCTGATCCTCGCCGAAAATCGTCTGGTCGGCGGCAACCTCAAACTGTTTTTCCCGGCCAGTCGGGTCGCCGTTCCGGAGCTGCCCGCGCCGGAGCCCCCTGCGCAGGGCCAGGCCCTGGTGGTCTGGGATGCCACGCGCCGGGCGCAAATGCCGGCCGCCCTGGCCGCGTTCGCCAACCGGTTCTCCGACAGCGACCCGGCAGCGATGCCGGTGCAATATGTCGAGGCGCGCCAAAAATATTCGCGCAGCCGGACGATGCGTCTGGGATTCGTCCGTGTCCAGGTGCCCCCAGCGGAGACGTGAGATGAATCCGCTTTCTGGACCGCATTCCGACGTCGGGACAAAACCCGCTTGGGAAATTTGCATCCTGGCCGGTGGTTTGAGTCGGCGCATGGGCCGGGACAAGGCCGGGCTGCGGCTGGGCTCGCGGACGTTGCTGGGGCATGTGCGAGCCAGCGCGGCGGCCCTGGGCGTGCCGGTGCGGGTCGTGCGGCGTGACGCCGTGCCGCGGTGCGGTCCGTTGGGCGGTGTCTTGACGGCATTGCGGCGCACGCGGGCCGGGGCGGTCCTGTTTCTGGCGTGCGACATGCCCTGGGTTTCGAGCGCACTGCTGCGGCTGGTGATGCGGCGCGCTGCCGGCAGCGGTTTGGCGGCATTTGTCGAGGATGCCGGCGGCGTGGGCTTTCCGTTCGTGGTGCGGCGCGAGGCGTTGTCCCTGGTGGCCGATCAAATTGCGCGCGGGGCGTTCTCGCTCCAGGCGCTGGCCCGGCGGCTGGGGGCGCGCCGGATCAAACTGGCTGCGCGCTGGCAGGGGCAGTTGCGCAATCTCAACACGCCCGCGGACTGGCAACGCGCCCGTGCCGAACTGCGCGCCGGTCGCCGGCCGCCGCCTGCGGGTCGCAACGCGGCTGGCGCGGCCGCTTGTCAAGGCCACCGCGCTTGTTTACGGTGAGCCTGTGAGCACGGTTCGATCCAGCGTACCGGTCGCATGCCTGTGGGCGGCGATGGCGATCTTTGCCCGGGCGGACACCATCCGACTCAAGGACGACGCGGCCATCAGTGGTCGCATCCTGTCCGAAAAGCGTGACGCCGTGGTCGTGGACGTGGGCTACACGGTGCTGGTCATCCCGCGGCAAAACATCGTCGCCGTGCTCAAGGAGGACGCGAGCGGGCCGAAGGCCGCGCGGTCGGAGCGCAAACCGGCTGCGGACAAATCCGGCAGCGGGCTGGCCGCAGCGCGGCTCGATCCGACGGTCCCGGCGGGGGTGCCGATCGGCAACGGATTTTACCGGGTGGCCAGCCGCAGCGGGCCCACGCGCGATGTGCGCGAGCTGGTCAGCAAGCTGGGAGAGGCGGTCGTGCAGGTGCGTACGCCGGCGAGTCTGGGTTCGGGATTTTTCATCAACGAAGAGGGTTACCTGATCACCAACTTCCACGTGATCGAGGGCGAGACCCAGATTTCGATCGAGGTGTATCTGCAGCGGGCCGGCCAACTGGAACGCAAAACCTACAAGCAGGTGCGGATCGTGGCGTTGAACAAGTTCGCCGATCTGGCGCTCTACGCCGCCAAACGCAGCTCACGAAACGCGTGGGC
>CAYXJB010000013.1:0-27332 GCA_964465445.1 uncultured Verrucomicrobiota bacterium
TGGGGCGCTGATCATGGTGCTGGCCCGGCGGGACACGCATCAGGTGCTCAAGCTGGTGGACTGGCATTTGCTGGTGTTTTTCGCGGCGCTGTTTGTGGTGGTCGAAGGTGTCAACGGGACGGGTCTGCCCGACCAGATTTATGTGCATCTGCGCGGTGTGTTCGGCGACTCGGCACGTTCGCAGGCATGGAATCTGGCGTGGTTTTCGGCGCTGGGCTCGAATGTGTTCTCCAACGTGCCGTTCGTGCTGGTGGCCGGGAAATGGATCGCCAACTTCGCCGATCCGGAATTGATGTGGAAGGTCATGGCGCTGGCCACCACGTTCGCCGGCAACCTCACATTGCTCGGCTCGGTCGCCAACATCATCGTGGTCGAATCCGCCCGCGGCCATGCCGAGGTCGGCTTTTGGGACTACGCCCGCATGGGCATCCCGGTGACGATCCTGACGATCCTGGCCGGCATGGTTCTGCTGCTCTGGTTGCATTGAACGCCCAACGGCATGGAGGCGTGAAGTCTGAGACGCGCGCCGGCTCGATCCGCCGGGGTTCGTGACGATGGTCGCGCAACCCCAACCGCCCTTTCGTCTGGTGCGTCTGCGCAACGGCACGTTCACCGTCCACGCCGCTGAATTCGGCGAGTGCATGCATCCGGGGTTGGGCCCGGCGGCGGAGGCCGAATGGCTCAACGTGCGCCAGTTGCGATTGCGCGAACGGCTGGCCGCACACCGGGGCGAGTTCGTGGTCTGGGACATCGGTCTGGGCATCGCCGCCAATGCCATCGCACTGCTGCGGTTGACCCGCGATCTGCCCGCGCCGATTCATCTGGTGAGCTTCGACCGGAGCACGGCCGCGGCCGAGTTCGCTCTGGAGCACGCCGCGCTGCTGGAACATCTGCGCGGCTACGAGGCAATGCTCCGGGCGCTGTTGGACCGGGGGCAGGTCGCGGCGCGGGACGGCGCACGCCCGGTCCGATGGGAACTGATCGTGGCGGATTTTCCGTCCTGGCTGGCCGGGCCGTCGGGCCGGTCGCTGCCGCCACCGGATGCGATTTTTCACGATGCCTTTTCGCCGGCGCGAAATCCGGCGATGTGGACGTTGCCGTTGTTCAGCCGGATGTTCGAGCTGCTGGATCCGGGCCGGCCCTGTGCGCTGGCGACGTATTCGCGCAGCACGCTGGTGCGGGTGACGCTGCTGCTGGCGGGATTTTTCGTCGGCCGCGGCGAACCCTCCGGTCACAAAGAGGAAACCACCGTGGCGGCCAACAGCCCGGCGCTGATCGCCTCGCCGCTGGACGCCCGCTGGCTCGAACGCGCCCGGCGTTCCCACTGCGCCGAGCCGCTGCGCGAGCCGGCCTATCGGCGCGCTCCGTTGAGTGGCGAAACGCTGGCCCGGCTGCGGGCGCATCCGCAGTTTCGACCCGCGGCGCTTCAGCCGTAACGCCACGGGGCGCTCAGGCCGAAGGTGTTGGGCAGATGCCGCACCTGGTGGACGCGGCCCTGGTCGAGCAGCACTTCCACAACGTCGAAGCGGATGCGCACCGGCGGGCAGTGGAGCAACCGCAGGTAGTCCAGCGCGCATTGGGAGAGCCGGCGACGCTTGTCGGCATCCACCGCCGCGGCCGGGCGTGTCCATTCCTCCGAGGAGCGAGTTTTGACTTCGACAAAAACCAGGCAGTCGCCGTCGCGAAAAATCAGGTCCACCTCGCCCCGGGGCGAGCGGAAGTTGGCCGTCAAAAATTTCAGGCCCAGCCGTTGCAGGTGACGGCGCGCGGCGCGTTCGCCCAGCCGGCCGCGTCGGAGATGTTCGGGTTGGCGGCCGGACGTCAGCCAGGCGCGGAATCGGTCCAGGAGCTTCACGGCCCGGTACGGGCAACAGGGGTGCGGCGCTGCGACCAGGCGCGGAGGAATCCGGCGCGGCCGCGCCGGACCAGCTCCAGCGGAGGCAGTTTCCAGAGCGCGTCGGGGTACGCGTCGCCGAACGCGCCGTCGTCGGAGAAAATCTCCAGATCGTACCAGCCCTGGTAACCGCCGGCTTCGAGCGCGCCCAGAATCGCCGGCAAATCCAGCGTGCCCTCGCCGGGCAGGACGCGGTCCTTCCAACTGCGGGTGGGGTTGCGCCGGTCGTTGACGTGCACGCCGAAAATTCGCGCCGCGTGTCGTTGGGCCTGCTCGAGCACCCCGGGCGCATCGCCCAGATGCCACGTGTCAAAGAGCACGCCCAGATTCGGTTCACCCACCGCCTCGATCAGCTCCAGTGTCTCGGGCAGCGTGCAAACCAGCGACCACTGGTGGCGGATCGAAGGATGCACCGGCTCGAGCGCCAGGCGCAGGCCCAGATCCGCTGCGGCACGGGCAACCTCTCGCAAGCCGGCGATGACGATCTCTCGCGCCCCGGCTTCCGACAGCGGGCCGGCCGGGCCGGTCAGACACACGCACGCCGCCGGCCCGAACGGGGCGAGTCGCCGCAGCCCGGCCAGGATGGCCTGAATGCGTTCGCGGGGCTCCTCCGGCCCGGGCATTAGCGGCAGTGGCAGGATGGAAAAGATCCGGGGCACACACAGGCTGGCGCTCAGGCCGCTGTCGCGAAAGCTCTGCAGCGCCGGATCGTGCCGCCCGGCCAGCGGCGGTAGTTTGAATTCGCAGATGCCGATGCCCTCGACGCCGGCGAACTGATACGCCTGCAAATCCTCCTCGAAGCTGGCGTGCAGCGTCGAGATTTCGCACACCGAGAATCGCGGCATGAAATCGGTTCAGCGCAACGGCTTCAGATGTGTGAACGGTTCGTAATCGGGCAGAACATCCCACGCCAGTTTCTCGTCGGCGGCCGGCACGTAGCGCTCCGGGAGGCCCAGTTCCTTGAGGATGATGTTCCGCGCCATGGGAATGGCCACCGTCTTATAGAAGGCCAGATGCCGGTTGAATCCCTGGCGGCCAAAACCGCAGTCGGTCGAAAGAATCAGTTTGTCGGCGGGAATGTGTTTGAGACAGCGGCGGATGCGCTCGGCGACGACCTCGGGAAAATCGGCCTGCAGGGTGCGATGGCTGATGACGCCGACGGCGATTTTCTTTTTGAGCCGGTTTTTCCACGCATCGAACAGCGTCAGTTCCTTGAAATTGTTTTCGGTGGCCTCGATCGTCCAGACGTCGCCCTTGAGTCGTTCGAGGTAGATTTCCATCGAGTTGGCGTAGGACTCGTCGCGGAAAACCTTTTGCATGTTCGGGTTGCCCCAGCAGGTGTGAATCCAGACCTCGACGTCCTCCAGGCCCTCGACCTCGCGGTTGAAGGCGTCCACCAGGAAATTGATGAAATCCTTCTTTTCGGGCTGGTAGCGCGCCATGAAATGGAGGGTGGGTTCTTCGACCTGGATGACCTTGCACCCGGAGGCGGCCAGTTGGCGCAGTTCCTTGTTCATCGCCTCGGCCATGTCCCAGATCAACTGCCGCTTGTCGTCCAGATCGTAGAGCGGGGTGTGACTGTCCAGGAAAAACGCCAGCACCTGCGCCGAGCAGGTGCCGAATTTGACCGGCTTGCCGGTGGCGATGGCCGCCTGCTGCGCGATGCGCCAGATTTTGGCGTATTCGAGCGGGTTTTTCGGATCGTGCTCGACCTTGCCGACCACCCGTGGCCAGCGCCAGGTCTTGTAAATCGAATCGAGCATCGTGCCGACCGGGTAGGAGAGCAGCGGCGAGCGGGTTTTCTCGGTTTGCAGCTCCTCGTGTTCGAGCCCCTTCCAGCGCTGCAGTGGATAGTGATGCCAGGAGCGGCCCGCCACGTCCTCATCCAGGTGATAATCTCCGGTGGTCAGAATATCCAGCCCGGCGCGCGCCTGGTCGGACACCACCACCGCGTGCGCATCGGTGAACTGCTCTCGAAACCAGGGGTCCATCATGCCGGTGTCCAGCGGCCGGCCCCAGAGGTTCATGTTGTACCAGCGCGGACGCGGCCACGAACCGGTAACCGTGGCCGGCAACATCAGGTCTTTCGTTGCAGTGAAGGCCATAACAGATCAGGATGGAGGGTTGAACCGAGGCGTCTCACCCCGGGGCACAGCGCAACCGCTGGGCACAAAAGACCGGCTCGACCGGGAGCCTGACCGAGGTGGTTCACAAAGCGAGTCTTGAACCAGAGGACCGCGGCCGACAAGCCGGAAATATCCCCCGGGCCGCGCCCCACCGCGCCTTGCCCCCCGGGTTGCATCCGCGCCTCTGCTCTGCCACAGCCCGGAGCGCGACTCTGCACCACCGCTACTCGACGTGCGGCACGTCGAAATTTTCGGACCGCTTGTACGCCGGAGCCGGCGAGGCGCCCTCGATGTACTCGAACACGCGCCCCTCGTAGTTGCGCAACACCACCCGATCGCGGTTGCGACTCAGGACGTATTCGGGGTTGAGCGGCACTTTGCCGCCACCGCCCGGCGCATCGATCACATACTGCGGCACGGCGTAACCGGTCGTGTGTCCCCGCAGTCCGGCCATGATCTCCAGCCCGCGCGCCACACTGGTCCGCAAATGCGCCGAACCGGCCACCGGATCGCACTGGTACAGATAGTAGGGTTTGACGCGGCACAGCAGGAGCTTCTGCACCAGCGCGCGCATCACGATCACATCGTCGTTCACGTGCCGCAGCAGCACCGACTGGTTGCCCAGCGGGATGCCCGCGTCGGCCAGCCGCTCCAACGCCGCGCGCGCCTCCAGCGTCAGCTCGCGCGGATGATTGCAGTGGATGCTCACGAACAGCGGATGAAACCGACGCAGGCGCGCGCACAGTTCGGGCGTCACCCGCTGCGGCAGGAAAATCGGAATCCGCGTGCCGATCCGCAAAAACTCCACGTGTTCGATCGCCCGCAGTCGCCCGAGCAACTGCTCGAGCTTTTCGTCGCTCAACAGCAACGGATCGCCCCCGCTCAGCAACACGTCGCGTACCTCCGGATGCTGCGCGATGTACTCGATCTGCCGGTCGAAATCCGGATGGAAATCGTAGCCGGTCGCGTTGCTGACCAGCCGCGAGCGGGTGCAATAGCGGCAGTAGGCCGCGCACCGGTCGGTCACCAAAAACAGCACCCGGTCCGGATACCGATGCACGATACCCGGCACGGGCGAATGCGCCTCCTCGCCGCACGGATCGCTCAGCTCCCAGGGCGCCACGTCCATCTCCTCGATCCGCGGGATCACCTGACGCCGAATCGGGCAATACTCGTCGGCCGGATCAATGAGGTTGAAAAAGTAGGGCGTGATGGCCAGCGCCAGCTTGTGATTGGCCAGTTGCGTGCCGGCCACCTCCTCGGGCGTGAGCGTGGGCATCAACCGCTGCAGTTGCTCGAGCGTGCTGATGCGATGTCGCAACTGCCAGCGCCAATCGTTCCAGTCCCGGTCCGGCACCTCGCGCCAGAAACCGCGTCCGGCCGGGCGAAATACCTTGAGCGAGGCGAGCCGCTGCGCATCCGACACAGCACTGCGTCCGGACGCTGGCGGTTCGTCTGCGGACGCACCAAGGGCTTCAGATTCAAGTCGCATGAGCGTGCGGCACTATAGGTTCAAGCCGCGTTCTGTCAAGCGACCCCTCCAAACGCCATCGGCGCGAATTTTGGTCGAACGACCCGAAGAACATCGAGCCGCAGCCGTTCGAGCCTGTGTCTGCTCCCCTGATATCCCGTCGCAAACTGCCCTGCCCGTGCAGACGCGTTGCGGCGAGCGCACCGCCAGGCTGGCACCCCCATCCGGATTGATTTCGGGCAAGGCCGATTGTGATCGGCGCCGGACGTCGCCCGATGGATTCTAGAAGCCCTCCAGCAGCAGGCTCGCCAGGAAATCCATCCAGTCCACCACGATCGGCTCTTTGAGTTCGAACGAGCGCGCGAAGTCCGGCTCGAACAGCTCGGCCCGCAGTCGAGCCGCGAACGCCGGATCGGATGTGGCGATGTTGGTTTCCTGCGTCAGGCGCAGGTTCAAATGGCAGAGATTGCCCGAGCCCACACACGCCCAGCCGTCGGCCAGCAGCGCTTTGACGTGCGTCATGCCGGGGTAAAAAAACACGCGCACGCCGTGTTGCAGCAGGTAGTTGGCGGTGACGAGGTTGCCGCGGCCGCCGGCTTTGAAATCGTTGACCCGCGGCAGAACCACGCGCACATCCACACCGCGCTTTCGCGCCGCCGCCAGCCCGGTGATGACGCGCCGATCGAACAGATACGGGTTTTCGACGTAAATGTAGCTGCGCGCCCGGCGAATGGCCGCCTGCACGGCGGTGTTGAACGGTTTCCATCCGGTGCGCGTGGGCAAACGGCGCAGCGGAATCCATTCCTGACCCGGCTCGGGCGGCGGGGGCGAGGAAGCTTCGCGTGCCGGTGGCAGCGCAGCGGCCAGGTAGGCCAGATCGCCCAACGGACCGGCGTGCGCCCAGGCCCGTTGAAACTCGCGTTCGAAGGAGGCGACGATCGGTCCGCGCAACTCGAACATCAGGTCGTGCCAGTCGTAGCGGTATTCACGACCGAGGTTCATGCCGCCGATCCAGGCGCACGTGCCGTCCACAATGTAGAGTTTGTTGTGATTGACCGAGAACCACGGATTCAGAAACGAGCGCACCTGCACCCGGGAATGGTCGCGCAAATAGCGCAGCATCGAGGTCGGTGGTTCGAAGTCCTCCGGCAGGGGCGAGCTTGGCGGCGAGAGCCAGGCGGTGAGGCTGGCCATCCGGTCGAAGATCACCCGCACCTGGATTTGCGCGGCGCGTTGTTTGAGCGCGTCGGCGATCGCCGTGGCCACGTCGTCGCGATCGAAGATGTACACGTTGATGGCGATGCGATTGGTGGCGGTGGCGATGGCCTCCTGCAGGCGCTGGAAAAACCGGTCGCCGTCCACCAGCAGCTCGATGCTGCCGGGCTCGCGCCGCGTGCCGGTGTACCGGTCCAGCCACGTTTCCCAGGCGTCCAGGTCCATTCCGGGCGCATGGGTGAGCGGCGGCACGCGGACCGGTGCGGGCAGGCGCGGGTGCAGCGCCACCACGGCGGTCTGAAGACCCAGATCGGCCAGCCGGGCGAGGCTGGAGACCGGATTTTTGAGCAACGCCAGGGTGTGACCTTCCACCAACACGCCCAGGCCCTGCGCCGTGGCCGCGAAACTCATGCCCCGGTCGGCTGCGTCAAAGAGCGCCGCCGGTAGCAATTGCATGCACCGACGTCGCTGCCGATCCAGCAACAGCGGCAAACTCATGCGCCGGCCGTCCGGCGCCATGAGCACAAACAGACTCTGGCCCGGATGCCGCTCGGCCCACCAGCGCTCGGCGCGTTCGGCCAGCAACAGGAGCGTCTCTTCCAGGGGCGAGAAGCGCTCGAGCTGCACCTGCGGCGGCAGGGCGTCCTGCGGCGAGGTGTGCACCCGGCCCTGCTCGTCCCGATACAGAATCTGATCCGCCAGGAAGGATTGGTAGCGTGCGCCGCGCCAGGGTTGGGAGGGCGCGAGCGATTCGATCAGCTCCCGCGCAAAACGCTGCCATTCGGCGCCGGCGATTACGGTCGCTTCGCGCCAGGCCCGATCGGTTTGCGGCAGCAGCGGCGCGTGGGATTCGCGCCGCAACAGGGCCGAGGTCACCGCATAGTGATCGGTGGGAATGCGCCGATGTTTCCAGCGCGCCTGGAACACCACGCTTCGGGGTGGCGAATCAAAAAAGAAGCGTACCTGCGAGCCTTTGACGAAGACCCGCGGAGGCGGATTGGTGGCCGCGGTCAGCGCGCGCCATTCGGCCAGCGAACGAGCGCGAGCGGAAGTCATGACCGTTGGCGTGCTTGGCGCCTCGCAGGGCCACGCCAGCAGCCCCAACAGCAGCCACCATCGCATCGCTCGTTGCACGACTCGAAAGGTGAGAGGCGTGCCCGGGAAAGTCCAGCGGACTGCGGCAGAGCGCCGGTCGGCTCCGGCCAGCGGGCGGGCGCTCAACCCTTCCGGACGCGCTCGACTCGCCGGCCGCGGGCGGGCTGGCGTCGGGCATGTTTGCCACTGCGCCGCTGGCTGTCGAAATCCCACAACAGCCAGTCATCGTCGGGCACGAAGCGACGGAGCTTGGCGTCCCATTTCTTGGGCAGCCGCTGGTTGAGCTTTTCTAGAAACGGCAGCAGCGGTCGTTTGGGCGGGAACAGCCGCTCGTGCTGGTCAATGGGGATTTCGACATTCCAACCGAAGCGTTTGCGGTAGGGCTCGAACCCGAACCCGTCGAAGAAATTCTCCCCGCCGACCAGCGGGATGTACCAGAGGCTGGGGATGCCGCGCGGGTTTTCCTTGATGGGAATTTCCAGTTCGAGCTGACGCAACAATTCGCGTCCGACCGGATCGTTTTTGAGATGTTCGCGCAGCCGGTGCAGCGTGGGGAAAACCACCGGCGGGCTGACAAAGAGCACCGGCTTGTGCTGGAGCGTGGCCAGGATGATTTCGTGGGGCGTGCCAACGCTGTAGATGTTGGTCGGACAGTACGAAATCGAGAAATCGCTCGTGTCCACCATGCGCAAGTCAATGTGGAGCGTTTCCCAGAACTGCCGGGCGCACCAGGCACGGGCTTCCGCGCCCTTGCGACCGCCTTCCCAGCTCCAGCGACGGCGGATGCGCTCGCCGGTGTGGAGGTCTTCCCGACCGTATTCGTGCAGGCCGCGGACGTCGGGCTTGAACCACGGATCGAAGACCGTCACGCCCATCGCCTGCAGGAACTCGCTCACCCGGTTGCGCCAGCCAAAGCGCTTTTCCGCGGCGCGCGAGGCCACAAAATCCATCGGCCCGGACAGATAGACCCGCGCGCCCTCGAGCAAACCGCGTTGTCGGCGCAAGCGCGGCATGGAACCCGGACCGAGGCCGACGTCAGTGCCCGCAGCCGCAACCGGGGCCGCAGTCGCCCGCCTCGAAATCCTGCGACTCGGGCACGCGACCCAGCTCCAGCGTTTTGGTGATGTGCTGCTGGATGGATTCCTGGAGGCGATGCAGTTCGTCCTGGGCCTCCAGAAAACCGCGCGCCACCGGGTTGGCCAGCAGTGCGTCGCGCTGCCGTTCGAATTCCTGGATCTCCTCGATGCTCAGGGGCTGAGCCCGCTGCTGTTTTTCCTGCAACCGCTGCCCGGTGAGCATCAGCGCCTCGTATTGCGAGCGGGACTGATCATCCGCGATGAACGCGTTGATGCGCTGGCGGATCGAAATCACGCCCGGTTCGGCGGCCAGCGCCGCACAGAGTTCGCGCGTCTTCTCCAGAACTGCGCCGCCCATGATGGTAGTGGTCATAATGTCGAACACGCCGCGCCCTGACTTCATGTCCCGGCGAGGCGACGGCCCAATTAAACACAATGCCGGCGCTGAAGCAATTCCGCGTTTTTCAAATCCGCCGGCGGCGCGCTTTCAAAAGCCCAGTTTGGCCATCTCCCGATCCAGCGCCATCTGGAATTCCTGGATGTCGGCCGGCGAGGGTTTGTAGCCGGGCTGTTTGGGGATGACGCCCAGCCGCCCGGCCTGATCCAGATACCATTCGGCCTGCTGGCCGTCACTGAAGGTGACCTGACCGCTGACGATCGCGCCCGGTCGGGCGATTTCGGCGACCGTCACGCTCACGCGCCCGGGCCGTGGCGGTGCGGTGGCGTTGGTCGGCGCAGCAGTCGCGGTGGCGGCATTGGCTGCCGGCTGCGACTCGTTGTCCTTGGGCACGAGTTTCAGATCATCCACCAGCAACCGCACCTCCAGGTAGGTGAGCCGCAGGCCGAATTCGGAAGCCAGCCGCTCCTGGATTTCGGAGAGCTTCAATCCCTCCGCAATCCACGCAGCCACCTTCTCGCGTTGAGCATCGGTCAGCGTCATGAGCGCAACGAACGCCGGCATTCTGAAAAAAAATCACCCGCAAGAGCAAATCCAAAGTGGCCCTCGGCGGCGCGCGCCGGCATGGGCGGCGGGGGCCGTGAGCGAACGCGTCCCGCCGATCGTCTCCTGGGCTCAGCGCGTGACCTGAATTTTGCGCAAATCGAACCCGGGTGGCCGGCTGTAAACCGGGATGCGCACCACCAGCGCGTCGAAGCCCAGCGCGTAGCCCTGTGAGGCGTCAGCTTTGCCGGCCGACTCGAACCGAAGCCGGTGCTCGCCGGCGCTCAGCGCCCGTTCGCCCCAGTCGTGCGTGCGCGATGTGGCCGCGGCGGCGTGGGTGTCGAACACGCCCAGCTCGGCGCCGTCGAGCTGCACGCGCCAGCGGCCGCCGCCGGGCAGGTGAATGAGTTTGCCCCAGAGCCGCACGGTGCTGTCCCGTTCCAGATTGAAACGCAATTCCAGCCAGCCGGCCGCGTCGGTCGGCGCGAACAACAGGTATTTGCCGTCGGTGGTCAGCCGCGGGGCATCCTGAACGCTGAGCGGATGTTCCGAGTGGCGGGCCGCGGCGCGGGCCTTGCCGCCGGTCAGGAGCGCCTCTTCCTGGAACGGCAGTCGTTGCGGGCCCGGCGGCAGCGGCGGCCAGGGCTTGTGCGGTTCGACCTGATACCAGAAGGCGACGCTCGACATCAGGTCGTCGCGCTCGATGAAGCCGCTGCTGGTGCCGTCGGGGAATTTCTGCGAACCCTTGTGTTCGATCTCGGCGCGCAGGGATTTGTGGAAGACGATCGGGTCCATCAGGTGAAACCGGTAGGCGCTGCTGCGCGCGCCCGGTTCGTAGCCTTCCCAGAGCGGCGTGCCGTAGAAGGGCCCGTCCTGCTCGCGGAAACCCCAGGCATCGCAGAAGTAATCCTCCGTGCCGGTGCCGCGCAACCGCGGCTCGCTCTCGCCATCAATGAAAAAGAAATCGTCCCCCTCGCCGTACCAGCCGGCCGAGCTCATGTACACGCTCTGAATCGTGCCCACGTAGTGGCCGCGCCCTTCGATGTCGGCCAGCAGATAATTGCGGCCCATCACGCAGGGAAATTCCTGCCGGTACATCGCGTGAAAATACGCCACGTCCTCGGGCAGCGAGGGATGCTTCTGCCAATCCACGTAGTAGTAGAACGAGCGGCAACGTTCCCGGCTCTCGTTGGTCACCGTGATCCGCGCCGATTTGCGGAAGGGCATCGGCCAGTAACAATTGCGCGCCCGGCCCTCGGATGTGACGCGAATCGGAATGGACGTGAACGACTTGTCCACGCCGTGCCCGATGCCGAAGAAATCCCCGATGGGGCACTCGACACTCGGATGGGTCTCGCCGTCCCAGTAAATGCGCAGCGTCAGCAGGCGCGAATAAAACGGCGCGCGATGCGAGATGGTGCACCAGATGTGGGTGATGATGCCCGGCCCTTCCAGCTCCGCCAGCGTGAGCGTCTCGCCCGGTTCGATGGGCCGCGCATCGCGGTTTCCGTTGCGCCAGTCCGGATCCGAGGAGGACGCGCGCATGGTCTGGAAATTTTTGAGTCGTTCCAGACCGTCGAGTGGATTGCCCGGCATCCATTGCGCCCGGGCGCTCAGCAGCGTGAAAACTCCCAACGCCAGAAATGCCATCGTTTTCATCTCACGGCTCGAGTTGAAGGTTGAAGCCCATAAATTGCCCGATTGGGTCGCGACGCCGTCGCAACGGCCCAATGGTTCGGCCCCGGGCCGGGCAGGTCAATCCTCATCCCGCAGCGGCTCGGGCCGATGTCGGGTTCGGGTCCGCTCGAGTCACCGCGTCGGGCGACTCGGTTCGTTCGGGCCGGCGGGACGGCTGCGGCCGTGTCTTCCTTTTCCGGACGCGTTGGCACAGACTCCGGGCGATGCGTGCGATGGTGCTGGAAAAGCCCCGCGAGCCGTTGCAACTGCGCGAGTGGCCGCGGCCACAGCCCGGGCCGGGGCAGGTCCTGGTGGAAATCACGGCGTGCGCCGTTTGCCGCACGGATCTGCACGTGGTGGACGGTGAATTGCCCGACCCGAAACTGCCGCTGATCCCGGGCCATGAAATCGTCGGGCGCATCGCGGCCCTGGGCGAAGGTGTGCGCCAGTTGCAGCCGGGCGAACGCGTCGGCGTACCGTGGTTGGGCTGGACCTGCGGCGAGTGCGAGTTTTGCCGCGCCGGACGGGAAAACCTCTGCGAAGCGGCGCGCTTCACCGGTTACACGCTCGATGGCGGTTACGCCGAATACGTCGTCGCGGATGCGCGCTATTGCTTTCGCCTGCCCGAGGCGCTGGGCTCGGACGCGGCGGTGGCGCCGCTGCTGTGCGCGGGGTTGATCGGGTATCGCTCGCTGGCCAAAGCCGGCGAGGCGCGGCGACTGGGCTTTTACGGTTTTGGCGCGGCAGCGCACATCCTCACCCAGATCGCCGTCTGGCAGCAACGCACCGTGTTTGCGTTCACGAGGCCGGGCGACACCGCCGGACAGGAGTTCGCCCGCCGACTGGGCGCGGCATGGGCCGGGCCGTCGGACGCGCCGCCGCCGGAGCCGCTCGATGCAGCGATCGTGTTTGCGCCGGTCGGCGAGCTGGTGCCCCGGGCGCTGCGCGCCGTCCGAAAGGGCGGCCTGGTCGTGTGCGCCGGCATTCACATGAGCGACATTCCCGGGTTCGCGTACCGGGATCTGTGGCACGAACGGGCGATTTGCTCGGTCGCCAATCTGACGCGACGCGACGGGGAAGAATTTCTGCGTCTGGCGACGCAAGCGCGCGTGCGCACCGAGATCGAGCTCTTCCCGCTGGAAGCCGCCAACACGGCGCTGGCGCGGTTGCGTTCCGGTCAGGTGCGCGGCGCAGCCGTGCTCCAGGTTCGCCCCTGAACTTGCAGGCGGCGCGCGTGAAAGGCCTCGCTCTGCCGGCCCGGTTCTCTAGACTGCCGACATGATCGAGCCAGTTCGACGGTTCAGCGTCGCGTTTGCGGGCCGCGCCGTTGGCCGAAGCACCGGGCGGCACGCGAGCGTGGTGACGACAATTTTTCTGTGTGGGTGGCTGCTCAACAGTGCGGCTGCGCAGTCCACGCCACCCTCCGGTACGAACGCGGCCCGCAGCAGCGCTGCGCCCCGGGACGCTGCGGTGGAACGCGAGTTCGAGCAGTTGCAGGCGCTCGATGACGCGGCAATGGCCGAGGTGGATCGCTGGATTCGGGAGAACCGCGCGTTCGCGGCCCGGGGTGCCGGCGTGCCGGCGGCGGAATTGAACCGGCGCATTCAGGCGCGACTCGAACCGGTGCGGCGCGCCTACGAGGATTTCATCGCCCGGCATCCGACGCACGTGGGAGCGCGGCTGGCCTTCGGGAGTTTTCTGCACGACCTGGAGGAGGAAGCCGCCGCTGAAGCGCAGTTCGAAAAGGCGCTCGAACTCGATCCCAAAAACCCCGCAGCCTGGAACAACCTGGCCAACCATTACTCGCACGACGGACGGGTGAAAAAGGCGTTCGATTACTACGCGAAGGCCATCGAACTGGCGCCGGACGAACCGCTCTATTACCGCAATCTGGCCGCCACGATGTATCTGTTTCGCAAGGAGGCCATGGAGCATTTCAAGCTGGGCGAACAGCAGGTCTTCGAAAAAGCGCTCGAACTCTACACCCGGGCGGTGCGCCTGGCGCCGGAGGACTTCACGCTGGCGACCGATCTGGCGCAAACCTACTACGGCTTGCGCCCGCCACGCTTCGAGGCGGCGCTGCGCGCCTGGACCAACGCCCTGAAGCTGGCGCGCGACGACATCGAACGCCAGGGCGTGCACCTGCACCTGGCCCGATGGGAATGGCTGGCCGGTCGCACCAACGAGGCCCGCGCCCGGCTGGACCTGGTCACCAACGCCATGTACGCCGAGTTGAAGTCGCGCCTGCTCGAAAAATTGTGCCCCACCAACGCACTGCCTCCGGCCGGCACAAACGCTCCGGCCGCTTCGACCAACAGCCCCGCGCCGCACAGTGCGGCAACGCCCGCGCCCTGATTCGCCCACATCCCGCCGGAGCGGGCGCTCGCGCTGAATGCGGACAGCGCCGGCAGCGTCGTTGACCGCAGAGGATGGCTGCGAGCGGGAGTGTTCCGACTGGACTTTGGAACGCGCGGGCAGGCATTGTTGCGCGGCTCGCAGGAGCGATCTCCCCGTGACGGGCCGCAAGACGATCATGAACAAGTCATTCGACCGGATTGTGGAACTTGTGCGCCGGAACAGTTCCCGGGCGACGCGCCGGGTTGGACCTGGTCCTTGCCGGAGCGCCTGGCTGCCGGTGCTGGCGAGCGTGACGCTTTGGGCCGGTGCCGCCGCCGGCGCGTGGGTGAGCGAGACCGAACAGGAATTCCTCACCACCGGCGATTTCAACGGCGACGGCAAAACCGACGTCGCCATCGTGGACCGCTACACCGGCCGGGTGCGGATTGGTTACCAGGTGACGTCGGATTTCTTCAACTGGGCGGATTGGAAATCCGGCGGTCTCAAACACGTCACCGGCCTGAGCGTGGGCCGGCTCACCGACCCGGGACGCGACGTGCTGGTGCTGGCCTCTGCCGACGACAACCTCGTCACTGTCGTCGAAGCGCCCAACCCGAACATGGACAGCACCGTGCACGCCGTGCCCAATGAAGCGTTCGGGCCCAACACCGTCGCCGCGCTGGACATCGGCGGGCCGGACAACACGCCCCTGGCCGATCTGTACGTGGTGAGCATCTACAACAGCGATCCGACGCCGAATCTGGCCACGCTCTTTCGCAATCGCGGCCCGGAATTTCGCAAGCTGCTGGACGCGCCGCTCGGAGCACCGGAGGTCCGCGCCAATCTGCTGCCGTTTCAACCCCGGCGGCCGCCGCATCTGGCGGTGCTGGCCCAGGGCGAAAAAACCGCGGCGCTGCGGTTGCTGCGCTTCGATACCGGCCAACCGCAGGAGCTGCTTCAGGTGAAGGAGCTGCCCCCGGAGTGCGACTACGTGGCGGGGCATTTCTCGACCAACGCGCTGATGCATGTGGTTTTTTACAAGCCCGGCGAACCGACGCTGCGGGTCTGCACGCTGAACGATTCTGACGGCAAGCCGCGCGCCTCGGCGCTGCAAACCTTCACCCTGGCCCATCCGGTGCGCGCTCTGGTGGCCGTGCCGGGCGCCGAACGGTGGCGACTGCTGGCGATCTTCGGCGAACGCGACCCCGCCGAGCTGATGGATTTCGACGGCGAACATGCTCCGGTGACCATTCAGGCGCTGGCCGGAGCGACGAACCGGTTTCTCAACGCGGCGGTGGCTCTGCCGGAGGCGATTTTCCTTTTCTCCTCGATCACCAACAATCGGCCCGCGGCCTATTACCAGATGTACTCGCCGGGCAACGGCAAATACCTCTCCGGCGCCTTCGGTCCGTTGCCCTCGCTGGCGGATCGGGACGACGCGACCGTGCCGGAAATCCACAAGCGGATCGTCGCCACGCAGACCGAGAAGAGCGAAGCGGACATGAAGCCCTACACCAACACGATTCCCGGTTCAGCGGTGCAATACGTGATGATCCCCATCCCGGGCGGGGAATTCCTCATGGGCAGTCCGGACAACGAGCCCGGACGCAAACCCGACGAGGGCCCGCAACACCGGGTGCGCATTTCGCCCTTCTGGATGAGCCAGTGCGAGGTCACCTGGGACATGTATCTGCTGTTCATGTACCCGGACGACGAGAAGAAGCTGCGCGAGACCTTCAAGAGCGACCCGGCGGCCGACGCGCTCTCGGACGCGGTCACGCGGCCTTCCAAGCCGTACGTGGACATGAGCTTTGGGATGGGCAAGAGCGGCTATCCGGCCATCAGCATGACGCAGCACGCAGCCAACAAGTTCTGCCACTGGCTCAGCGCCAAGACCGGTCATTTCTACCGCCTGCCCACCGAGGCCGAGTGGGAGTACGCCTGCCGCGCCGGCACGACCACGGCATATTCGTTCGGAGACGACCCCTCCCAACTGGAGCAATACGCGTGGTTTTTCGACAACAGCAATTCCAAGTACCAAAAGGTCGGGCGCAAGAAACCCAATCCCTGGGGACTCTACGACATGCACGGCAACGTGGCCGAGTGGGTGCTCGACCAGTACGACGCGCAATTCTACCGGCTCTGTGCCGAGCAGGGCGTGGTGACCGATCCGTGGAACCGAGCCACCAAACCCTATCCACATTCGGTGCGGGGCGGTTCGTGGGACGACGATCCGCCGGCGTTGCGCAGCGCCGCCCGACGCGGCTCGGACCGCTCTTGGAAGCAGACCGATCCGCAACTGCCCAAGAGCATCTGGTATCTGACCGATGCGCAATTCGTCGGTTTCCGCATCGTGCGCCCGCTCAAGATCCCGCCGCCCGAGGAGATGGTGAAATACTGGACGAGCGGCGTGGAGAAGGATTAAATCGGCCCGGTCAAACGGGAATGAAAACGTCTCCGGGCATCGGACACGCAACAAACCAACCATCAACACGCACACCAGCCATGAAAATCGCTCGACCCAGTCCTGCTCCCGCTACCGTGGCGATCTCGCCACGACCGGCGCGGCGGCGGCCGCCACTCTGGCGGCTCCGGCCATCGTTCACGCCCAACCCAAACTCACGCTCAAGGCGGTGATCGTGGGCCTGGGCGGACGCGGCGGCGGCGCGGGCAAAAACTTTCTGGAGGCAGCCCAGAAGGTGGGCGTTGAGGCCCGGATCGTGGCGGTGGCCGACATTTTCCCCGAACAGGCGCGCAAGGGCATCGAGCATTTCGGTCTTCCGGAGGAGAAGTGTTTCAGCGGCTTTGACGCCTATCTCAAGGCGATCCACGAGCCCGGAGTCAATTACGTGATTCTGGCCACGCCGCCGGGGTTTCGTCCGGCGCATTTCCGTGCCTGCGTCGAGGCCGGCAAGCACGTGTTCACGGAAAAACCCGTGGCCGTGGACGGCCCCGGCTGCCGCATCATGTACGAGGCCGCCGAAGCCGCCCGCAAAAAGAACCTCAAGGTTGTTGCCGGCACGCAGCGACGTCACCAGGCCAGTTACATCGAAACGATCCGCCGCATCCACGACGGCGCCCTCGGCGAAATCCGCGCGCTGCGCGCCTACTGGGTCAACGGCGGCCCGATCTGGCATCGCGGCCTCAAAGGCGAGACCGATTTGGAGCGCCAGATCCACAACTGGTATCACTACATCTGGCTGTGTGGCGATCACATCGTCGAACAACACGTCCACAACATTGACGTGTGCAACTGGGTCGCCCGGGCGCATCCGTTCAAGGCCTGGGGCATGGGCGCGCGCCAGCAATTGGGCGACAAACCCGGCGAAATCTGGGACAACTTCGCCGTCGAGTTCGAATATCCCGGCGGACTGCGGATGCAAAGCTACTGCGGCCAGATCAAACGCGATTTCTCCTCGATCAGCGAGGCGGTCGTCGGCACCAGCGGCGTGGCCGATCCCCGCGGCATTATCCGCTCCAACAACGGCCCGGTCTGGCGCGCGCCGCGCGACGAGGAAACCGACAAACTCGGCCCCTACGTCCAGGAACATGTGGACCTGATCGAGGCGATCCTCCACGACACCGAACTCAACGAGGCGGCGCAGGTGACCGACAGCACGCTCACGGCGATCATGGGCCGCGAAGCCGCCTACAGCGGGTCGGTCGTCGAATGGGACGACGTGCTCAACTCGACGTTTCAATACGGCCCGGAGCTGGTGTACAGCGACCCGTCCAAGATGAGCTGGGGGCCGTTCCGCACGCTCAAGCCGCCGATGCCCAGCGAGCACGACATCTTCAGCAACCCGCCCAAAGTGCCGACCGTCTGAACGGACACACAAACCCGACGCCCTCGAACAACATCCAAGCCATGAAACCCGTTCTGATCGTTCCGCTGGCGCTGACGGCGCTGCTGGTCGGCTGCGCCACCCCCGCGCGCATTGGCAGCACCCTGCCGCGCAAAGGCGACGAAATCGTCGCCGCCGGCCGTTACATCCACACCGGCACGCCGGTGGTGTTGTGGACCGATCCGGGCGGCTACGACGCGTACCGGGTCGAGCGCCGGTTTTGCCCGATCGAAGAAGCCGACTGGGAAACCTCGCATCAAAAAGTCCCTGCGCTGGAGACGCCCAACCGCTACAACCTGCGCCGCGCCGGGCTGACACCCGAGGAAATCGAGCGAGTGCGCGGCGGCGGCTGGGATTTGCCCCTGCTCCAACGGGTGGTGGACCAGTTCGTCATTCACTACGACGTCTGCGGCACCAGTCGCCAGTGCTTCAAGGTGCTTCATGACCTCCGCGGCCTGAGCGTGCACTTCATGCTCGATCTGGATGGCACGATCTACCAGACGCTGGATCTGAAGGAACGCGCCTGGCACGCCACCACCTCCAACAGCCGCTCGATCGGCATCGAAATCGCCAACATGGGCGCATACAGCTCGCCCACCAACCGCACGCTCCTGGAATGGTACCAGCCCGACGCCCAGGGCCGCACCCGCATCACCATCCCGCCGCAGTTCGGCGACGGGGGCATTCGCACGCCCAATTTCGTCGGCCGGCCCGCCCGCAACGAGCCGGTTTGCGGCGTCGTCCACGGCCGTGAACTCTGGCAATACGATTACACCCCCGAGCAGTACCGCGCCCTGGCCCACCTGATCGCCGCCCTTTGCAAAACCTTCCCCAAAATCAAATGCGATTACCCGCGCGACGCCCAGAGCAAACTCATCCCCCACAAACTCGACGATGCCACGCTCGAAAACTACCAGGGCATCCTCGGGCACTTCCACATCCAGACCAACAAGACCGATCCGGGCCCGGCCTTTGACTGGGACAAGGTCCTGACCGAAGCCCGCCGCTTGATGGGCCTTGCCAGCACCGGCCCCGGCGCCGAAACCAGCCTGGGCCACATGCGACCGCGGTTCTGAAGGCCGCGGACCCTCTTCAGAAATCCTCCGCCCTTCGCAGGCTCGTCCCGGCGCCAAGCCCACGCTCCGGCCAGTGTCGGCGCGCGAACGGATTGGCCGCGCGCTTTTGAAGCCGTCGAACCCCGAGCGAACCACGGCGGCGTGCCGGTTTTGCGAATTGCAAGTGGCCGCCGATTTCCCTTAGATGATGCGCTGTGCCAAACATGAACAACCGCGTCGAGATCTACGACACGACCCTGCGCGACGGCTCGCAGGGCGAAGGCGTCAATTTTTCGGTCGTGGACAAACTCCGCATTGCCGAGCGGCTCGACGCGTTCGGCATCCATTACATCGAAGGCGGCTGGCCGGGCAGCAATCCCAAGGACATCGAGTTTTTCGAGCAGGCGCGCCACCGCCGCTTCCGCAACGCGCGTCTGGCAGCCTTCGGTTCGACCCGGCGCAAGGGCGTGCCGGTGAGCAAAGATCCCCAGGTGCGCCTTCTGCTGGAGGCCGGCACGCCGGTGGTCACCATCTACGGCAAAACCTCCCTGCTGCACGTGCGCGAGGTGCTCCGCTGCACACCCGAGGAAAACCTGGCGATGATCCGCGACACCGTCCGGTTTCTCAAGGAACACGGCCGGTTCGTCATCTACGACGCCGAACACTGCTTTGACGGATACAAGCTCGACGCCGACTACGCCCGGGCGACCTGGCAGGCCGCCCAGGACGCCGGCGCGGATCGGATCGTGCTCTGCGACACCAACGGCGGGAGTCTGCCGGGCGAAATCCAGCGCATTACGCGCGAGGCGGTGAGCCGGCTCAAATGCCCCGTGGGCATTCACACCCACGATGACATCGGTTTGGGCGTGGCCAACGCGCTCGCCGCGGTGGAAGCCGGTGCGGTGCACGTGCAGGGCACCATCAACGGCTACGGCGAACGCACCGGCAATTGCAATCTCACCAGCGTCATGCCCTGTCTGGTGTTCAAAATGCGCCGGCCCTGTGTGCCGGCCCGCGCCATGCGCAAGCTGCGTGATCTGTCGCTGTTTGTGGACGAAATGGCCAATCTGCGGCCCAACCCGCGCCAACCCTGGGTCGGCTCGGCGGCCTTCGCCCACAAGGGCGGCACCCACGTCAACGCCGTGCTCAAGTTCGCCCCCAGCTACGAACACATTGCCCCGGCCCTGGTCGGCAACAGCCGCAACGTGCTCATCAGCGACCTGGCCGGGCGCGCCAACATCCTCCTCAAAGCCCAGGCCCTGGGATTTCGACTCAAACCCGACGCGCCCGAGTTGCGGGAGATTCTGGCCGCGGTCAAGGCGCGCGAACACGCCGGCTACGAATACGAAGCGGCCGAAGCCTCCCTGGCGCTGCTGATCCGCAGCATCCTCAAACACGACCCGGCCCTGTTCTTCACCGTCGAGATGTACCACGTCTCGATGCGCCGGGACAAAATGGAGTCCATCTGCGAGGCCACCGTGCGAGTGCGCGTCAAGGACCGCCTGGCCCACACCGTTGCGGAAGGCGACGGCCCGGTCAACGCGCTGGACGGCGCGCTGCGGCTGGCGCTGGTGAAGTTTTATCCGCGCCTGGCCCGCGTGCGCCTGACCGACTACAAGGTGCGCATCCTCAACGGCGACACCGGCACGGCGGCCAAAACCCGCGTGCTCATCACCAGCAGCGACGGCAAACGCGACTGGGGCACCGTCGGCGTGAGCGAAAACATCATCGAGGCCAGCCTCCAAGCGCTGGTGGACAGCATGGAATACGCGCTGCTCAGAAAGTGATCCGCCCGCCCACACCCGACCCAGGGTCGGATCGGCGGTTGCGCCCGGACGCCGGTCACGCAACCCCGCAGCAGGACGATTTCAAGACCTGATCATGACCGAGATTCAAAAAGCCTACGATCCCCGCGCGGTCGAAGACAAATGGTATCAGTTCTGGCTCGACCAGAACTGCTTTGTCGCCGAGCCGGCGCGCGTCAGCGACAAGCGCCCGGCCTATTCGATCGTCATCCCGCCGCCCAACGTCACCGGCGTGTTGCACATGGGCCATGTGCTCAACAACACCATCCAGGACATCCTGGCCCGCAAAGCCCGCATGGACGGCAAGGAAGTGCTCTGGTTGCCCGGCACCGACCACGCCGGCATCGCCACACAGGTCCAGGTCGAAAAAGCCCTCCAGAAAGAGGGCAAGACCAAACACGATTTGGGCCGAGAGGCCTTTCTGGAGCGCGTCTGGGCCTGGAAACACAAACACGGCGGCATCATCATCCAGCAGCTCAAGAAACTTGGCTGCTCCTGCGACTGGACTCGCGAACGCTTCACCCTCGACCCGGACTATTCGCGCTGCGTCCAGAAGGTCTTCGCCGAGCTCTACAAAAAGGGCCTCATCTACCGCGGCAAGCGCATGGTGAACTGGGACCCGGCAGCCCGCACCGCGCTCTCCGACGAGGAAGTCGAGATGATCGAAACCCGCGGTCATCTCTGGCATCTCAAATACCCGCTGCTCGACGCCTCGGGCCGGCCGCTGCCGGAGCGTTTCGTCGTGGTCGCCACGACCCGACCCGAAACGATGCTCGGCGACGAAGCCGTGGCTGTTCACCCGCACGATCCCCGCTACGCGGATCTGATCGGCAGCCGCTGCCTTTTGCCGCTTCAGGACAAACCCATCCCCATCATCGCCGACGAACTGGTGGACCCGAAATTCGGCACCGGTTGCGTCAAGGTCACCCCTGCGCACGACCCGGCCGATTATGAAATGGCCTTGCGCCACCACCTGCCCCTGACGGTGGTGATCGGGCCCGACGGACGCATGACCCCGGCAGCCGGAGCGCGCTTCGCCGGACTGGACCGGATGGAAGCCCGCAAAGCCGTCGTGGCCGAACTGGAGCAGCGCGGTCTGTTGCTCAAGGTCGAGGACTACGTTCACAACGTCGGCTACAGCCAGCGCAGTCACGTGCCGATCGAGCCGTATCTGAGCGAGCAGTGGTTTCTGAAGTATCCGAGTGTCGAAGCCTCGATTCGAGCGGTCGAAGAAGGCCGCATCGCCTTCCACCCGGAGCGCTGGATCAAGACCTACACCCACTGGATGCGCAACCTCAAAGACTGGTGCATCAGCCGCCAACTCTGGTGGGGACACCGCGTGCCGGTTTGGAACGGGAGCCTGCACACGACCGAGCGCGCCGTCTGGTCGGCCATCCACCAGGCCTGGGAGCAGATCGAAGCGCAACATCCCGGTCGCCTGGCCAAAGAAACCGCCGTCCTGCGCCTCAACGGCTCGCCCACGGTCCTGAGCCCCCAGAGCATCGCTTCCGGGCTCGCCGCCGCCCCGGACCAACCGGCCGAGCTGGAGCTGGCGCTGTGCTGTTCCTGGGACGCGTTGGGCGAGGCGGTTGCGGCCCTGCTGCAACTGGAACGCGATCCGGACGTTCTGGACACCTGGTTCAGTTCCTGGCTCTGGCCGTTTGCAACGATGGGCTGGACGGGCGATCCGGAGCAGGACGCCCAAAACGCGACGCTCCGGACCTTCTATCCCACGACCGACCTGGTGACCGGGCCGGACATCATCTTTTTCTGGGTCGCGCGCATGATCATGGCCGGCTACGAGTTCATGGGCGAGCGACCGTTCCAGAACATCTATTTCACCGGCATCATCCGCGACAAACTCGGTCGCAAAATGTCCAAAACCCTCGGCAACTCGCCCGACCCGCTGGAGTTGATCGCCAAATACGGCGCCGACGCGCTGCGCTTCGGCACCATGCGCAGCGCCCCGCTGGGCCAGGATGTGCTCTTCGACGAAAAAGACGTCGAGCTGGGCCGCAACTTCTGCAACAAGCTCTGGAACGCCTGCCGTTTCCGCCAGCTCCAGGGCGGCGTCGTTCAGGGCGAAATCAACCCCCTGCTGCTGACCGGCGATGACAAATGGATTCTGCTCAAACTCGACGCCGCCATCCGGGAAATCAGCGACGCGCTGGCCGGCTACAACTTCAACACCGCCATCCAGACGCTCTACCGCTTTTTCTGGAGCGAGTTCTGCGACTGGTATCTGGAAGCCAGCAAGGCCACGCTCAACCGCCCGGCCCCAGACGCGCATCACCCATCCCCGCCGAACCCGACCGAACCGAGCCAGGTTTCTGCAACCGATCCGACGGCCGAAGCGCACCGCGCCAACACGCTTGCGGTGATGGATTTTGTGCTCTCGCACGCCCTGCGGTTGTTCCATCCGTTCCTGCCCTTCATCACCGAAGAACTCTGGCACGCTCTGGGATACGATCGGGACATGCCGCCGGATCAGGGCGGGCAGACCATCATGACCGCACCCTGGCCCAAACCCTTGAGCGAGGACGAAAAAGCGCACCTGGGCCTGGAGGCGCGCGACGCCGAGTTCACCGAACAGAAGTACGAGCTGGTGCGCCAGGGACGCAACCTCCGGCGCATCGGGAACATCCCCGCCGGACGCAAGGTCCGCTTCATCCTCAAACCCCGGCACGAACTCTGCCCCCACGACCTGGAGGTCGTGCGCCTGCTGTTGCAAGCCGACGCGGTGGAATTGGACGGCGGCTTTGCCCCGCGCAAGGGCACACCCATGGCCCGCACGCCGCTGGGCGATCTGTTCCTGCCGCTCGAAGGGCTGGTGGACTTCGCCGCCGAAGCCGCCCGCCTGCGCAAGGAACTGGAAAAGGCCCGGGCCGAAATCGCGCGGCTGGATCAGAAACTCGCCGACCCGAATTTCACGCAGAAAGCCCCGGCGCACGTGCTCGAAGAACACCGTCAACGCCTGGCCGAGTGGCAGGCCAAACGCGACCATCTCATCGAGGCACTCAACGTCTTCGAAAGCTGATCGCCGTCACGCCCGAGGTGGTTTGCTGCGCCACCCGCGCCTCGAGGGCCGGAGCGAACAGCCTGCCCGACCGGCGCACGGTTTGATCGCTCGACCTGCCGCCAGCCCGGGCGTAGGTTTCGGGCCGCGTGGATCACGGACTGCTGGTTGACATAGCCCTCTGCACGATTGCCGCCTGGGTGATGGCCGTGGCGGCTCAGGCAGTGCGCCAACCGCCACTGCTCGCCTACCTGGTGGCCGGATTCGCCATCGGCCCGCAGGTCTTGCGCTGGGTCACCAACCCGCATTCGATCGAGATCATCTCCCAACTGGGTCTGGTCCTGTTGCTGTTTCTGATCGGACTGGAGATGGATCTGGGCAAAATGCTCGGCTCGGGTCGGATCATCGTGCGCACAGCGCTGGCGCAAATCCTGGGCTGCGTGGCGCTGGGATGGTTGTTCTTCACCTGGATCGGTCCGGCGCACACCTGGCTGGAGGGACTTTATCTGGGCGTGGCCGCTGCCATGAGCAGCACGGTCATCATCGTCAAGCTGCTCCACGACAAGCGCGAGCTCGAAACCCTCGCCGGGCGGATCACCGTGGGGGTGCTGGTGTTGCAGGATTTGTTCGTGATTCTGTTCCTGGCCATCCAGCCGAGTCTGAGTCATCCGGCCTTCGGCCCGCTGGCCCTGGCGCTGGGCAAGGTCGCCCTGCTCATCGGCGTGAGCTATTTGGTGAGCCGGTTCGTGCTGCCGACGCTGTTCCGGTTTGTGGCCCGGCAGCCGGAGCTGGTCCTGGTGGGGGCACTGGCGTGGTGTTTCGCGCTGGCGGGTCTGGCGCATGTGCTGGGCCTCTCCCGCGAAATGGGCGCGCTGGTGGCCGGCGTCATGGTCTCGACCTTCCCCTACACGCTCGATGTCGTCGCCAAGGTGACCACGATCCGGGATTTCTTCGTGACCCTGTTTTTCGTGAATCTGGGCATGAGCGTACCCAGGCCCGATTGGACGTTGGTGTTCTGGACGCTGGTGGTGAGTTTGTTCGTGATCGGCAGCCGGCTGGTCACCGTCTTCCCGGTGCTCCACGGCATGCGTCTGGGCCATCGCATCAGCCTGCTGAGCACGATTCACCTGGCCCAGATCAGCGAACTGTCGCTGGTGCTCCTGGCCATCGGCCAGCAGGCCGGTCACGTCCAGGCGGCCGCGCCGAGCATCCTGGCCTTCGCCTTTGCGTTGCTGGCGGTGGATTCGACCTACGCGCTGCTGCGCAGCGATGCGATCGTGCGGCGCGCCTCGGCGTGGCTGAATCGGGCGGGGCTCTTGGACCTGCCGGCGCGCGAGTCCGACACGCTCTTTTTTCAACGACCGGCGCGGATTTTCATCCTCGGATTTTCCTGGACCGCCAGCTCGCTTCTGGAGGAGATCACGCGCCAGAAACCCGCGCTCCTGCCCGAATTGTGCGTGGTGGATTTCAATCCGCTGGTGGTCGAACGACTTCGTGCCCGGGGATTGCGCGTGGTCTATGGCGACATTAGTCAGCGCGACACGCTCCAACACGCCGGCGTGGCGCAGGCGCAGGTCCTGATCTGTTCGCTGCCCGACACCGTCCTCAAAGGCACGACCAATCGCAAGCTCCTGCAGATGCTGCGCGAACTCAACCCGCGCGCCCGCATCCTGGTCCATGCCGAAAAACTTGCCGACGTGCCCGGGCTGTACGCCGCCGGCGCCGATTACGTGCATGTGCCCCGGCTGCTCGAAGCCGCCGAGCTGCTGCGCGCACTCGACGCGGCCGAACACGACCTGCTCGACCAAATGCGCAAGGCCCAGGCCGAACTCGTCGAAGGTCGCCAGGAAATCATTCCCTGAAGCCTCGGACGCGCGAGGCCGGACACGTGCGCTTCTCCGGCTGCCCGTGCCCGTTGGAGGCAAATCCGGGGCGGACGAACGCGTTTGCGACCGCACAAAAATGCGGTGGGAGCGGGTGTGCATTGCGTTTAGGTTGCCGCGCGTTGAAATTGTTCGCGTGCATGGCGTTCTGACGTTTCTCGGTCCGGGTCGGCGGCCGGCTCCGCCGCACACGTGCCCGGCTCTTCCCGCACAGCCGCTGCGTCGGCTCTGGCCACTGATCGCGGCTCTGGCTCTGTGGTTGCACAGCGCCCTGTTCTGCTGGGCCGAGGCCATGCTCCAGTTGTTCAACGTCAACTGGGATGAGCTGGCGCAAAAGATTCCCGAGATTGCCGAAGCCGGCTACACCAGTCTGTGGCTGCCGCCGCCCGCCAAAGCCGGCAGCGTTTTCTCGGTCGGGTACGATCAATTCGATCCGTTCGATCTGGGCGACAAAAATCAGCGCGGCACGGTGCGCACCCGGTACGGCACCAAGCAACAACTCCTGGACGTGGTCGAGCTGGCGCATCGGTTCGGCCTGCGCGTGTATTTCGACAACATCGTCAACCATCGCGGATTCGACATCCCCGGCTACAACAGCAGCACGCCCACCAACCTGTATCCGGGCCTCCTGCCGAGGGATTTCCACCTGCGCGTGCAACCCGATGGCACGTATCGGAACTGGGACAACATCAGGGACTGGGGCAACGTCTGGCAGGTGCAAAACCGGCCGCTCTTCGGCCTGATTGATCTGGCCAACGAACCCGGATCGCTCAATCTCAACTTCGGCTCCACCGAGGGCAGCACCACGCCCAAAATCAGTTTCGTCCGTCACCCGGCCAACCGCGAGTACTACATGGACACCAATTTGCCGCCGATCGTGCCCGGCGCACCCTGGCGTCCGTTCAACGGCACCAACGGCGATCCGGTGCTCGAAGACGTCAACGCCTATCTCATCCGCGCGGCGATCTGGACACTGGCCGAGACCAAATGCGACGGCTTCCGCTTCGACGCCGTCAAACACGTGCCCTCGGTGTTCTTTGGCGACACCAGCGCCACGGCGGCAGGCTACGTCGGGGCGATCCAGACGATGTTCGACTACGTTCATGGCTACGGGAGCAACGTGCTGGGCAACGGCTACGTCGAGAGCGACGACAACCGGAACAGTTGTTTTGACACCGAAGTGCCGCGCAACGACGCGCTGTTGTTCGGCGAACATCTGGGCGAACCGCCGTCGTACCAGGAATACCTGGATCGCGGCATGCGCCTGCTCAATTCGCCCTACCATTTCCATCTCAACAACGTGCTGGGCAATCCCGGCGACTCCCTCTCGGGGCTGGACCAGCGCGATTTCACTCCGGGCTACGGATTCTCCGGCCGCTGGAGCGTGCTCTTTGCGCAGAGCCACGACGACAACGTGGCCAACCGGCGCGAGCTGCAGAACGCCTACAACTTCATGCGCGAAGGCCTGCCCTGCATCTATTCGGACGGCTACAACCAGTCCGGCCCGCCGGATTATTTCCCCAAGATCGCCAACGCGCCCTACCTGGGCCAGTTCGGCGACAACAAAATGCCCGATCTGGCGTACCTGCATCATCAGTTGGCGCGCGGCGGCACGCGCCCGCGCTGGAGCGACGCCGATGTGGTCGCATTCGAGCGCTACGATTATCGCGAAGGGGGCAGCGCCGCCGATCAAACCGTGGCGCTGTTCGTCATGAACGACAACTACGCGGGCACGCCCTCGGGCGAGATCAGTTTCGACGATGGCGTGGCCCAGGCGAGCGCCGGCACGTACTACGAATGTTTTCCGGTGCAGAGCTCACGCGGCGTGGGCCTGGTGGTGGGCTTTCCGCCCGGCACGGTGCTCACCCAACTGGCCGACTCGCCCAACAAACACCGC
>CAYXJB010000014.1:0-20903 GCA_964465445.1 uncultured Verrucomicrobiota bacterium
CTCGGTAGCGGGGGCGATGTTGGGCCAGCCAGGCCTCCTGCCGGGCGGCAAAGGCTCGGACATAAAGCTCCCGGCCCGCCGCACGGGTGGCTTCCACGAGGGCGCGCTCCAGCTCATGGACGTTCTGGAAGCCACCGGATAGCGTGGCGATGGCAGAAACCGAGACGGAGTAACGGACCGTCTCATGAACGGGCTCATCCATACGAAGTGGTTTGGGTGAGCCTTAATCTTTTGGCTCACAACTGACAATCAAAGAACACTACCGGGTGCGCCGCGCGCGCTGCCGGCAAGTTTGCTTGAATTGCGTCGCGGCGGGTGAAATGCTCACTTGGACGAGGTGCTCATGCAGTTTTACCCGAAGCATTATTGCGGGGTGTTCGGCGTTTACGGGCATCCGAACGCGGCCGAGTTGACCTATTACGGCCTGTACGCGCTCCAACATCGCGGCCAGGAAAGCGCCGGCATCGCCACCAGCGACGGACGCCAGTTCCGCATCCATCGGGGCATGGGCCTGGTCTCGCAGGTCTTCACCGGAGAAATCCTCCATCAACTCGTCGGCCACATCGCCATCGGCCACACCCGTTACTCGACCAGCGGTGCGTCGCATCTGCGCAACGCCCAGCCCCTGGCGGTGGACTGCGCCCGCGGCCAGATTGCCATCGCCCACAACGGCAACCTCACCAACGCCGCCGCGTTGCGCGCCGAACTGGAGGCGCGCGGCTCGATTTTCCAGACCACCGTGGACAGTGAAATCATCCTGCACCTGATGGCGCAACCGGCCGACAACGGCTCGGCCGGCGGCCTGGCCCAGGCCTTGCGCCGCATCGAGGGCGCCTGGTCGCTGGTGATCATGACCGAGCAGGCGCTCATCGGAGCACGCGATCCGCTGGGCTTTCGACCGCTGTGCCTGGGCCGGCTTGACGACGCCTGGGTGCTGGCGAGCGAAAGCTGCGCGCTGGATCTCATCCACGCCCGCTACGTGCGCGATGTCGAACCGGGCGAAGTCGTGACCATTGATTCGAACGGTCTGCAGAGTTACCGGCTGTTCCCCGAGCCGGAGCGTCGGGCGTTTTGCATCTTCGAGTACATCTATTTCGCCCGGCCCGACAGCACCATCGGCAATCGGAACGTGTACAAGGTGCGCGTCGAACTGGGTCGTCAACTGGCCCGCGAGCATCCGGTCGAGGCCGACGTGGTGATTCCGGTGCCCGACAGCGGCAACTGTGCGGCCCTGGGCTACTCGCTCGAAAGCGGCATCCCCTTCGAGATGGCGTTCGTGCGCAACCACTACGTCGGACGCAGCTTTCTGCAGCCCTCGCAGTTGATCCGCGACTTCCACGTTCGCGTGAAACTCAATCTGATCGCCGAACTGGTCCGGGGCAAACGCGTCGTGGTGGTGGACGATTCGATCGTGCGGGGCACGACCTGCCGGGCGCGGGTGTACACGCTCAAGGAGGCGGGCGCCCGCGAGGTGCACGTGCGGGTGAGCTGTCCGCCGCACATGCATCCGTGCGTTTACGGGATTGATTTTCCGGACCGGAGCAAGCTCATGGCGGCGAACCATTCGCTGGAGGAGATTCGCAAATACCTCAACGCTGACTCGCTCTGCTACCTTTCGCAGGAGGGCATGGTCAAAGCCACCGGCCTGCCGGCGAATCAGTTTTGCATGGCCTGCTACGACGGGCGTTATCCGGTCGCGTTCGATCCGACGCTCGACAAACTCAGCCTGGAGCGGCGCAACGGTCGTGCCCGCGGCTGGCTCGACGCTCTGGCCGAGGAACAGGCCCAGATCCGACTTCTCTAGGCCGTGGCTGGGGCCGGTTCGACGGAAATGACCGGCCGCCGCGTCCACCGTCGGCAGTTCACCCTTGTCCAGGAGCCGCCGCGCGGTTATTTCAGCGCGCATGGATTCCCGCGAGGCCTTGGTGGCGCTCAACCTCATCGAAGGCGTCGGCCCGGTGCGCGTGCGTCAGTTGTTGGACCATTTCGGCGAGCCTGCCGCGGTGCTGCGCGCCTCCCCGGAGCAGTTGCAGCGCGTGCGTGGCATCGGCCCGGACGTCGCCTCGGCCATCGCCAACTGGGAACGCACGGTGGATCTGGCGGCCGAGCTCAAACGCATTGCCGAGTTCGGTTGCCGCATCATCACGCAACAGGACGCCGACTACCCGGCCCTGTTGCGCGAGATTTACGATCCGCCGATCGTGCTCTACGTGCGGGGCGAGCTCAGCAGCGTCAAGGACCGCAACGCCGTGGCGCTGGTGGGCTCGCGTCAAACCAGCCATTACGGCGTCGAAACCGCGCGCAAGCTCGCCTTCCAACTGGCCTACGTGGGCGTGACGGTGGTGAGCGGCGGCGCGCGCGGCATTGACACCGCGGCGCACCAGGGCGCGCTGGCGGCCAAGGGCCGTACCCTCTGCGTGCTGGGCACGGGGTTGAACATCGTTTTCCCGCCCGAAAACCGCGAACTCTTCGAACGCATCAGCCAAAACGGTGCGGTCCTGACGCAATTCCCCTTCAACCGCAACGGCGACCGACAATCCTTCGCGATCCGCAACCGGATCATCGCCGGTATGACACTGGGCACCGTGGTGGTCGAGGCCGACCTGCACAGCGGGGCGCTGATCACGGCCAATTTCGCCACCGAATACGGGCGGCAGGTGTTTGCCGTGCCGGGCCGGATTGATTCGCCCGGCAGCAAGGGCTGTCACGATCTGATCAAGAAGGGCGCCAAACTCTGCGAAAGCGCCGAGGACATCTTGAGCGAGTTCGAGTATCTGTTCCCGGCCAGCAACCGACCACCCACGGCGGCCGAGACCGGCGTGTTGCCGGCGCTGGAACTGTCCGAAACCGAACAGAAAGTTTACGACGCGATCCGCAGCGGGGAGGAAACGAGCATTGATGAGGTCATCCGCCACAGCGGTCTGCCGGCTTCGGCCGTGAGCGTGGCATTGCTGAGTTTGGAAATGAAACGTCTGGTCCGGCAGTTGCCGGGCAAATTGTTCGTGCGCAATCGCTAGCCCGCCGCCACGCTCCGGGGCGATGAAAATCATCCGTTACCAGGACCGCAGCGGCGCGATCGGCCACGCCGCTCTGCAGCCCGACGGCACGGCGTTGAAGCTGGCCGGAACGATCTTCGACCCGCCGGTGCTCACGCAGCAGAAGGCCGACGTGGCCCGGCTGCTGGCGCCGCTCGAGCCGCCGGCCATCGTCTGCATCGGACTGAATTATCGCCGCCACGCCGAGGAGACCGGCGCCAAACTGCCGCCCTATCCGGTCGTTTTCTACAAGGGCCCGAACACGCTCCAGCATCCGGGCGCGCCGATCCTGCTGCCGCGCAAACTGCGCAGCGATCAGGTGGACTACGAATGCGAACTGGCGGTCGTCATCGGCCGGGCCTGCAAGAACGTCTCCCGCGCCCGCGCGCTCGAGTACGTGCTGGGCTATACCTGCGCCAACGACGTCAGCGCCCGGGACTGGCAAAAACACGGCGGCGGCGGCCAATGGTGTCGCGGCAAATCCTTCGATACCTTCTGCCCGCTGGGGCCGTGCCTGGTCACGAGCGACGAGATTCCCAACCCCAACACGCTGCGACTGCGCACGGTGATCAACGGCGACGTGCTTCAGGATTGGAACACCAACGACATGATTTTCGACGTGCCGGCGCTGATCGAATTTCTCAGCGGCAGCACCACGCTGTTGCCGGGCACGGTGATTTTGACCGGCACGCCCCACGGCGTGGGCATGGCGCGCACACCACCACGCTGGTTGCAGCCCGGCGATACGGTCAGCATCGAAATCGAACACATCGGCGCGCTCGTCAACCCGGTCGAGGCCGAACCGGTTTGAGCCCCGGGGCCGGCGGCAGTCGGGCCGGGTTCAGGGTTGCCAGGAATTGGCCAGGCGACGGAAAGCCAGCTCATCGCTGCCGGGGCTGGCCCAGAGCGCCGGATCGAACGCCTGAGGATTGGCCCGGGCGCTCTGCCATTTGACATGCCCGTCGGTAAACAGCGCGTTGAGCCCGGCGATGCCCTGGTCCTTGTGCGGTGCCAGGGCCAGCGAATGCGTCAGGTCGGCCGTGATGCTCTTGAGCGGATGCAGCGCCGGTAATTTGACCGGCCCGCTGATTTCATACGTTGCCCCCGGAGCGCCGATTTCGATCCGACCGCGGTCGTAGGTGACCTTGGGCAGGATGTAGCCCTTGAAATTCTCGGTTTCCTTGCGCTGGAAAAAGTAGGTGTAACAGACGCGGATGCGCCCGGCCGTGTCGGTGGCCGGCACCGAAGGCCAGGGCCCGACCTGCGTGTAGTACTCGTAACGCATGTTGGCGGCCTGACGCTGGCTGGGACAGTAGAAAACCTTGGCGGCGGGCACGACCCGGGTGCGCCACAACAATCCCAGGCCATAAAACCCTTCGACCACCGTGGACGTGCCCGGCGACACGTAACAGGGGAAGTACGTCAACAACGGCCAGTCGTGATCCCACGAGATGATGGGTACGAATTCGTTGTTATCGTTGGCATACATCTGAATGCCAAGGGCGATTTGCCTCAGGTTGCTGGCGCAATTGACCCGCTGCGCCCGGTCCTTGGCCCGCCCCAATGCCGGCAGAAGCATCGCCGCCAGTATCCCGATGATCGCAATGACCACCAACAGCTCGATGAGCGTAAAGCCGCTCCGGCGCGTTTGCAGACGGTTGAACTGCCGCCAACGCACCGATGACCGAAACACGAGGCCGAGGTCCCGATCCATAAGTCCCGAAATCACAATGAGCTGCAAACTGGCCGACTGTCAACACCAGCCGACGGTTGCGCGCGCTTTTTCTGGCGGCGGGTTGGGCGGATGAGCCTCGCAGAGGCCCTGGCCCGGGCGGTGCGATCAGTTGACGCCGATCTTCTTCAAGAACGGTTCGATGGACCAGGGCCGCCCCAGAAACCGCTGGATCGAGATGTTCACGTCGCGCGAATCGCCCACGGCGTAAATTTCCTCGCGCAACCGCCGCCCGGCCGTCGCGTCGAAAAATCCCTCCGGCGATTGTTCGAAGACCGTCGCCATGTCGGCCGCAATCGCATCCGCCCAGGCATAACCGTAGTAGCCGGCGTCGTAACCGACCAAATGACCGAAGTAGGCCGGGAAGGCCGTGCCCTCGGGCACCGGATAAAACACCTCGCTCAGAATCCGGTTGGCCAGCGGCAGCGTCTCGGAGGCATTGGCCTCGGTGATCTGGGTGTGGAGCATCAAATCCATCATTCCAAAGGCCAACTGCCGCCGGTAACGCGTCGCTTCCACCGCCAGCTTGGCGGCTTTGAGCTGCGCCAAAACCGATTCCGGAATCCGCCGCGTCGGATCGCGATAATCGGCCGCAAAACTGTCGAGCACCTTCTTGTCCCAGACCCAGGCCTCGAGCATTTGCGAGGGCGCTTCGACAAAATCCCGCGGCACGGCCGTGCCGGAGAACCGTCCGTAGGTGGCGCGGGTCAGGATTACGTGCATGGCATGGCCGAACTCGTGGAAGAGCGTTTCCACGTCACTGTGCTTGAGCAGCGAGGGCCGATCCGCCGCCGGGGGCGGGAAGTTGCACACCAGCGCGCAAACCGGACGCTGAGACAGCCCGTTGCGCAGGCGTTTGCCGTCCATCAGACCGAACTCGGCGAAGTGATGGTATTTGCCCTCTCGCGGGAACAGGTCCAGATAAAACAGGCCCATCGGCTCGCCGGTGGCCGCGTCGCTCACCGCCCAGAGTTGCAGGTCCTCGACCCACTTGTAGGGCGGCTCGATCCGCTCGAACTTCAGCCCGAAAATGCGCTGGTAAATGGCGAACATCCCGTCGAGCACCCGCTGCATCGGGAAGAACACCCGCAACTGCTCGGCGTCCACGTTGTACTGCTCCTTTTTGAGGCGATTGGCATAGTAGCGCCAGTCCCAGTGCTCGACCCGCACGTTCGGATCGCCGGTGTCGCGGATTTTCATCTGACGGAACTGCTCGCGTTCGGCGGCGAATTTCGGCTCCAGCCCGCGCGCCAGCCGCTCCTCGAACTCCATCGCCGTGCGGGCGTTTTTGGCCATGCGGATTTCGGTCTGGTAATCGGCCCAGGTGGCGTAACCGAGCTTGCGGGCGATCGTGGCCCGAAGGGCGAGAATTTTCTCCAGCAACGGAAGGTTTTCCTCTTTGGCAAGGGTGAAACGCTCGATGAACAAACGGCGGCGGACATCTTCGCGCCGCGCGTTTTCCATGACCATGAGGTATTGCCAGGTCACGTTGGCCAGGACGGTGTATTCATCCGGGCCGGTCTTGATCTCGGGCGAGTCGAGGAAATCTTGCGGCACACCCTCGAGCTCGGCGCGGGTGAATTTGAGCGCTTTTTTGGCCCGCGTGATGTTGGTGTCGAAGTCCGTGCCCAATCGGGCCAGTTCCTTGCGCAGGCGCTCGACCTCGTCCCGCTCGGCCCGGGGCAGCGCCAGCCCGGCGCGCCGGTAATCCCGGAGCGTTTCCTCCAGCAACTTGGCGGCTTCACCCTCCAGCGGCGGCTGCCGGTCGGCAAATGCCTTGACCGCGCGGAACACATCCTCGCGATATTCCAGGCCCACGGCCCATTCCTGAAACTTCTTGATCGCATCGGTGGCGGCGTCCCGCAGCGCCGCGTTGGGGCTGGTTTCCTTAATCAGGCTCAAGCGATTGGCCAGCAGCCCGGCCTCGTAAAGCGCATCGTCCAGCGCCAAAACGGTGTTCTCGAACGTCACCTCCGTGGCCCCCAGCGCGCCGATGCGATCCAGCGCCGCGTTGGCCTCGGCCAGCGTCCGGTCCAGTGAGGTTTGAACGGCCTCGGGCGTCGTCTCGAACTCGGGCAGACGGATCAGATTGCCAAACTGCCGGGCGCGGCGCTGGAACTCGGCCAGCGTCAGGCCGGCGCCGGCCGATTCGGTGTCGGCAACCGGGTGTGTCGTTTGGCGTGTGGCGCAGGAGGTCAAAACCGTGGCAGTCATAATCAGCATCAACGGTCGTTTGAACATGGCCGCAGCGTAGGAGGGCGCACCGGGGGCTTCAAGCGGTTAAACGCGCGTTGGACCAAGCGCCGCCACCGACCCCGGTTCGGTCCGGCCGGGCCGACATCGCGCCGGCGGGCTCGTTGGCCGCCCCGGGTCGTGCCGGTTCAAATCCACGTGACAGCCCTGCCGGCGGCGTCTAAGACTCTGAGCTGGTGCCGTTGCTCGAGATTCAAAATCTGCAACTGGATTTTCTCTCCGGCGAGAACCGCCTGCGTGCCGTGGACGGCGTCTCGCTGAGTCTGGAATCCGGTCAGGTGCTCGGCCTGGTCGGCGAGAGCGGTTGCGGTAAGAGCGTCACGGCGCTGTCCATCGCGCGGCTGTTGCCCTCGCCGCCGGCGCGGTATGCGGCTGGTCGCATTCTGCTGGAGGGCCGCGACGTGTTGCAGATGTCCGCCCGCGAGCTGCGCCAGGTGCGCGGCGGCGTGGTGGGCTACGTGTTTCAGGAACCGGGTGCCGCCCTCAACCCGGTCCTGCGCATCGGCGTCCAGATCAAGGAAGCGCTGCGTCTGCACCGGCCGCAGGAGGCGACCGACGCGGAGGTGATCCGCCTGCTCAAGCAGGTGGGCATCCCCGCGCCGGAAGTCCGGATGCGGGATTACCCGTTTCAACTCTCCGGCGGCATGCAACAGCGGATCGTGATCGCGATGGCGCTGGCGAGTCGGCCCAAACTGCTGGTGGCCGACGAACCGACCACGGCGCTGGATGTGACCATTCAGGCAGAAATCCTCGAGCTGCTGGGCGAACTCAAACAACAGCTCGGCATGGCGATTTTGCTCATCACCCACAATCTGGGCATCGTGGGTGAAATGGCCGACCGCGTGGCGGTCATGTACGCGGGCCAGATCGTCGAGCTCGCCCCGGCGAGCGCGCTGCTGCGCCGGCCGCTGCACCCCTACACCCGCGCGCTGATGGCCAGCGTGCCCCGGTTGCACGAGCGTACCGAGCGGTTGGCCGCCATTCCCGGCAACGTGCCCCGGCCGGGCCATTTCCCGCCCGGATGCCGATTTGCGCCCCGCTGCGCGCTGGCGCGCCCCGATTGCTCGGCAAAAAACCCCGAGCTGGTCCAGGTCGAACCGCAACGGTGGGTGCGTTGTCCGTACTGGACCGAAGTCATCGAACCGAGCCTCTCTGAAGGCCAACGCGCAGGCTGAACCCGCCCGGGCGCGCCGGCCTGTTGCAGGGACAGCTTCGCGCCGATCCGTTGCGCGCGGCGGCCCGTGGCCACAATGAGCTTTAGTCGGGCGAAGAAATGAGTTTTTCCCAGAGCCGCTCGTTGAGCAGGACTTTTTGGAGGAACTCGTGGTTGTTGTTGGCCGGGGCGACCCGTTCGGGGTTGAGCGGCAGATGCAACGTGAAGGTCGTGCCCTGGCCGGGCTGGCTCTGGGCCTCAATGCGTCCGCCGTGGTGATAGACGATGAAATAGCAGGCCATCAGATGAATGCCGTATTCGGCCGGCGTGTCGGTGCGCACCACGAAGGGATCGAAGAGCACGCGCAAGGCCTCCTCCGGCAGGCCGGGGCCGTTGTCGCTGATCTGGAGCCGGATCTCTGCCCGGCCGTTGCTCTCCGCGGGTTGTGCGCTGAGGCTGATGCGGCTGCCCGCCGGCAGGCTGCTGAGTTCGTCTTTGAAGAGCAGCTCGAAGAGGCGATGGAATTTGGGGCCGTCCACGCGCAGGGCCGGCAGATCGGACGGGACGCGATTGTCCACTTCGATCCGCCGGGCGGCAAATCCTTCTTCCAATCGCTGGAGCACGCGCTGGATGACTTCGTGCAGGTGCACCTGATCGGGGAACTGCGGGGAGGGTTTTTCCGAGGCGGCCCAGAGGTCTTTCAGCAGGTTGTTGATGCGTTCGATCTGCCACTGGACGTTCTGGTAGTAGTCGCGCCAGAAATCCGGGTTGCGGAGGGTGTCAGCGGCCATTTTTTCCTCGGCCATCTTGGCCGGAGCCAGATCCAGGAACGTTTTGACCGCCACCAGCGCGTTGCGGATGTGATGGCTCAGGCCGGCGGCGAGCAATCCCAGACTCACGATCCGGTCGGCGATCATCATGTTGTGGAGCACGGACATTTTTTCATGGAGCAACTGGTCGCGCTCGCGTTGCACCAGGAAAAATTCCATGCCGCGTTTGAGCGTCTGCTCCAGTTGCGGCACGTCCCAGGGTTTGGTGATGTACTTGTAAATCGCGCCGGTGTTGACCGCGGCGATCGCCGCGTCCATGTCCGAATAGGCGGTGACCAGGATGCGGATGATGCGCGGACGCAACTGCCGGGCACGTTCCAGCAGCCAGACGCCCTTCTCGCCGGGCATGCGCTGATCGGTCATCAGAATGCCGATTTCGTCCTTGTGCGCTTCGAGCAGCCGCAGGCCCTCCTGGGCGTTGGGCGCGGTCAGGACGCGGAAGGTCTCGCCAAAGGCGCGCGCGAAACTCTTGAGCGACTTTTCCTCGTCGTCCACGTACAGAACGGCGAATTTTTTGTAATCGTAGAACGGTTGCATCTCAAACGCTGCCGGTCGTCGTCATTTTCAATCGCCCTTGGCCGGAAATTCTAGCGTAAATTCGCAGAATTTGCCCGGTTCGGTGTTGACCCGAATGCGTCCGTCGAATTCCTGCACAATGCGGTAACAAATACTCAGCCCCAGACCCGTGCCCTGGCCGATGTCCTTGGTCGTGAAAAACGGATCGAAAATCTTGTCCAGGTGTTCGCGGGCAATCCCCGGGCCGTTGTCGCGCACAATCAGCCGGCTGTAACCGTTCTCGACCTGCCCCTCGATCCAAATGGTGGGCGTCTCGCCATTGAACTGCTTGTGGGCCAGGGCGTCGAGCGAATTCTGCAGCAGGTTGACCAGCACGTGGATGAGCTTGTTCTTGTTGGCCCAGATGGTTTGATGCTCGGGCAGATGGCAAACAATCCGGACCCGGTCCTTCCATTCGTTGCTCAGAAACCGCAGCGCAATCTCGACCACTTCGGCCACCTCGACCTGGTCGCGCGGCCCGGCTTCCGGATGCGTGAACATGCGCAGGTCCGAGACGATGGTTTTGACGCGCTGCAGCCCTTCTTCGACGTCTTTGAGAATCTCGGCATATTCCTCGCGATGCTCCGGGGCAATGTACTGGGTTTTGTTCTTGAGCGAGAACAGGCCGGTGGCGGCGAAGTTGAGCGGATTGTTGATCTCGTGAATGATCCCGGCGCTCATCCGCCCCAGCGAGGCGAGTTTTTCGGATTGCACCAGTTGCAACTCGGTTTCCTTGAGTTGTTCGAGGGCCTGCTCCAGCGCCTGCTTCTGCCGGGCCAAACGGCGCTGATAATCGTAGGATTCGATGAGGTTTCGGATGCGCACGTGCAGCTCGGTCGTCGAAAATGGTTTGGTCAGGAAGTCGCTGGCGCCGGCCTGCAACGCCGCAAGTTTGGTCTCCTCGTCGGCCCGCGCCGTCAGCAACACTATCGGAATGTTGTGCGTCGAAATGCGCTCGCGAATCTCGCGGCACGCCTGCAGACCGTCTTTTTCCGGCATCATCATGTCCAGCAGCACCAGATCGGGCAGGAACTGTGCCGCCTTGTCCACCGCCTGCTGACCGTCCACCGCTTCAATGACGCGATAAAACCGGCCCAATTGCGACTTGAGAAATCGCAGCATGTCGGGCTCGTCGTCTGCCACCAGCACCGTCGGACGCCCGGATTCCGACGCGCCCGGCCCCACCCCGCCGGTCTCGACCGGCCGCACCGCTTCGGCTGCAGGCGTCAGCGAGGGGAACAACTCGGCGCGACGATACAGATTGGCGAGCCATTCCTCCGAGCGCGCCGCCGGGGCCTCCGATGCGACGGGCGCTCCCGCCACCGAGGTCGCAGACTCGACAGACGGGGAAGGTTCGGTCGGTTGCGCCTCGACCGGGCGCCAGGGCAACCGCACCGTGAAGGTGCTGCCCTGCCCCTCGCGGCTCTGGACCGAAACGCTGCCGCCCTGGATTTCGGTCAGTTCCCTGACCAGCGCCAGGCCGATCCCCACGCCCTGATACTTGCGACGGGAGGAACTGTCTGCCTGCCAGAATCGGTCGAACACGTAGGGCAGATGCTTTTCGGCGATGCCCATGCCGGTGTCGGCCACGCTCAGGACCAGTTCTTCACCCTGTTTCTCGGCGCTGAGCGTGACGCGACCGCCTGCCGGCGTGAACTTGATCGCGTTGAAGACCAGATTGAGAAGAATCTTTTCGAGCTTGTCGCGATCGGCCAACACCGTACCCAGCGCCGGCTCGCCCCGCACCTCCAGCCGGATGCGCTTATCGTCGGCGACCTGACGCACCGCGCTGCCGATCCCCTGGATGAACTCGGTCAGCTCCAGGGGCTCGTTCTTGACCTGCATCACGCCGGATTCGAGCCGCACCAGATCGAGCAAATCGTTGATGAGCTTGAGCAAACGCATGCTGTTGGAGTGCATGGTTTGGAGCAGGGCGCGCCGTTCCTGCTCGTCGAGCCGTCCGCCCTGCTGCAGCAACTGCTCCAGCGGCGCAATCAGCAGCGTCAGCGGCGTGCGCAACTCATGGCTGATGTTGGCGAAGAACCGGCTCTTGATCTGGTCCAGTTCCTTGAGCTTCTGATTGCTGGCCTCCAACTCCTGCCGGCTCTTGTCCAGCTCGTATCGAAGCGCAAATTCACGGAAGCGCGAGCGGGTGTGGAAATAACTGCCGGTGGCCACGATGATGCCCGTCAGCACGAGGAAATACAGGTTGTTGACGAACTGGCCATGGATCTCGGCTGTGATCGGGCCGTGCGCCAACGAGGCCATCAGGTAAAGCAGAATTACCAGCGCGGAGCCGGTGAGACTTTCCCAGAACGTCCAGTGCAACACGAACGCCAGAACCAGCAACACCAGGTTCAATCCGGCGTAATAAGGCGAGGTGGCGCCGTCCGGCGAAGTGTAGATCATCCACGCGATGAACGAAGAGGGCAGCAGGAACAACGTCATGCCCACCAGCCGATAATGCCGCTGGCCCAACCGGGTCAGCAGCACCGCGAAAAAGACACCGATCAGCGCTGAGCACAGCAGCCGCAGTTTGAAAAACCCGGCAGCCAGCCCGGGGTACACGAACACGTCCAGCACCACGCCAACGGGCATGAGCGTGGCCCCCAGTGCACAGCCAACCTTGATGTTGGCGATCGTTTGGCGGCGATTGTACTCGGCAAACGCCCGACGAATTTCGTCGCGATGGAGATTGGCCTCACGCATGGTCGGGCTTGCGCACTTCCATGAACAGGTTGCCGCCTGTGGGGTCGGTCTTGATGACCTGATCCTCCGGCGAGGATCGCTCCGGCATCAGTTTGGCCGCCCCTTCGGCATCCCGGTAAATCAAGTGCCAATCTAGGATAAATTCCATCATGTGCCGATAGGGCTTGCCCGCCACAACATTGGTGGCAGCGATCGCTCCGCCCGGCGCGAGCCAGTCGTAGAAAATGTTCATCAACTGCCGGCACGTCCGGTCGGTCAGGTAATCGAACAAACCCGCGCAATAAATGAAGTCATAGCGGGGTTGGGTCCCAAGGACGACCGGCTTGGCTCCCTCTTTGAGCACCTGATGGACCGATTTTTTCTGGAGCAGGATCGGTGTGCGCCGACCGTGACGCTGACGCGCCCGGGTCAATACCGAGCCTGCATACTCCAGCGTCTCGTCATTGAAGTCCCAGAGCGTAAACTCGGCGTGGTCGGCCACCGCTTCGGCCAGAAACTGTTCCACTTCGACCGCGGGTCCGCAGCCCAGGTTCAAAATCCGGATCGGCCGCCCATGCTGCAGTCCGCGGAGGCTTTCTTCGATCAGCCGCTGCTTGAGCCAGGCGATGCGATTGCGATGCGCCCGGGCAGGCCATTGACTCAGAAACCACAGGTTCATCACCTTGGCGTAGATCGAGCCGCCTTCGACCGGGTCGCGCACGATCATGTTCACCATTTCGTAATCACCCGCGTAGCCGAGCGGTTTGTGAAACGTTCGCCAGGCAAAAGGCGAGCAAAGCATCAATGGGTGAAGCTGACGTTTGGAGAAGGCCTGATGCGCCGGTCGCCGATCCGGCTCGATACTTTCTGAGACCGCCTCCAACCGTTCACGGAGCGCGTCAAACGCCGGCACCACCATCGCCCCCAGTTCCTCAGCGGTGCGACGCTCCATCTCCACCCGGTCGCCCTCGGGCGCACACCGCACTTCCAGCTCGGCCTGGTCGAGCCACAAACGCAAATCCGACAGAAAGGTCTGCATGTCGGCCACGACGACTTTGAACTCGGGTAGGACGTTGTAAACCCTCTGCCACTGGCCAAGAAACGTGCGAAAACTTTCCGATGCGCGTGTGGTGGCGCAGCCACTGAAAGCGCCGAGATTCAAGCCGCGTTCCTGCAGCTTGACCTCACAAACCAGTGTCGCCCCCGCATGGACCACGCTCGAGACCACCGCGCGACCCGAGTACAACGTGTAGTCGTTGTCCAGTATGCGAAACTCCGAGAGGACCTCCGAGGTGCGCAACACCACCTGGGCGCTGTAAAGCTCGAAGGCGGCACTGAAGCGCGTCAGACGCAGCAGGCTGCCGCGTAGCTCGACACCCTGGGCGGTCTTACAAACCACCAGACTTTCTTTCCATTCGCCATTGATCGCCATCGCCAAGCCGTTCCGCGTTGCGTTCCATCCAATCTGAGGTCGCGCTCAGCACAACCCGATGCCGGACCGCATTCACTATCATTGAATCAATCAGCGCACCGGACCGCCAGCTCCGTCTGCATGCCAATCCGGCGGCCTCTGGAACGGGTTGGGCGGACCTCCGAAACAGGCCGGTCGCACCGTGCCTCGCTGGGTCATGCGCGATCAAGTCGCGCATGCTAAAAATGCACGCCCACCGAAACCAGGACGGCATGGCTGATGTAGCGGTATTTGCCATCGGCGCTCTGGCCGGCCGGCGAGGGCGCGCTGCCGCTCACCGTACGGGTGGGCCCGTAGCCAAACTGATAGGCCACATCAAAATCGAATCGCCGTCCCCGATGCCCCACCCCAACGCTCCAGAAATGACGGTCCAGATCGGCCACCAGGGGCTGGTAATTCTTTTCCGGAACGGAGTTCTCGTTGAAGATGTAGCCCACGCTCACGTGCCAGCCGTTGGCCAGGTATCGAGTGACGCCAAATTCGTAATACCAACTGGATTCCCAATCGAGCACCAACGGGATGTTCTGCGGCAAGAGCGGCGGAAAAGCCGTGTTCTGCCGGACGATGACCGTCCCGAGCGAATTCCATCCGGTGTACTCGGCGTTGAATTCGAAATTCCACGCGGGCGTGGGCCGATAGGACACACCCAGCACGAATTCCAGCGGCAGGTCGAACTTGGCCTTCGCACCGGTACGCGTGCTGAACGTGCCCACCGGAAACGGAGCGGGAGGACTCGGCAGGGGCACGAGGTTGCGGGCCGAGGTGTGACCGCGGTAAGTGATCTCGGTCCCGCTGCGAAACGTGCCACCGAACCAGAGTTTCTCGTGCGCCCTCCACTGAATGCCCAGGATGTATCCGACATCCCAACCCGAACCTTCGAAGCGGAATTGGTCGAATTCCTGCATGGGCCAGAGCATCCCCTGGCGCAAATCCATTTTCGAGTAGTTCACCGTCACGCCCCCGCCGATCGAAAGGGTCTCGCTCAGCGCCAGAGCGATGGCAGGGCTCACGGTAAAATACGCCACCGTCGCTTTCGTTCCCACGGTGCGAAAACCCGTGTCCTGCGGCCATTCAACGCCCAGTCCAAATGGCGCATACGCTCCCAGCCCCAGCGCGACCGGAGACCGCTCAGGGACGTAACTGTAAAACATCTGCGGCACGGCATGCCACTTGTCGTTGTTTTCGAACGTGCCGCCGGACGGCGATTCGAACTCCGGCTCCAGATCAATGGCGTAGATGCCGGCGCGGAAATGATGGCCGCGCAGTTGCGTCAGACCCGCCGGGTTGTAATAGATCGCCGAGGGGTTGTCGGCCGTGGCCACAAAAGCCTCGCCTCGCGCGGTGGCAAAGGCGTCCTGATCGGGCAATCGAAAACCTGTGGCCCCGGCCTGCCAGGGGATTGCCGCCAATCCCATCATCCCCAACCCTTTGAACAGTCCCGCCAACTGACGTTTCATAGTGCACGCAATCGAGTTTCCAGTTGTTGCTTTGGAACGACCCGCGCCTACTGGAGCGCCAAGGGCACCAAAGCAACTCGCTTGCCGCCGCGGCTGGCCCGTCCGACTCAGCCCGTCCGGCCGCGTTTGGCCTGCACGACCCGCCGGAAAAAGTCGTTTGCCCCGAGCTTGTCGGCCAACCAGGCCCCTGCCCGAGGCCAAAATACTGTAAAGGCCAGCAGCGGACGCACCGGCATGGGGTTGATGATCATTTCCGGGATGTCCCGTTCTATGGCACGGATGAGAGCTCGTGCGACAGTTTCGGGACGCGATGTCCCCAACAGGGGCGGCGCCGTGCAACCACTTTGCGCTTTGAGACTTGCGTAAATGCCCGCTTCCACAAACCCGGGCACGATGACCGAGGCGCTCACGCCACTGCCCCGATACGTGGCCCGGAGCGAGCTGGTGAACGCAATCAACCCGGCCTTCGTGGCCGCGTACGGCTCCTGAAAAGCCGGCCCGGATTTACCCGCCAGCGAGGCCATGTTCACGATGTGCCCCTTGCCGCGCGCCAGCATTCCCGGCAGAAGCAGCCGGGTGAGCATCATCGGCGCCTCCAGATTCACCTTGAGCACATCCTCGATCTCCGCTTCGGACAGCTCATGGTAGGCCGCCGTGTGCTCGACGCCGGCGTTGTTGACGAGCACGTCCACCGGGCCCAAGTCCTCCTCGACACGTTTGACCAACTCGCGTCGTTGTGCGGCGTCGCGCAAATCCGACTGGTAGGCCCGGGCGCGGACGCCGCGGGCCTCGGTCTGCTGGCGCAGTTTTTCCAGTTCCACGCCCGGATGCGCCACCAGTGCCAGGTTCAACCCCCGCTCGGCCAGTGCGTGGGTGATGTAAGTGCCCAAACCACCCGAGGCGCCGGTCAGCAAAACGGTTTGCCCGGGAATCAGGTTCATTGCGCGCCGCCGGCACGGTACGGAAAACCGGTCCGGTGGCAATTCAAAAACCCGACCCGAACCGCGCCGCAAAGCGGCCTTCGGGCCGGCCTGTGCGATACGGTCGCACCGGTCCCGCCGCTGGCTGCCGCAGGTCGGCTCGGCTCGCACGGGCGTCGGCTTTGGGCTTGTCGGGCCGGGGCGGCGGACTAGATTGGCAGTTGATGACGGCTCCAATGCCCTCCGACTCGCAGGCGAGCACCGCAACGGCGACCGAACGCGAACCGCAGCCCAGGGCGCCAAAGCGCCGGGGCACGGTGCTGGTGGTGGATGACGAGGAAGGTGCCCGCAAATCGCTCGAAGTCATCTTCAAGGACGACTATCACGTGCTGCTGGCCCCGGACGGCCCCACGGCCGTCGAACTGGCCCAACGTCACCGGATTGACGTGGCGGTGTGCGACATTCGCATGGCGGGCATGTCGGGCATCGAGGTGCTCGAGCGGCTCAAGTACGTGGACCCGCGCATCGAGGTGATCATGATGACCGCGTTTGAAACGGTCGAGACGATCCGCTCGGCGCTGCGATTGCGGGCCTGCGATTACATCAACAAACCCTTTGACGTGGCGACGATGCGCGCGGCGGTGGCCAGCGCCATGCAACGGCGCACGCTCGAGAGCGAGATTCACAACAACGCCGAAAAGCTGCAGGAACTGCTCGCCGAACTCCAAAACCAGAAAATCACCGAGCAGATCGCCCGCACCCGCGGCGACATTTACGCCAGCATCATTCACGACATCAACGGACCGCTCACGGTCATCTCGGGCTTTGTGCAACTGATGAACCAGCGGCTCAGCAGCGCCACGCGCCTGGAGATGGAGGATCTGGAGTTCATCAAGGACCGGCTCAAAATCATCACCCGCCAGGTCACCAATTGCATCGAGATCTCGCGTCGCTACCTGAGTTTTCTGCGCCAACAGAGCGATCAATCGGTCCGGGTCGGCGTCAACCAGTTGCTCCAGGATCTGGATCACCTGCTGCGCGTGCATCCGTCCTTCCAGAACAACCAGCTCCAGGTCCAGCCCCTGGCCCGCGATGCGCAGGTCAAGCTCCACGGGACCGACCTGATCCAGGTGCTGCTCAACCTGGCCGTCAACGCGTTCCAATGCTCGCCGCACGGCTGCCGCGTCGAGATTGGCGGCGAAGTGCTCGAAGAACCGCTCGATCTGAAGCAACTGCGCGACAGCGCGACCGAGCGCGTGCTCAACGTCGAGAGCTTCGACAACACGCCGCCGCTGGTGAAGCTCTTCGTCCGGGACAACGGCCCGGGTATCCCGGCGCAGATATTGCCGAAAATCTTCGATCCCTACTTCACCACCAAAAGCGCCCGGCAGGGTACGGGTCTGGGTTTGAACATCGTGCAGCGGCTCGTCAAAAACGGCGCCGGCGCACTGCACGTGAGCACCGAGCAGGGCCGCGGCACGATCTTCACTGTGTACCTGCCCGCGGCGCAATAGCCGCCACCGCGCTGCCCTGTTCCCAGGGCCTGCTCCCAGCTCCAATGCGCGTGTTCCCGTTGTACCCGAACCGAGCAACTCGACCGCCGATGAGCTGCGACGGCCGCGAGGGCGGGCCCGGCCGTTGGCGTACCCGTCGTGGCCCGGCTCAGCGCGCGGTTCGCCGGGCCGGATGCGTCGGTTCGGCCGCAGTGCGGCCGGCGGGCCTCTGGATGTGGTTTGCCGCCGTCCTTGGAGCTGCGTCGGGAGGCTGGGGCGCGGCCCTGCCCCCGGCGACGGTGCCGGAGGGCGTGGGCGTGAACATCCATTTCACGACCGGCCACGAACGCGATCTGGATCTGATCGCTGCCGCGGGCATTCGGTGGGTGCGTATGGATTTTCATTGGGCCGAGATCGAGCGCACCCGGGGCCGGTACGAATGGTCGGCGTACGACGAATTGACGGGGAACCTGGAAAAGCGCGGGCTGGGCGCGCTTTACATTTTGGACTATTCGAACCCGTTGTACGAAGAGACGCTCACCAGCCCGCATCCGATCACCGGCCGCCCGCACGTGACGGTGGCCGCGCCGCGCCGACCTGAAAGCGTGGCGGCGTTTGCGCGCTGGGCGGCGGCAGCAGCGCAACGGTACGCGGACCGCAAGGTGCTCTGGGAAATCTGGAACGAACCCAACGGCCATTTCTGGCCGCCGGCCCCGAACGTCACCAACTACATCGCGGTGGCTCTGGCGACCGCCGGCGCCATCCGCGCGCTGAACCCCGAGGCGATCGTGCTCGGACCGGCGACGGCGGGTTTTCCATGGGAGTTTCTCGACCCGTTTCTCAAATCGGGCATTCTCGCGCATCTGGGCGGCGTGACCGTGCATCCGTATCGGCCGTACACGCAGCCGCCCGAATCGGCCGGCGCGGACTTCGCCAAACTGCGCGCGCTGGTGGATCGCCACGCTCCGACCGAGCGCAAGGGCCGCATTCCGGTGCTCAGCGGCGAATGGGGTTACGCCGCGCACACCGGCGGGGTGTCGCTCCAGGTGCAGGCGGCCTTTGCGGTGCGCCAACAACTGGCCAACCTGCTCTGGGGCGTGCCGCTCTCGATCTGGTACGATTGGAAGAACGACGGGCCGGATCCGGCCGAGCGCGAGCACAACTTCGGCCTGGTGGATCAGGAGCTGCAGCCCAAACCTGCCTACCACGCGCTGCGCACGCTGGCGCAGACGCTGCGCGGCTTCAGCCTGGCGCGACGACACGACACCGGCCGGGCGGGCGATTTTGTGCTGGTGTTCACCAACGAAACAGGCCAGACCCGACTCGCCGCATGGAGCACCGATTCCGAGCGCGAACTGACGCTCAATTTGGCGCCGAAATCCGCCACCTGGTTGCGGCTCGTCAGCGGGCTGGGCCAAACCCGGCGCGTGCCGATTCGCGACGGCGCCTTCAGTTTGAAACTCGGCAGCCTGCCGCAATACGCGAGCTGGCAGGAGGAATGACACGAGTCCGATTGCCATGAAACGTTCCTTTCCGAACAACCGCCTTGCTTCCCTTGGCCTGCTGGCGCTGGTGTGGGGCGCCCCTGCGCTGCCGGCAACCGCGCCCGCCGACCGCTCGCCGAACATTGTTCTGATTCTGGCCGACGATCTGGGCTACGGCGATCTGGGCTGTTACAATCCCGAGTCCAGGATCCCCACGCCACATCTGGATCGGTTGGCGCGCGAAGGAATCCGATTCACCGACGCGCACGCGCCCGATTCGGTGTGCACGCCCACGCGCTACGCGTTGTTGACCGGTCGTTACAGCTTTCGCTCGCGTCTGCGTTCGGGCGTGCTGCGACCCTGGGACGAGCCGCTGATCGAGCCGGGGCAAACGACCCTCGCGAGTTTCCTGCGGCAGAACGGCTACGCCACCGCGTGCATCGGCAAATGGCACCTGGGCTGGAAATGGCCGACGCGGGACGGCGCCCCGCCCCAGAGCACCAACGGCATTGGCAACGTGGATTTCAGCCGACCGATCGGCGAAGGACCGATCACGCGCGGCTTTGACTGGTACTTCGGCGTGGATCTGCCGAACTACCCGCCCTATTGCTTTATCGAAAACGACCGAACGGTGGGCATTCCGACCCTGCCCGCGCCGGTGGGCAGGGCCAGTGGCCGCACGTTCAACCGGCCCGGTCCCATGATCGAAGGCTGGAATCTGACCAACATCCTGCCGGAGATCACCCGCCGCGCCAGCAATTACATCGTCCGGGCGGCGCAGCGCGCCGACGCCAAGCCGTTCTTTCTGTACTTCTCGCTCACCGCGCCGCATTTCCCGATCGTGCCCGCGCCGGAATTCGCCGGACGCAGTCAGGCCGGGCCGTACGGCGATTTTGTCGTCCAGGTGGACGCCAGCGTGGGTGCGGTATTGGAGGCCCTGGAGCGAACCGGTTTGGCCACCAACACGTTGGTGATTTTCTCCAGCGACAACGGCCCCGAGGTTGTCGAGATCGGCGTCGGCGCCTACGAACGGATTCGCCAGTACGCCCACGCCAGCATGAACGGCTGGCGCGGCGTCAAGCGCGACCTCTGGGAAGGCGGGCACCGCGTGCCGTTCATTGCCCGCTGGCCCGGGCACATCCCGGCCGGAACGGTGAGCCAGGAGACCATTTGCCTGGTGGACATGCTGGCCACCTGCGCCGCGATACTCGACCAGACCCTGCCGCCGAATGCCGGCCAGGACAGCTTCAACATCCTGCCGGCGTTGTTGGGCCAGGCTGGCGACGGGCCCATCCGCACCGCCCTGCTGTTGCGCAGTTGGTCGGGCCGATTTGCGATTCGTCGCGGCGACTGGGTGTACATTGACGCGCCCAGCGGCGAGGACAATGCACGGCGCGCCGGCGAGCCGGACTGGTTCAAACAACAGCGCGGCTATCGTCCGCACAGCTTGCCGGGCGAACTGTACAACCTGCGCAGCGACCCGGCGCAGCGACACAACCTCTACGCGCAGCGCCCCGACATGGTCGAACGACTCAAAGCGATGCTGGATCGCTACCGGGGCGGGGAACGTACCGCGCCGCGCCGCGTCCGCACCACGGCCGCGGCCCCGGCGCCGCAGTCGCCCCGGCTGCCCAAACCCACGCTGGCCGATGTGCCCTACGGGCCGCACCCGCGCCAGGTGCTGGACTTCTGGCAGGCGAAATCCGATTCGCCCACGCCGGTGCTCTTCTACATCCATGGCGGCGGCTGGCGTCAGGGCGACAAGAACCGCGTGTACGCGATCGGGATTTCGAACCTGCTGGCCGCCGGCATTTCGGTTGTCTCGATCAACT
>CAYXJB010000014.1:20913-25344 GCA_964465445.1 uncultured Verrucomicrobiota bacterium
GCGCGGAATCTTGGTGACGATGTAGTCGATGGTGGGCTCGAACGACGCCGGCGTGATGCCGCCGGTCAAATGGCCGCTGGAAGACGCCGCCCGTGCGCTGCAATTTGTCCGAAGCAAGGCGCGCGAATGGAACATTGACAAGCAACGCATTGCGGCCAGCGGTTCTTCGGCCGGCGCCTGCTCGAGCCTCTGGCTGGCGTTCCACGACGAGATGGCCCGGCCTGACAGCGCCGAACCGGTCGCCCGCGAATCCACCCGGCTCTGGTGCGTGGCGGTGGTGGCGGCGCAAACCACGCTCGACCCGCAACAAATGCGCGCATGGACGCCCAACAGCCGTTACGGCGGCCACGCCTTTGGCATCAGCGCCGACGCCGCGCGCGGCCAGGACGCGTTCGAGAAATTCCTCCAGGCGCGCGAACGGCTCCTGCCCTGGATTCGTGCCTGTTCGCCCTACGAACTGGCCAGCGCCGACGATCCGCCCGTGTACCTGCTTTATCGCGAGCCGCCCGCGCTCGGTCAGCCGCAACGCGACCCGACGCACACCGCCAATTTCGGCGTCAAATTGCAGGAAAAACTCCGCGCCCTGGGCGTCGAGTGCGAGCTGGTCTATCCGGGTGCGCCCGAGGTTCGACATCGCCGGCTGGAGGATTTCCTGATCGAAAAGCTCAAGGCGACAAAACCTTGAAACGTCGTGCGCCGCACCGGTAGGTTCGATGCACTCGTGACCATGAATGTGCTGAACCGACGCGAATTTCTCCGGGCCGGTGCGCTGGCCGGCGGCGCGATGACGCTGGGGGGTTGTTGCCTGATGCAGTGCGCGCCGAAGGATACGCCGGCCAAAAAAACGACCACCGCCGTGCCCGGTTATCTGGAAGCCTACGCTCAACTCTACGCGCAAAATCCGCGCGCCGCAGCGCTGCAGTGGTTCCGCGAGGCGCGCTTTGGCCTGTTTCTGCATTACGGCCTGTATTCGCTGCTCAAGGACCACGAATGGGTGCAATATCGCCGCCGCATCCCGGTGGCCGAATACGCCAAACTCAAAGACCAGTTCAGGGCCGAGAAGTTCGACGCCGACTTCATCACCGACCTGGCGCTCGACGCCCAGATGCGCTACGTCAACATCACCACACGCCATCACGACGGGTTCTGCCTGTTTGCGACCAAACAAACCGACTTCAACAGCCTCAACAGCCCGGCCCGACGCGATCTGGTGGGCGAACTGGCCGCCGCCTGTCGCAAGAAAAAGCTCGGCCTGTGCCTGTACTATTCCCACGGACGCGACTGGCGGCATCCCCACGCGCCCAACAACGATGAGTGGGGCGGCAATGCCCGCCCGCCGTACGATCCGCCCGAGCCCTCCTACGCCTACGGCAAGGATCACGATCTGCAGAAGTATCTCGACTTCATGAGTGCGCAGATCACCGAATTGCTCACGCAATACGGGCCGGTGGCGGCGATCTGGCTCGATGGCATTGCCGTGCCCAGGTCCGGCGATTACACGCGGTTCAAATGCCAGGAACTCTACGATCTGATCCACCGGCTTCAGCCCCAGGTGCTCGTTTCCTACAAACAGGGCCTGCTGGGCACGGAGGATTTTCTGGCTCCGGAACACCGGGCCATCCCGCGCCGGAGCGACAAGCCGATGGAAATCTGCTCGACGCTGCAGGAGGGCAGTTGGGGCTACAGCGAAAAGGCGCGTCATCTGAGTGCCGATGAAGCCTGGGCCAAGCTGGTGGCCGCCCGCGCCGCCGGTGCCAACCTGCTCCTGAACACCGGTCCGTTGCCCGACGGCTCGATCCATCCGCAGGACGAGGCGACGTTGCGCGAGTTGGGCCGGCGCATTCGCACGAAGGGCTGGCCGCCGGGCCCGGCGTGAACGGGCAGTCGCCTTGCGCGGGATTGCGCGCCGGCTCTCCGGACCGGTATATTGAACCGGCTTCCGGAACGCGGATCGGATCGTTCCCGAAGTCGTGTTCATGCTTGTTTACTTGCTCAAATCGAAGATTCACCGGGCGCGGGTCACCGGGGCGCGGCTCGATTACGAGGGCAGCCTGACGATTGCCGAGGACCTCATGGAAGCGGCCGGCTTGCTGCCCTACGAACGCATCCTGTGCAGCAACATGGCCAACGGCGCGCGCTTCGAAACCTACGTCATCAAAGGTCCGCGCGGCTCGGGCATCATCGAACTCAACGGCGCGGCGGCCCGGCTGGGCAAACTCGGCCACCTGCTCACCATCATGGCCTTCAGCGAAGTGCCCGCCTCCAAAGCGCGCGCCTGGAAACCCAAAATCCTCGTCCTGGACAAGGACAACAAAATCCAATCCCGCCGCGGTCGCTGAAACAGGCGCGCCGGCGGCAAAAGCGCGACGACCGCATCCGCGGGCAGGGCCATTCATCGGAGGGCGACTCGGGGGCGAAATTCAAACTTGCCCGTTGTCGCGGGCTTTGGGGCTCGCTGGAGCGAGCGAGAGGATTTGGACAGGGGCGTCGGGCTCAGCCCAGAACGCCGTTGGTGGCCGGGGCGCGTTCCGGCTCGTTTTGCGAAGACACGAGCGCGGCCACGGCTTCATCGGTGGCTTCGGCCAGAACGGCGAGGCCTTCTTCGAGCGCCTCCCGCGTCACGGTCAGCGGCGGGGCGATTTTGACCGTTTGTCCCCAGGCGCCGACCGGGCCGAACATGAGCAGGCCCTTGTAGAAGCAGCGTTCGACGATGTTGTGGGCCAGGTCGTGCCAGGGTTCTTTGGTGCCGGGCCGCACGGTTTGCAGCCCGCCCACCAGGCCGCGGGCACTGACGCGACCGACCACGTGCGGGTGGCGGGCGCGGATTTTTTCCAACCCTTCGAGCAAGACCGGCTCGAGTCGCGCGGCATTGGCGGTGAGGTTTTCGCGAAGGATTTTGCGGATGTTGGCCAGCGCGGCGACGCAGCAGACCGGGTTGCCGGTGTGCGTGCTGGTCATCGAGCCGGGCGGGAATTGATCCATGATTTCAGCGCGGCCGATGACCGCCGAAAGCGGCAGCGAGCTGCTGATGCCCTTGCCGCAGCAAATCAGATCCGGCACCACGCCGTAATGCTCGAAAGCCCAGAACCGGCCGGTCCGGCCAAAACCGGCCTGCACCTCGTCAAACGCCAGCACCACCTGATGCTGCCGACACCACTCGGCGAGCCGGCGCACGTATTCGACCGGCGCAAAGTCCGGGCCGACGCCCTGATACGTTTCCATGAGCACGCCGGCGATGTTTTCGGGATTGAGGCCGCGTCGGGCGATGGCCTCCAGGAACGTCTCGAAGCGCTTGTCGGACTGCCAGTAGCCGTCGGGAAAGGGCACGTTGAGAATGGCCGGGTCTTCGTTGACGATCCAGGCCTTTTGTCCGGCCATGCCACCGGCCTGTTGCGCCCCCAAGGTGCGCCCGTGAAAACCCCGTTCGAAGCCAACGATGCCGATTTTGCCGCGCCCGCCGACCTTGATGCCGTGAGCACGGGAGAGTTTGATGGCGCACTCGGTGGCTTCCGAACCGGTGGTCAACAGGAATACCTTGTCCAGGCCCGGCGGCGCCAGCTCGATGAGCTGCTCGACTAGTTGGGCGCGCTGCTGGCTAGGGAACACGTAATTGTGCAACAAGCCGTGCTGAACCTGTTGAAGGATCGCCTGCTTGATCTCCGGCGCGCCGTGGCCGGCGTTGGTCACCAGCACGCCGCTGGACCAGTCCAGCCAGCGATTGCCGTACTTGTCGTAAACGAAAATGTCCTCGGCCCGATCCCAAACCAGTGGCGGCTGGCCGCGCATCGAAACCGGCTCGTGCCGGCGCAACATCTCCAACACCGGGACCGAATCCGGATGCGGCAGCGGCGTAAGAATGCGGCGAAAACGTGTTTCGACGCGCGGCACCTCGCGCGGCGTAATGCTGAATTCCTTTCCCATAAAGCCCGGCGACAAATGACCACAAGCCCGCCGGCCTGAAAAGCGCGAACTGTGCGCCCGGTTGCCGGTTCTATTCGTGCTTGAACTTGGGCGCGGCTTTGAGCTGGCCGGGGTTCAACGCCTCCAGCACCGCCTCCAGACGCTTGCGCGCCGCGGCGGCTTCCGGCGTGAGCTCCCCGGCCGCGACGGGTTTTTCTGAAAACGGCGCATCGCTCATGTCGCAGAGTGTGCCGTCGTTATAGAGCTTCCAGCGCTGATCCCGCACGTACCACCGGTCCGCCAGTTGCACAAAAACCCACTCGCGCGGACGGCCTTTCTGGCCGCGGAGTTGGGGCGCAAAGCTGCGCCCATCCAGCCGGTGGCCCGGCGGCAGCGGCGCGCCGGCCAGCCAGAGCGTCAGCGAGGGCGTCGGCGCTGTCACGGTGACCGTGCAGCTCTCCGCTCCGGCCGCCTCGCCGGTCACCGTTCCCTTCAGCCTCTCCGGTACAGCTCAGGTGCCCGCCGATATCA
>CAYXJB010000015.1:0-24295 GCA_964465445.1 uncultured Verrucomicrobiota bacterium
CGAGATATTCGGTGAAAAAAATCCGGTTCACCGCGCCGGTCTCGCGGAAAAAGCCCGTGTACAGGAGCACCGGATAAAAATGCCGCAAAAAATTCACCACCGGCCGCCCCGGCTCGCGGGCGTGCCACCGGATCAGCCGATGAATCAACACCGCCACAACCCCGTGCGCCACCACCAGCCAGCGCCACATCGGAATGGTCTGGTTGTGAAACAACAAAATCACCAGCCCGACCAGCGCATTGTAGCCCTGCGTCGCAAAATCCACGAACCGGTACGGCGCAAACAGCGTTTTCATCCTCTGCTCAAAGCCAGCCCTCGGCTCGATACCACGCCAGCGTCTCGGCCACGCCCGCTCGCAACGGCGTGTCACAGCTCAAGCCCAGTTCCTGCCGCAGTCGCGTCGGGTCGCACACCCAGCCCGGCGCGGCCAGCTCGGCGTACTTCTGTCGGCTCAGCACGCTGGCCCGCCCGCGCCAGCGCGCCCAGAACTCGGCCACGGCGCACACCGGCCAGAGCGCTCTCACCGGCAGCCTCAACGGCAGCGTTCGCACGCCCAGTTGCGAGGTGATCTCGCGAGCCAGCTCGCCGCTGGTGACGATCTGCGGCGAGGCCACGAAGTAGGTCCGACCCGCCGCCGCAGGGTGGCGCAGGCATTCGACCGCCACCGCCGCCAGATCGCGCACAAAAACCAGACTCAACGGTTGCCGTCCGCCGCCGAACAACGGCAACAGATGCGCCTGCACCGCACGAAACAGCCGCAGAAACTCCCCGTCCCGCGGCCCATAGACGCCCGGCGGACGCAAAATCACAAACTCCGTCCCACAGCGCCGGCGCACTTCCTCCTCGGCCGCCAGCTTGCTCCGGCCGTACACCGACACCGGTCGGGGCGGATCGGTTTCCCGGGCCGGCGTTTGGGGCGTCCCCGGGCCGCTGGCCGAGAGACTCGACAGATGGACCAATCGGCGAACCTGCGCGCCCCGCCGGTTGATGGCCTCGACCAGGTGCCGCGTGCCGATCTGGTTGATCGTGAAAAAATCCTCCGCTCGCAATGCCCGCACCGCACCGGCGCAGTGGATGACGCCGCTGACCCCTTTCAGCGCCGCGTCCAGAGCCGCCGGCTGGTCCAGCCCGCCGGTGCGCACCTCGACCTGATCGAGCCGGTGTTGGATGAAGCGCCGCGGGCTCTGTGGGCGCAGCAGGACCACCGTGGGCAAGCCCGCCTCGCAGAGCCGATCCAGGATGTGGCTGCCGACAAAGCCGCTGGCGCCGGTGAGGAGGATTTTCATTCAACCGCCGTGCACGGATCGGAGGCGCAGGGCGCGCGGCAGGTCGGCTCACAGCCGCCTGCCTGCCGGCTCACGCACCGCCCGAGATCAACCCCAGCTCCCGGCCGACCTTGGCCAGTTTGTCGAGCGCAAAATCAATCTGCGCATCGGTGTGGGTCGCCATGAGGCTGATGCGAATCAGCTCCCGGCCGGGGGCCACGGCCGGCGGCACCACCGGGTTGACAAACACGCCCTCTTCTTCGAGCCGGCGCGTCATCCGGAATGCCGTGAGCAGATCGCCGCAATAAACCGGCAGCACCGGCGTTTCGGAATCGCCCAGATTGAACCCCAGCGAGAGCAGACCCTCTTTCATGCGGCGGGTGTTCTGCCAGAGTCGCTGAATCCGCTCCGGTTCCTGGATCATGATCTCCAGCGCCGCGAGCACCGCGGCGGCGTTGGCCGGGCTCATGCTCGCGCTGAAAATCAGCGCCCGCGACTGGTGCTTGAGAAAATCAATCGTCGCCGCATCCGCCGCCACAAACCCGCCCAGACTCGCCAGCGATTTGCTGAACGTGCCCATGATCAGGTGCACCCGGTCGGTCAGCCCGAAATGACTCGGCGTGCCCGCGCCGTTTTCGCCCAGCACACCGATCGCGTGCGCATCGTCCACCATCACCGCGGCGCGGTATTCTTCGGCAATCCGGCACAGCTCGGGCAATTGCACAATGTCGCCCTCCATGCTGAACACCCCGTCTACCACGATGAGCTTGCCCGCATCCGGATCGAGCGTACTCAGGCGCCGTTCCAGCGCCGCCATGTCCCGGTGCGCAAACCGGATGAACTCGCCCGGGGCCAACATGCACCCGTCCACGATGCTGGCGTGATCGCTCTTGTCGGCCAGCACGTAATCGCCGCGACCGATCAGCGCGCTGATGACGCCCAGATTGACCTGAAAGCCGGTGCTGTAGAGCAGCACGGCCTCCTTTTTGACCAGTCGCGCCAGCGCCTGTTCCAGCTCGATGTGGATCTGGAGCGTGCCGTTGAGGAAGCGCGAGCCGGCGCAGCCGGTCCCGTAGCGTCGCACCGCCGCGATGGCCGCCTCCTTGACCTTGGGATGATTGGTCAGGCCCAGGTAACTGTTCGAGCCGAGCATCAGCACCTTGCGCCCGTTGATGATCACCTCGGTGTCCTGGGCCGAGGCGATCGTACGGAAATACGGATACAAACCCGCGGCTCGCGCCCGGGCCGGCGCGGTGAAATCGCGCACCTTCTCAAACAGCGGCAACGTCGGCGGCAGGGGCCGCTCGACCATCGGCGGCACAACCCCGTCCACCGCCGCCGCATAATCCGGGGTGCCGGGCGATCGCACCGCCCGACGGCGCGGCGCAAGCGCGGTGGCTTCCGCGGCGGGTTTGGCTTCTGGAGTGGCAGGTGAGCGGGTTCGGCCGAACGTGAATCGTTTCATCGAAGAGAACCGGTGCGGCCGGCGCGCCGTGTTGAACGAAGCCAGCCAGCCGCCGGCACGGGAACTGGCAAAGCGGTCCGAAATCGCGACCATGATCCGGGCGAACAGGGCTCCGGCGCGACGGTTACGCTTCTGACCCACGCGATTCAGCCAGCTCATTCGTTCGAGTGCCTTGAGCGTCATTTTTTGGCGACGACCCGTCAAGCCGTTTGTAACGCCGGCCGCCGTTCTTCACGCCCAACAGCCGCTCCGGTGCTCCGAACGGCCCCGATTCGCAGGCTGCCGCCCGCGAATACCGGCCCGCCGATCACCGCCCGCGGTCGCGGCCGGGCTCGTCCGCAAAGGCCAGCGCGCCGGTGGGACAATGCCGCACGCATTCAGCAGCCACCTTCTGAAGACCGCGTTCGATCGTCTCGTTGAACGGCACGCCCACCCGCACGTCGAAGCCCCGTCCGATGAACGTCAACCCCAGCGGTTCGCGCGCCTGCTCGGCCAGCTTGATGCAAATGCCGCACAGGATGCACTTGCCCGGCTCGAAAAGGATGCCGCCCGGATGCTCCTGTTGCTCGAAGACACGTCGCTCGGACCGGAATCGGTTCGCGTCGACTCCATAGACCTGCGCCCAGTATTGCAGCAAACACTCGCCGGAGGAGCGGCAATCACAATGCAGACACCGGGACGCTTCCAGCGCCGCTTCCTGCGGGGTGTGTCCCAGACAACGGTCGCACGGGCTGACGCGGTCGGCCGCGTTGGCATGACGCAAAAACGCGCGCAGCTCGCCCGGTTGCAGTCGGCCCATGACGCTCGAAAAGGGTTTCTCGGGCCGGCGCGGCTCGCGTCCTGACAAAAACGCATGCACCGCCGCGGCCACGGCACGGCCCTCGGCCATGGCGCGCACCAGTTGACGCACCGGACGGACCGCGCTGCCGGCAGCGAAGACCTTCGCCACGCGCGTGCGACCGCTGAGCGGATCAGCCTCGATCCCGCCCCTGCCCGCCGGCAAACCCATGCGCGCCGCTTCGGCTGCGTCCAGCTCGCCCATCGTCAGCAGCACCGCGTCGAACCCGCGTGTCAGCCCTTCGAGCGTCAAATCGCGGCCCAGCTCGACACCCGGTTGGAATCGGACGCCCAGCCGGACGAGCCGTTCCAGTTCGGCCCGAAGCACCGCCGGCGGCAATTCGCTTTCCGGCACGGCGCGAAGCGAACCGCCCGGCTGCTCGTGGCGGTCGGTCACCGTCACGGCATGGCCCTGGCGCGCCAGCCAGTGTGCCGCCGCCAGCCCCGCCGGGCCCGCGCCCACGATCACCACCGATTTGCCCGTGGGCGGTTTGGGCGTGTCAGCGAACGTCGGCTCGCGTGCCGCGGTCGGCTCGCATGCCGGTTGCGGCTGCAAACCCAGATCCCAATCCGCCACGAAGCGTTCCATGTCGCGAATGGCCGCGGGATTGTCCCAGGCGGCGCGGCGACAGCCCTGTTCGCACGGGTGGTGACACAACCGCCCCAGCACCGCTGGTAGCGGCAGCGCGCGCCGGACTTCGGCCGCCGCTTCATCGAGTCGTCCGTCCCGAATCGCGCGCAACATCACCGGCACATTGAGCTCCAGCGGACAGAGCCGGTGACAGGGCGAGAGGCAGTCGCCGACGTGATCGCTGAAGAGCAATTCCAGCGCAGTGCGGCGCGCTTCGTGCACCTCGGGCGTGTCGCTTTCGACGGCCATGCCCGGGAGCACCTTCGTTCCGCAGGCGGGCACGAGTCGGCCGTTGATTCGCACCAGACACACCAGGCAGGTCGTCAACGGTCCGCATTGTTCCAGATAGCACAGCGTGGGGATCTCGACGCCGGCGCGCCGGGCCGCCGTCAGCACGGTTTCGCCTTCGCAGGCGCTTACCGCCCGGCCGTCCAGCGTGATGGAAAAGGTCGTGCTCACAAAACGTTCAGCCGCAAATCGCCCTGCCGCGCCGCGCCCGAACGGGGCGGTAGTGCGAATGTCCGCGCCCACCAGGAGATCGAGCCGGGTTCATGTCACTTCCACGGCCTGGTGCGGGCAAACCTGGCGACAGGTGTCGCACCGGGTGCATTTGGCGTCGTCAATGACATGGCGGGTGTAGGGCGTCATGGGAATGGCCTGGACCGGGCAATGCTGGGCGCAGAGCGTGCAACCGGTGCATGCCTCGGTGATGGTGTAATGAATCAGCGCGGTGCATTTACGGGCCGGGCAGCGTCCCTGCACGTGGGCCTCGTATTCGTCCCGGAAATATCGGAGCGTGGTCAGGACCGGGTTGGGCGCGGTTTTGCCCAGGCCGCAGAGGCTGCCGGCGCTCACCTGCAACGAGAGCCGTTCCAGTTCCTCGAGATGGGCGCGCGTGGCCCGGCCGGTGCAAAGCCGATCCAGAATCTCGAGCATCCGCTTGGTGCCGATGCGGCAGAAGGTGCATTTGCCGCAGGATTCCTTCTGCGTGAACCGCAAAAAATACCGCGCGATGTCCACCATGCAGGTGGTGTCGTCGAGCACGACCAGCCCGCCGCTGCCCATGATCGCGCCGATCTGTTGCAGGCTCTCGAAATCCACCGGCGTGTCGGCCAGTTGCGCCGGCACGCACCCGCCGCTGGGCCCGCCGATCTGCACGGCTTTGAACCGCCGCCCCTCGCCCACGCCCCCGCCGATCTGCTCGACCAGCTCCCGCAGCGTCGTGCCCATCGGCACCTCCACCAGTCCGCCGCGTTTTACCCGGCCCGCCAGGGCGAAGACCTTCGTGCCCTTGCTTCGGGCCGTGCCGATGGCCGCAAAACGCTCCGGACCGTGCCGCACAATCCAGGGCACCATCGCCAGCGTCTCGACGTTGTTGATGAGCGTCGGTCGTCCCCAGAGCCCCTGCTCGGCCGGAAAAGGCGGGCGCAACCGCGGCATGCCCCGCTCGCCCTGCAATGAGGCGATGAGCGCCGTTTCCTCGCCGCACACGAACGCCCCGGCACCCTCGAACAGCGTCAGCCGAAACGCCGGGCCCACACCGAGCAGTTTCTCGCCCAACCAACCGCGCCGTTCCAGCTCCGCAATCGCCGCGCGTACCCGCCGCACCGCCAGCGGATACTCCCGTCGCACATAGAAAATGCCCTCCGAAGCCCCCACCGCCACGGCGGCAATTGCCAGCCCCTCGATCACCCGAAACGGAAACGATTCCAGAATCATCCGGTCCATGAACGCGCCCGGATCGCCCTCGTCGCCGTTGCAAATGACGTATTTGATCGGCCCGGGCTGGCGCGCCACGATGCGCCACTTCTGCGCCGTGGGGAAACCTGCCCCGCCGCGCCCCCGCAACCCGGAGCGCTCGATGATCGCGATGATCTCGTCGCTGCTCAGTGCGCCGCGCTCGCCGGCGGAGGGGGCTGAAGCGCTGCCGGTCGCATCGCCCGCCGGCGACGGGCTGCAACCGAGGCATTTGCCCAGCGCCGCAAAGCCGCCGTGCGCCAGGTATTCATCCAGGTCGAGCGGATCGAGTTTGCCGAAATGTTCGGTGGCGATGTGCACCTGCCGCTCCAGAAACGCGCGCACCGCCGGATCGCGCTTGCTCAACGAGAAGCGCTGCACGGCGCGCTCCGGCTCGGGCGCGTCCAGCAGCAGCGCATCCAGCGCCCGCAACCACGCCCCGCGCAACCGCTCGGTCCAGCGGCGCGGCCGCAAATGCCGCTGCAACAGCGCGCCGGCCTGCTCGGCGTTCACGCCGGCGTAGAACACCGCCGAACGGCCCGGCCCGGCGACCTCGACCAGCGGCGTGCGATGGCACATGCCCACACAGCCGACGCGTTTGACCACGACATTCGCGCCGCTCTGGCTCGCGCAGCGGTTCAGTTCTTCGAAGAGCCGGTCGCTGCCCTTGGCCATGCAACAGGACCCCAGCCCCACGTGAACTTCCAGGGCGGCATCGTTGGTCGGGCGGTGTCGCGGCGATTCGGTGCTTTGGACCCGGCTCAGGCGCGCCTGCAGTTCCAGAAACTCCCGGAGCACCTCCGGCACGCGTTCGGGCGAGTTGTAACCGAAGGTCTTCTCGCCAATGCAGAGCGTCGGCGCCAGGGTGCAGGTGCCCACACAGGCGACGCGCTCGATCGTGAACTCGCGCTGCGGATCGGTGTCCGCCCCGTCGGCGATGCGCAGGTGCCGCCGAAGGGCTTCTTCCACCCGTTCGGCGCCGGCGATGTGACAGGCCGTGCCGTGGCAGACGCGGATGCGATGTTTCCCGGCGGGTGCGAACCGGAACATGTCGTAGAAGCTCGCCACTCCGGTAACCGCCGCCGGCGGGATTTGAGTGATCTGGCAAAGCCGCCGCAACGCTTCCTCGGGCAAATACCCGTAATGCGCCTGCAGCTCCTGCAAAATCGGGCTCAGCGCCTCGCGCTCGCCTCCCAACCGCCGCACGACCTCGTCGGTATGGCTCAGATCCACGCTCATGCGATCGTCCCGGCAAACCGCCCGTCCCAAACCGGCGCATCCCCGGCCGCAGTCCGCAAACGCCGCTCCCGCTGGAGTTGGACAGGCCGTTTCATTTTCGTTCGCCCACGCACCAGAGATGGGTTTTGCCGCGCAGAAACATGCGTCCGTCGGCAAACGCCGGACTGGCCAGGAATTCGTCCTCCAGACGGCTGCGCGCCAGTTCCTTGAAAGCGCGCGCGGCCTCGACCACGACCGCCACGCCGTTCAAACCCAGCACCAGAACCTTGTCGCCCACCAGCGCCGGTGAGGCTTGGACCTCCATCTCCAGGGGTGCTTCCCAGAGCTTGCGCCCGTCCCGGAGCTCGAAACACGTCAGCATCCCGCCGCTGCTGACGGTGAACACCAGTTCGCCGTTGCTCAGCGGGCTGGTCACGTCCGGCACGTGATCGGTGGCGCGCCAGACGACATGCGTTTGTGTCACGTCGCCCGTGCCGTCGGCCCGCAGGGCGAGCAATTCGCTCGAGGGATTGATCGCAATCACCAGTTCCGCGGCCAGGATGGGTGAGGAGGTCACCTCGCCCGAGAGCAGCCCGGCCCGCCACAACTCGCGCCCGTCGGAGGGCGCAAAACTCATCACAAACGGCACCGCCAGCGTGATGATCTGGGCCCGGCCGGCCGCCTGCACCAGGATCGGCGTGGCCCAGGAACTGTGCGTGGGCTTGCGCTGTTCCCAGAGCAGCCGTCCGCTGGCCGGATCGAAAGCCAGCAACTTCGAACCGCCTGGCGCGTCTTCGTCCTGATCCAGTTGCACCACCAGCAGGCCCGGCCAGGCCACCGGCGAGGCGGCGTGGCCGTAGGTGTTCTTGGGCACGCCGATGTTTTTTGCCCACACCGGCGCGCCCTCCAGCGTGAAGGCCGCCAGGTCGCCATTGGCAAAAAGCACAAACACCCGCCGCCCGTCGCAGGCCGCCGTCGGAGAGGCGAATCCGGTCATCTCGGGAATTTCCGGTTGCTGGGCCGGACTGCCGGGCACGTTCTCGACCGCCCGCCGCCACAGCAGCGTTCCATCGGATGCATCGAAACAAAACAGCTCCCGCCGGGTGGCATCGCCGCCGCTCAAAAACACACGATTGCTCCAGACCACCGGCGAACTGTGCCCCGGCGCCGGCACCGGCGTTCGCCAGAGCAAATTCGCGCCCGAATCCGCGGCCCAGCTCAACGGCACGTTGGTAAACGCCGACACACCGCTGCCGTCCGGACCGCGAAACCGCGGCCACTGCAGCCGCCACGTTTCCCACGCGACTGCGTCCGGACCGGCTTCGCCAACGGCCGTGCCGGCAGGGCGTTGCTGCGCTCCGGCATTCGGTTCGGGCACCGGCGACCGCGCCGTAAGGAGCAGCGTCGCCAAACCGGCCAGCACCACGCCACCGAGCGTGGCCGTACGCGCGCGCGCCTGCTCGCGTCGGGCGCGCACAGCGGCGAGCGGATCGGGTCGGGGCGTCGGCGGCGGCGTGCGCAAGCGTGCCGCGGTTCGCGCCGCCGCCACCAGCACGGCCAGCCCGCCGATGAGCAACCAGCCGCCGGTGCGATCGAGCACCAGCCGACGGCGATACCGCTGGCGGAATTCCAGGTCGAGTCGCCGGATTTCCTGTTTGATCTGCTCATCATCGGGCGAGGCGCGCAGGCGAGATTTGAGTTCGAGCAAACGGGGTGACTGCCAGGGATCGTGCTCCCGCGCCGTGAAGTGGTAATAGAGCATCGTGCCGCTGACCAGCAGACAGAAGCCCGCGGCCACCCAGGCGGTGGCGCGCAATGCCCGCTCCAGCCGCGCCGGCGTCGGGGCCGGCGTGTCGGTTTGCACTCGCGTCGGTTGCGGCGATGTGGCGGGCGGGCCGGTCATGGTTCGAGTGCGGCGACCTGACCCGGTTGGGGCGCTTCGCTGGCGGGCATCAGTCCCAAACGCACCCGCTCCTGCGGACAGGCGCGGAAACACCGGGCGCAGGCCAGGCACGCGCCGCGGTCCGGTTCGAAATCGCTCCGCCGCACGTGCACCGAAAGGCTCAACAACTTGATGCCCAGCACCAGACCGATCCAGCCGCCAAACAGCGTGCACGCCGGCACAAATCGCCGGCGCACCGCCGCGGCCGTCTGCAGCAGGGTTTCCGGATCGCGCTCGGCCCGTTGCAGTGAGAGCGTCTCGGGTGTCATCACGCCGTATTCGACCGGCGCTTGCTGGTGCCGCAAAAAGCGCTCCGCCAGGGCCACGGTCGGATCGAGCCCGGCCATGGACGGAGCCAGTTCCCGCCCCAGCCACGCGCCGCCGGCCACCAGCAACGGGAGCAACGCCACCAACACCCCGAGCCGACGCCGATCCGACGCCAACCATTGCGCGGGCGGTGCGCCGGGCGAGGGTTCACGCATCGCGCCGAACGGACAGGCGTTTTCGCACAATCGGCACTGGGTACAAATGTCGGGCGTCACGCGCACCCGCCACCGCGACAGCAACGCGGCCATTCGCAGCAACGCGCCGTACGGGCAGGCGAAGCGACAGTACGGCCGGCCCACCCACATCCCCACCAGCAGCGTCAGCACTCCCAGCCCCACCATCAGCGCCGGACCGTTGAGCCGGAAAATCGGCACGATCGGATCGTACCGGCAAAAAGGAAAACCCGCGCCCGTTGCGGCAAAGCTCAGTCCAAACCCCAGAAACACAAACGGCAACAGGCCCAGTCCGTGTTCGAGCCACCGCGGCACCGCCACCGGTCGAATCAACACCAGATCCTGCAACGCCCCGTGCGGACAGACCGCCGCGCAAAACGCCCGCCCCGCAAACAACGCCACCACCAGCGGCAACACGAAGAATGCCACCACCGTCACCGGCACGGCGTAACCCGGATGGAACAGCGCGTAGATGACGTTTTGCGGCGCGCCGATGGCGCACACGCAGCCCTTCTTCCAAAAACCGAACCACGCGACCGAGAAGACCGACAGCCAGAACAAACCCCGACGCGAACGCCGCCGGTAAATCAACCACACCGCCAGTGCCAGCGCGCCGGCCAGCACCGCCACATCCACGTAATGCACCCACAACGCCCGCGGCGGCGGCGTGGTCATGACCGGCAGTTGATGCCCCGTTTCGGTAAAGTCCGGCGGCGGGAAACGCTGTTCCGCCACCGCGCTCCACGCAGACAGGATGAACATCACCAGCGCGAGCAGGCCCGGTCGCATGGCCCGCAACGCACCGGTTGCACCCCGGGATTGAAGCGCGCCGATGGCGTGTCGAACCGGCTGGAGATGCGCCAACAGGCCGCGCGCGCTGCGGGTTGTTGAGCGGGCGCGGGCGCGGCGTTGCAGGATCGGATACGAGCCGGGCAGGTGCAGCGCCAGTGGGGCGTCACCCCGCTCACCGTGCCAGAGGCGTTTCATGTGCCATGCGCGTGCGGGGTTTTCAACAGATACGGACGGCTGGCGGGCACGCGTCGGAACGCATCGCCCGGACAGGTGCGCGCGATGGCGCATTCGTTGCAGTTGACGCAGCGGTCGTGACGGATTTGCAAAAAGAGCGAGCCGTTGCCGAACCGGGTGCAGCCTTCCACGCACTTGGCGCAGCCGATGCACAGGTTCTCGTCAATCGTGTATTCGTAATACGGATCTTCGATGAACGTGCGCTGGATTGCGCCGGTGGGACAAAGCTGGTTCTCCGCAGCCGTGGTCAGGGCGTTGGGCTCCGGCTCGAAGTGACCCGTGCACAGATTGCAGTAGCCGCACAGCGCGTAGGCATGAACGCATTTGACCGCCGATTGCTCCAGCACGCACTCGGTCGCGCAATTGCTGCAATGCAAACAGCGCGCCGGATCAATCTGCCAGACCCAACCTTCGCCACGCGTCCGATCCAACAGCGCCCCGCCCAGCGCCCCCAACGCCGTCAGCGCAAACACCCGTCCGCCCTGGCGCAGAAACGCGCGGCGACTGCCCCGTTCATTGAGCGACAGACCATTCATCGGCTGCGCTTCGGCTTCGTCCCCGAACGCGAAGATCTCCGGCGGCGCGCTGCCGCGCCGCCCGCACCCGGCAACCGGCTGCAGCCCGGATTTGGCCCGCCTCCGACCTCATGTGCGCTGGTTCGGTTCACGCTTTGCGCTGCATCTGGCGGACTTCGCCCGTGACCACGTCCAGAATGAAGATCCGCCCTTGGGCATCGGCCACCGCGTCCAGACCGGCCCGGGTGCAATCCGACGGTCCGCACACCCGGGCATTGGCGCTGAAGCTTTCCACACCGGCCACGACCGATTCGAATGCTCCCTGCGCGGTGTAAATCTTCACCCGCGGCAACCCTTTTTCACAGGTCACGTACCGGCCGTCGGGCAGCAGCGCCAGGCTCACCGGATTGCAGCAACCGCAGAAGCCCGCGATGCCCATCGAGGGTGTGCCCCACACCCCTTCCAAATCGCCCTCGAGAGTGTAAAGCTCCACGCGGTGCCGACCGGGATTGGTCACGCGCAACAACCCGTCCGGGCCGACCTTCAGGTCGAAGAACGGACTGGGCACGATAAAGCCCGGAATGCCGCGCGCGGTGTTTTTCTCGCCCAGCCGCCCCCGCAATTGGCCGGAGCGATCGTATCGCAGCACCACCCGTTGCCCGGCGTCGGCAACAAACACGTCCTCTTTGGTCAGCGCCAGCGCCGTGAGCCAGGATTTGCGACTTGGCGCATCCCAGCTCGCCCGGCGCCGGCCTTTTGCGTCGAACACTTCGATGTGATCGCGCAACCCCACAAAAATCGCCCCGTCGCCGTCCACCGCCGCGCATTGCGGCGGGCTGCTCAATTCCAGCTCCAGACCGGGCCGGCCAGCGGCGGAGATCACGCTCACCCAATTTCCCCCGCAGACCAGCAGCGTCCCATCCGGGCCCGTCGCCAGCCGGCGCGCCGGCAAATGCGGCACGGCCCACCGCGCCACCTCTTCGTACGCCACCAGCCGCGGATCGGTCTTCTCCAGATGCGAAACGTCGTACGCGAACGGATTCCGCGTCCGGCCCGGACCGCCGGCGGCCCGCTGCGCGCCGATGGCATTCAGCAGCGCCAGCGCGCCTGCGCTCCGGCCGAGGAACTCACGCCGGGTCGAAAGCCGAAACTCGCGTTTCATGGCCCGGAACTGGATTGGGTCGCCTGTTTGAACAACAACGCCTGCGGCAGCCCGCACGAACTCAGCGCGCCACAGCCCCGACAGATCCCGCGGTTGAGGCACGTCTGGTCGGCCAACGGACCGCCGCGCCGGCTGGCCAACGAACCGGTCGCCGCCAGCCCCAGCAACAGCGCATAGCGGGCACCATCGCGAAGAAACTCGCGCCGCGTCGCTGCGCCCGTTGACGATCGCACGCTCATCGCGTCCGAGCCGAACACACCTCGCACCCGCGAGGTCAGACCGGCGAGACTTTACGTTCAAAACCTGCGATCCGACCGGTCGGCCGGCTTGCAGCCTTTTGGCAAATCCTAACCTTTTTTTGGCCCCGCGGCCTTGATCGGCATCAAGGTTCGGCACGCCTTGACCCGATTCCGGAAAACGCAATAAACGCCCGGCCCGCAGCGTCAGCAGCCCGGGAGAAGGGGCTTTTGCCGGGGGCCGGCCCGCCGCCGGCCCGGGAACGAGCCGCTTGGGTCGGTTATCGGCCCGAGACATCCAGACACACAAGGCGCGTCAGGTCGCGTGCCAGAAGTCGTTCCCCGACCAGCGCCATCGGTGCCCAGGACTCGCGCCCGTTGAGGATTTGGGCTTGGGCCAATGGTTGCCAGCGTTCCGGCGTTGCAGCAATGAGCGTCAGCCGACCGGTGTCATTGAGCGCGAAGATCAGATCCCCGGCCATCAGAAACGATCCCAGACCGAATGTCTCCGCCGGCCCGCTGGCCCAGCGGACCTTGCCGTCCAAGCCCAGACAAACAAACCGCCCGTCGGCGCGCACCCCGTACAGATGTCCGTCGCGGTAAATCGGCGTGTGTTGCGTCGCCCCGAAGACACTGGCCGGCAATCGGAACAGCGGCTCGAGCGCGATCTGAGCGCTCGCGCTCACCAGCCGTACCGCAAGACTGCCGGCATTGTAACCGCCGGTGAAAAAGATCCGCCCCTCCGGCAAGGGCAGCGGCGAGGGCACCGTGGCGATGCTGATTTTCCAGTCGCTGCTCTGGAACGCAATTGAACCGTCCTGTGCATCCACGCCCACCACACCTCCGCTGGCGCAATACACGTAAAACCGCCGTCCCTGAAATTCGATCGGCATCACCGATGAATGTGTCATGCGCCAGCCGCGCGGATTGGGCGTGCGCCAGAGCACCCGACCGCTCGCCAGCTCCAGCGCGACCAGCAGCGCATCGCGTCCGCCCGGAGCCAAAATCACCCGCCCGCCCTCCACGAGCGGACATTGACCCGTGTACCAGTCCGGAACCGTCGCGCCGAACTCGTGCACCAGACTCGAACTCCATCGCAGCGAACCGCTGAGCGCATCCAGGCACAGGACGTTGCACTTCGAATCCAGCCCCACTACAAACCCCTCGGCCAGCGCCGGCACGGTGCGCGTCATGCCGTGATTGCGCTTGATAAAATGGGGATAACTGAACCGCCACAACTCATGCCCGTCGGCCAGCGACAGACACCGCAACGCACTGCGACGCGCCGCCGCATCGTAGTCCCACACGTACACCCGTCCCCGGGCCACCGCCGGCCCGGCGTAACCTTCACCCAGCTCGACCGACCAGAGCAGGCGCGGTGGATGGCGTTGCCAGTCCCGCGCGATCGAGCCCGGTTCGGGCGCAATGCCATCGCGCGCCGGCCCGCGAAATTGCGGCCACCAGCCCGGTATTTCCTCGCAGCGGGCATCGCCGGAGACCAGTTGGCCTGAAGGAATCGGATTGCCCCCGCCGCGTTCGCCCCCGGGTGCCGCGTCCCGACCCGGTACGCGCATCACCAGGCCCTCATCGGTCCGCTGACTCCACCAGCCGCCCAACAAGCCTGCTGCCAGTCCGACGACCAGCACCGGCAACCACGGCACGAATCGTGTCCAATCACCCCTCATTGCCCGGGCGACAAAACTATCCCGCGGCAACCCGCCTCACAACCTGAATCCCTGCGCGGGATGTTTGCACTTGAATCCTTACCGGCTATGAGTGCGACGCGGGGAGAGCCTTCCAAGCGCGCACTGCAGTCAGCCCCCGACATCTTACCCCGTCACCATCTCTCTTTGTACTACTCCACCATCCGCTACCTGTTCCACAGCACCTGCCACCTCACTCCCAACAGCATCGAAATGCTCAAAAGGGCCAGAAGGCGGGGATCAGGGCAATGGTGAGCAGCCAAACCAGGATGTTCAACGGCATGCCCACCTTGATAAAGTCGCGAAACAGATAACCGCCGGCGCCGTAAACGAGGGTATTGGTTTGGTATCCGACAGGAGTGGCGAAGCAGGCAGACGCACCCAGAGCGACGGCGACGATGAAGGGGCGGGGACTGACCTGGAGCGCGGCGGCGGCTTCGATGGCGATGGGCGTCAGCAACACGGCGACGGCATTGTTCGAGAGGAAGGAGGTCAGGATCGAGGCGGTGAGGACGATCGCAGCCAGTACGGCCGTGGGCCCGAGCGGTCCAAGCGTGTGGATCAGGCCGTGCGCGATCCATGCGGCAGCGGCGGTTTTTTCCAGAGCCAGGCCCAGCGCCAGCATGCCAAAGATGAGAAACAAAATGGGCCATTCGATCGCATCGTAAGCCTCATCGGTGTCGAGGCAGCCGCCAAAAACCACGGCCACCGCGCCGAGCAGGGCCAGGGCGGCAATGGGCAGAAGGTTGAGTGCGGCCGAGATGATCACCAGCAGGGCGATACTCGATGCCAGCCATTGCTTGTCTCGGCGATAGGCCCGGTGGGGTACATCCAGCAGAAGCAGGAAGTCGCGGCTTTCGCGCAGCTCGTTGAGCACCGCTTCGGGCCCTTCGATGAGCAACGTGTCGCCGTAACGGAGTTTTACGTCGGCGAAGTCCTTGCGCAGATCGCTACCCTTGCGGTGTACCGCCAGCACCAGTGCGCCGTAGCGGCGACGGAAGTTGACGTCGCGGATGCTGCGGTTGATCAGAGTCGAATGCGGGCCGATCACGCACTCGGCAACGATCGCTTTCTGGGCGCCGACCAGTTCCAGGCCCAGTTTGGCGTCGGGTGCGATCTGCAATCCGTCGAGGTTGCGCATCTCGATGACCGATTCCAGCGAGGTGGCCAGACGCAACCGGTCGCTAGCCTCCAGCACGACCTGGTCGAGCGGGAGGTGGAGGGGAACGCCGGCGCGGATGACTTCGAGCACGCGGATTCGGGGTTGGCCGGCCAGCGGTGTTTCGAGGAGCGGTTTGCCGACCAGCGGCGAATTGGGCGTGACGAGCGCTTCGGTGAGGTACTGTTTTTCGGTGGCGGGTTGAACGGTGCTGCCGAGCGTTTCGCGTGTGGGAAGGAGCTTTCGTCCCACCGTGAGCAGGTAGATGATGCCGGCGAGGGTGAGAATTCCGCCGAGCTTGCCCAGCTCGAACATGCTCAGCGGTGCCTGGCCCATCTGCCGGGCCGTGGAACTGACCAGGATGTTGGTCGAAGTCCCGATGAGCGTGCAGGTGCCGCCAAGGATCGAGGCGAACGAGAGCGGGATGAGCAGTTTGGAGGGGTTGAAGCCGCGCGCCCGGGCCAGTGAAATCATGATGGGCATGAAGACCAGGACCACGGGTGTGTTGTTGATGAAGGCGGAAATCACCGCGGCGACCGGCAACATAACCAGCAGCACCGACCAGTCTCGCCTGCCAACGAAGCGGTCCAGGCGATGGCCAATGGCATCAATGACGCCGGCGCGATTGAGCGCTGCGCTCACGATGAACAAGCCGGCGACGGTAATGACCGCGTCGTTGGCAAAGACCCGGAACGCCTCGGCCGGCGTGAGAATCCCCGCAACCAAAAGAGCGCAAAAAGCTCCAATCGCAACCAAATCCAGCGGGAATTTCTCCCAGAGCAGCATCGCGAACGTGGCGATGAGCAGGATAAAAACGAATATCATTTCCCAGGCCATGGCCGGTGCGATTGTGCGGTGAGTCTAGGCGTTCTGCAGTCAGAAGCAATCGCAACGCCCGGGCGCGAGAAGCCGGCTCCTGGAGACCAGCTTTCTTTTTGTGCGGTGGAGACGCATGGCAGATCCGCGCGGTCGGGGTCGTTTTCCAGTCCGCCGGCGCACGATGCCGTTCTTGTGGCGCATCGAATGGCAGGGCGCGATGGCGCGTCTTAGCGGCTGTGATTGACGTGCGTTCAACCGGCGTCGGTCCGAACGTGCCGGGAGGCCGTGCCGGCGCTGAGGGGACGATCGTGTGTGTCTTTGACGGGCGTTGCTGCCGAATTTGCTGGGCGCTGCAATGCGATCCACGCCATCGCTGTTTCAACTCGCGGTGGAACGGGTGGGCGACGTGACCCGGGGTGGTACGACTCGGGCGCCGTCGGGCCCGGGTCGGGCCGCGACGCGGGTTTGGGAAGACAAGAGAATCGGAGGGCCACATGAGACGACTGGTTGCAGGGTTGGTGATGGTGGTGTGCCTCAACGTCGGCAGCAGGGGTTGGGCCGAGGTATGGCTGGCGCGCAACGGTCAGGCGCGGGTCGCGATTCATTGTTCGCCGGAAGCGACGTCGCCGGAGCTGCACGCGGCGCGTGAGCTGGCTGCGCACCTGGGAGAGATCACCGGGGCGCGCTTCGAGCTGCACACCAATGCGACTGTGGCGCCGCGCCGGGCGATCGTGGTGGGCGCGGGCACGCTGGCGAGGAAGTATTTTCCCGATGTGAACCTTGCGCAGGCGGGGCCGGAGGAGTTTGTGCAGCGCACCCGCGGTCAGCGGTTGTTATTGGCGGGCGGGCGGCCGCGCGGCACGTTGTATGCGGTTTATCGTTTTTTGCAGGAGCAATGCGGAGTGCGGTGGTGGATGCCCTGGGCGACGAACGTGCCGAAGCGCTCGACGCTGCGCGTGCCGGAATTGAACCGGCGTGGCCAGCCGGCCTTCGAGTATCGCGAACCGTACTGGTACGCCGGGTTCGATGCGTTGTGGAAGGTTCGCAACGGCATCAACGGTCACATGCCGGCCATTCCGGCCGAGTGGGGCGGCTCGATCCAGTACAAGGGTTTTGCCCACACCTTTTACGCGCTGGTGCCGCCGGAGAAATATTTCCCGCAACATCCGGAGTGGTACAGCCTGATCAAGGGCAAACGCACCTGGGAACGGGCGCAACTGTGCCTGTCCAATCCGGCGTTGCGCGATTTTGTCGTTGCGCGCGTGAAGGAATGGCTGCGGGAATCACCGGAGGCGGCGATCGTTTCGGTGACCCAGAACGACTGGCACGGGGCGTGTGAATGCGCCGATTGCCGGGCGCTCGACGAGGCCGAGGGCAGTCCGGCCGGGAGCGTGATTGCGTTTGTGAATTATGTGGCTGAGAAGATCGAGCCGGAGTTTCCGCATGTGGCGGTGGACACGTTTGCCTACCAGTACACGCGCAAACCGCCCCGGAACATTCGCCCGCGTCGCAACGTCATCGTGCGGCTGTGTTCGATCGAGTGCAATTTTCGCGAGCCGCTGGATCATCCCTCCAACGGTGCGTTTGCGGCGGATCTGGCGGGCTGGGCGCGGATTTGTTCGCGCCTTTACGTGTGGGATTACACGACCGACTTTGCCAATTATCTGCAGCCGCATCCGAACTGGTTCACGCTGGGGCCGAACGTGCGGCTGTTTCAGAAGCACGGTGTCCGGGGCGTGTTCGAGCAGGGAGCGTATCAGGGCTGGGGCGGGGAGATGGGCGAATTGCGGGCGTGGGTGCTGGCGCAATTGTTGTGGGATCCGCAGCAGGACGATCGTGCGCTGATTCGAGAGTTTCTGGACGGTTATTACGGAGCGGCGGGTGGGCCGATTTGGCGGTACTTGCAACTGCTCCACGACGCGTCGAGGGACTTTTATCTGGCGTGTTACACACGACCGCGAGCGCCCCACCTGCGGGCCGAGGTGATGGTCGAGGCCGAACGACTCTGGCAACAGGCCGAAGCGGCCGTGGCCGGAAACGCCGAGGTGTCGGCCCGCGTGCGGCAGGCGCACTTGCCGGTGCGTTTTGTGTTTCTGCGCGACTGGCAGCGACTGCGCCAGGAGTGTGCGCAAGCCAACCTGGCCTGGCCCTTGCCCGAGTCGCGTCGGGTCGTGGCGGAGGAATTCGCTGCGGTGGCCCGGGGCGTGCCCGGGCGGCCCTGGACAGTGGTGCGCCTTCTGAACGAGCGCGGTCGAACCGTGGAACAGTTCCTGACCGAGCTGGCTCAAAGCCCGGAATGAGAAGGGGCCGGCCGCAAGGTCGGGGCCTCAGGCCCGGCACGCGATAAAAAAACAGGCGGGCCGGGCAGCCCGCCTGTCGGGAACTTCGAGCCGCTCAGTTTTCCTTCTTCCGACCTTTCCTGGGTTCGCCGCCGGCGGCCTGACCTTCGGGCTTGGGCCCGATGCGCAGGGAGCGCAGATTGAGCTTGCCGTCGTCGCCCTTGACGTACGAGCCGCCGACGAGTTCGCCCACGGCGGCGTCGTCCAGAGTCGCGGGTTTGCCGAGTTTGGTGATGCGGGTTTCGGAGGTGACCTGAAACACGCGTTCGCCGACCTTGATGGTTTTGGCGTCCTTGTCCACGGCGTCAATTTTGCCGTGGAAGGGAATGGCGCGGTTTGCGGCTGCGCCGGCCTTTTCCTTTTTTGCGGCGGGTTTGTCCGTCTGTTGCTGGGCGGATGCGATCGCTGGCGAGAGCGCCAGAGCGATGGCAAAGGCACCTGCGGCGATGAGTTTGGGGATGTTCGATTTCATGTTGCGCATGAGGTTTATGGTTTTTCGAGCGTGACGCTACTAAAGCCCGGATTGGGCCGGATGGCAAGCGGCAAATTCGGTTCGGCGACTCAGCTTTCGATGACGTTGATTTCGACCGGTTCGACTTTGACGCCGGTTTTTTCGAGCCATTTGATGGCGGCTTTGACTTCGGAGCGCGGGCCGTCAAGCTCCAGGCACACGATGCCGATTTCGTCGGTGACGCTGGCCTGGCGGATGTTGGTGACGACCTTGAAACGCTTGCCCACTTCCCAGATGAGCGGTTTTTGGATGAGCCGCTGGGGATACATCAGCCAGAGCCGCATCTGTTCGGGCTGATTCGGATCGGTCGGTTTTCGTTTTTGGCGCGGGCGTGGCATGGCTCGAGGTTTGAGGGTTGCGGTGCAGCCCGGAGCCGCTGGCGGGCGGTCTAGCCGCCGGCGATGGCCGGGATGATGCTGATTTCGTCTCCGTCTTTGAGCGGGGTTTGCTGGTTCTGCAGGAAGCGGATGTCCTCTTCGTTGACGTAAACGTTGACGAAGCGGCGCACCTCGCCCTTTTCGTCCACGAGGCGTTCCTGGATGCCCGGGAAACGCTGTTGCAATTCGGCGATGACCTCGCCGACGGTCGAGCCGTGGACTTCGACCAGCTCCTGGTTGTTGGTGAGCTTTCGTAACGGTGTCGGGATGCGAACAGTTTTTGCCATCGTACGGTCAGGCGACGGGTTCGGGCGGGGCGCAGCGGCGAAGCAGCCGCCGGTCGCCCGCCGGACCGTCAGCTTTTGTAGGTTTTTTCCTCCTGCGCCATGAGTGCTTCGAACTCACGCAGGCTGGGCCGGATCTCGCGCGGGCGGCTGAGGTAACCGTTGACCGCGTCGAGTGTTTTGAGCCCGTTGCCGGTGATACAGATCACAACCGAATCCTGCGCCGGGATTTTGCCTGATGCAATGAGTTTTCGGGTCACGCCCACGGTCACGCCCCCGGCGGTTTCGGTGAAGATGCCCTCGGTCTCGGCCAGCAGCCGGATGGCGTCGCGGATTTCCTCATCGGTGACGTCGTCGGCCGCGCCGCCGGTTTCCTTGATGGCGCGCAGCGCGTAGAAGCCGTCGGCGGGCGTGCCGATGGCCAGGGATTTGGCGATCGTGTCAGGCTTGACGGGTTTGAAGAAATCCAGGCCGGCCTTGTGAGCGGCGGAGATGGGCGAGCAGCCGGTGGCCTGGGCGCCGTGGACGCGGTAGGGGGTTTCGGGCGCCAGGCCCAGCCGGATGCATTCCTGGTAGCCTTTGTGAATTTTGGTGAGCAGCGAGCCGGAGGCCATTGGCACAACGGTGTGCGGGGGCACGCGCCAGCCGAGTTGCTCGACCACTTCGAAGGCGAAGCTCTTGGAGCCCTCGGCGTAATAGGGGCGCATGTTCACGTTTACGAAGGCCCAGCCGAATTTGCCGGCGATCTCGGCGCAGAGGCGGTTGACCTCGTCGTACTGGCCTTTGATGGCGATGACGTGCGCGCCGTAGATGAGCGAGTTGAGGATTTTGCTCTGTTCCAGATCGGCCGGGATGAACACGTAGGCTTTGAGGCCCGCGGCGGCGGCATTGGCGGCCACAGCGTTGGCCAGGTTGCCGGTGGAGGCGCAGGCGACGGTGTCGAAGCCCAGCTCGCGCGCGCGGCTCAGGGCCACACTCACGACCCGGTCCTTGAACGAAAGCGTGGGGAAGTTGACGGCGTCATTTTTGATCCAGGCTTCGCGGATGCCGAGTTTTTTGGCGAGCCGATCGGCTTTGATCAACGGGGTGAAGCCGACCTGCAGGCCGATGGTCGGCTCATGGAGCACCGGGAGCAGCTCGCGATAGCGCCACATGGATTTGGGGCGGGATTGGATCGCCGCCCGGGTCATGACGCGTTTGATGCGCTCGTAATCGTAGGCCACCTCCAGCGGGCCGAAGTCAAATTCGCACACATGTGTCGCTGTGAGCGGGTATTCCCGACCACACTCGCGACATTTGAGTGCCCTCATGAAACCATCGTGTTTTTCCATAGCTCAATGTCCGGTGCGCCCCGGCGCGCCCCGCTTCTGCCCGCGCGCGGCGGGGCAAACAAAAAGCCCCGCCTCATGGAGAGAAGGGGCCGCACGATTTGCGCACGCTTCTCATTTTCCCCCGACACGGTCGAGGCTGGAATTGGCACCTGGACGTTGAAGCTGCGCCTTCAACCGGTTGCCGTGGCGTCATCGGGCCAGTCCCTCGGCCACTCTACATGAGACCGTTATATCAACGGATGCGGATAGATTGATTTGGCGCGAGGAGCTTGTCAAAAATTTTTTTCGCTCCGCGCTCTCTGACCGGCGGAACGGCCGGCCGGGGGCTCACGCGCCGTTCGGCTGGCTGGTCGCCGGTGCGGGGCGCCCGGCCCGGGCCGGCACGGTTCGGTGCTCGGGCACGGGATTGAGTTCCAGCTCGAAATCCTTGAAGCGAACCTCGGTGGGCCCGCCGGCGTGGATTTGCAGACCGATGATGCCGCGGCGGGCCGCCTGCGGATCGTCGAGGTCCACGCACACGTTGCCGTTGATGGCGGTGAGGATGCGGCTGCCGACGGCGAGGATTTCGTAGGTGTTCCAGTCGTTTTTGTTGACGAAGGGCTCGCCGGACTTGTTCCAGAGGAGTTTGCGGCCGTTTTCCTCGTAGAGTTTGCCCCACCAGCCTGCGCCGATGTCGGCCTGGAGACCTTTCATTTCTTGTTTGCCGTGGGGCTGGCTGCGGAACTGGATGCCGCTGTTGGCGGTATCGGGAACGAGTTTGACCTTGCAGATCAGGCGGAAGTCTTCGAGCAGGAACTGACTTTTGAGAAACGCGTTGTGCTTCAAACCGGTGTGGGTGCGGCCGACGATCTGGCCGTTTTCGACCGACCAGAGCGCCGGGTCGCCCTCCCAAAAGGAGAGATCCTTGCCATTGAAGAACAGGCCGAGGTTTTCGGCAGTGGCCGGCAGCGGGACCTGGCCCGGTCGGCGCAGGTAATAAATCAGGTCGCGCACCTCCTGGTCGCTCAACTGTGCGAGCAATCCCTCGGGCATCATCGAAAGCGGGCTTTCCTGCAACTGCGCGATGTCCTCCCGGGCGAGGACCAGCGTCTCGGTCTGGGTGGCGATCGTGACGGCCTGATCGGTCTGTTGCTTGAGGATGCCGGTGATGATGCGGTCGTCGCGCGTCTCGATGATCCAACTGCGGTATTCGTTGGGGATGAGGGCGTTGGGATCAACGATGTTTTCGAGGATGTAATCCAGATCGCGCCGGTTCGAGCCGGTCAGATCGGGGCCGATCTTGCCGCCGGAATCGAACAGCGTGTGGCACTGCTGGCAGGCTTTGACAAAGACAGCGCGGCCGCGCATGGCGTCGCCGGGCTGCGAACCACCCGCGCGGACGATTTTGCGGTAGCGCTCGATCTCGGCTTTCTTGTCGGCGGTCACGGCGCGGGCCACGCCCCAGATGCGGTGCAAGAGCGCGTCAACCTCGGCGTGTTTGAGGTTGCGCAATTGCTGAATCAGATCAGCCGTCAGCTCGGCGGCGGGAATTTTCTTTTCCTCGACGGCGCCCAGCAGTGCGATGGCGTAAGCGGGTCGGGCCGCGAGCGTGTTGAGGGCGTCGCGCCGTTCCGACGGGCCGAAGGCGGGCAGGCGCGAGATGATTGCCGCCGGGGTTTGGGGATCGTCGAACGCGGCCAGGGCGCGCAACGCCGGAGCACGGAGCTCCGAATGCGCCAGGAGCTGTTGCAGCAGCGGCGGCAGGCCGGCGTCGCGGATGGCCAGCAGCGATTCCAGGGCGGTCTGACGGGGTGAAAGGGGCGCAGCCGCGTCCATGAGCGTGCTGCGCAATGCCGCCAGCGCGTCGGGGCTGCCGAACCGCAGCGAGAGCGATTGCACGCGGGAGCGGATTTCGACGTTGGGACTGGTGGCGAGAGATTTTTCGATTTCCGACCAACCGTCCGGCATCGGGACAGTGCGACGACCCTGGAGGGCAGCGCTCAGGCCATCGAGGATTTCGATCCGGCGTGAGTCGTCGCCGGCGCGTTGCAAGGCCCGGGTGATGGCGGCAAAGGCCCCGGGGGTGTTCAACGCGGCGGTGCGGCGGACCATGAAATTCAGCAGTCGCGGTAGTTTGGCGTTCTCGGCGAGCCGTAGGGCGCGCTCGGGATCCCGGGTCGGCAGCGGCTCGGCGGCGTACCAGAGCATGAGCGGGAGGTTGTGATCGTGGGCGTCTTCGGCGCGTTGCGACAGGGCCTCGATGACCTCCCAGCGGTCGTCAACCGGCAACCGTTGCATGGCCGCGGCCAGGTACAGCCGCACGACCGGTGAGGCGTCCTGGCGAGCGAGCCGAACGAATTCCTGCAGCGCGGCCCGGGAGACGTTTTTGTTTTCACACAGAAGCTCGATCGTCCAGGCGCGGACGTACTCGAACCGGTGTTTGAGACGTTCGAGTGCGTCTGCTTCGTCCGTTCCTGCAGTCAGGTGAGCGGCCCAGTAGAGACGCAGGCATTGGCTCTCGTTCAACTGCCTCGTCCCGAAGATGCGCGCCAGAATTGTCCGGGCCTCGTCAGGCTTGAGCAACCCGGAGGCGGCTCGTTCGTGCAGAATGCGACGGGCATGACGGCGGCGCCAGTCATCGCCGGTGTTGTCACCGGTTGACCCGTCGCCGACCTGCGCCAGGAACAGGTCTTCGTTGGATTGTTGTCGCAGGTCAATGTGCCGGGCTTTCACCTCGCCGTAGCTGATCTTGAAAATGCGTCCGTTGGAGCGGTCGTGCTGTTCGGGATTGGTCGAGTGGCACTCGTTTTTGTCGTACCAGTCAATGAAGTACACCGCGCCGTCGGGGCCGGCCCGGAAATCGATCACCTGGGACCATTTGTCGTTGAACTCGATGAGGTTGGGGTTGTGGCGGCCGACGAATCCCGAGCCCTTGCGTTCGGGCGTGTCCCAGTTGATGCACGCGCCGTGGATGTTGCCGATGAAAATCTGGCCGCGGTATTTTGCCGGCCAGTTGTCGCCCTGATAGATCATCAGGCCCGCGTGGGCGTGACCGCCGCCGACGGCTGCCGAGCGCGCGTTGCCGGCGTGCGGGCCGCGGTCGCCGGCCCAGTGAACGTGGTCGGCGATGGTCCGGATGTCCTCGTAGATGTGCGGATTGAAATGCGAGCCGGCCTGCCGCTGGTAACGCGCGCCCTGGATGACATGAAACAGGTGCGGGATGACACACGCCTCGATGAAGCACTGACCGTTTTCGTCG
>CAYXJB010000016.1:0-21499 GCA_964465445.1 uncultured Verrucomicrobiota bacterium
CATCCGCTGCGACGGGATGTGCATCGATGCCGAGGGGAACCTCTACACCACCGCGGGCGGCGGTGTCCACGTCTTCGACCGGGACGGCGAAAAACTCGGCGTCATCGAGACCCCGGAGCAGCCCGCGAACGTCTGCTTTGGCGGAGAAGATTTCAAAACCCTCTTCATCACCGCGCGCACCTCGCTGTACGTGATCCGGCTTCGGGTGCGCGGTCCGGGCTGAACCGCGGCGCGGGCATTGGCCCGGGCGCTGAAACCCGAGCGATGAGTCGTTTCGAGTGGTGGTTGGACGGGAGCATCGTGGGGCTGTACCTGCTGGCGACGATGATCGCCGGGCTGATGGTCCGCAAATACGTCTCCCGGGTGGACCATTTCCTCCTGGCCGGCCGTGAGCTGAACGTGTACCTGGGGATCGCCTCGCTGGCGGCGACCGAATTCGGCATCGTCACGGCCATGTACACCGCGCAGGCCGGCTACACGCGCGGTTTTGCGGGAGCGATTCCGGGTTTGTGCAATGCGGTGGCGATGTTTCTGGTGGGCTGGACGGGCTTTTGCGTGCGCCCGTTGCGGGATGCGGGGGTGATGACGATTCCTGAGCTGTTCGAACAACGGTACGGCAAGTTCGTGCGCTGGCTCTCGGGGGTGGTCATCGTGCTGGGCGGGCTGCTGAACATGGGCGTGTTTTTGCGGGTGGGCGGTCAGTTCCTGGTGGTCTGCTGCGGCCTGGAGTTGCGCTATCTGGAGCTGGCCATGACGGCGCTGCTGCTCATGGTGGCCTGTTACACGATTCTGGGCGGGATGTTGTCGGTGCTGGTCACCGATTTTCTTCAATTCGTCGTCATGAGCGCCGGGCTGCTGGTGGTCACGATCCTGGTGCTGGGACGGGTCGGCTGGGAACAGCTGGTGGCGACGGTGCAAACGCATTTCGGCGCGGGCGGGTTCAATCCGTTTTTGCCCGAGGACCTGGGCTGGCCGTTCGTGCTCTCGAATCTGCTGGTCAACGGTGCGGCGGTGCTGACGTGGCAGGCGGTCATCGCGCGGCTGCTGGCGGCCCGGGACACGACCACGGGCCGGCGCGTGTACACCGGGACGGCCTTTTTCTTTGCGTGCCGCTGGATTCTGCCGGGGCTCTGGGGCATTGCCGCGCTGGCGACCGTCAGCCCGGCGGCGGCGCAACAGATCGGCGCGCAATTCGGTTAAAAGGACGGCTCGCTTTTCGCCATGCCGCTGCTGCTGAGCCAACTGGTGCCGGCCGGCCTGATGGGTTTGCTGGTCGCCGCCATGCTCGCGGCCGACATGTCCACCGATTCGTCCTACATGCTTACCTGGGGCAGCGTCATCTACAACGACATCCTGGCGCCCTTCCGCAAAGGCCCCTGGCCCGAGAAAAAGGGCATTTTGTGGAATCGCTGCATCATCGCGCTGATCGGCGTTTTTTTGCTGTTCTGGGGCTTGTGGTACAAGCTGGAGAGCAACCTTTGGGAATACCTGCAACTGACCGGCACGATCTATCTGGCCAGCATGTCGGTGCTGCTGATCGCCTGTTGCTACTGGAAGCATGCCAACAACTGGGGCGCCATCGCCGCCATCCTCGTCGGCGCGACCCTGCCCGTGCTCTCGTTGAGCCTGGATTTGCTCGTCAAAGTCAACACGCTGGACGCCGCCGGCCGACCGGTGAGTCGCGGCTGGGCGTCGCATCATCTGGGCGAACACTGGGTCACGATTCTGACCTTCGCGGCCTGCGGCCTGGCGATGTTCATCGGTTCACTGCTCAAACCCGCCGGCCGGGCCTCCGGGCCGGGCCAACCTTCCCGCTCATGAAGCTGCTGACGTTTTTCTCCCATCAACCGTTCTGGGGCGCGCTGACGCTGGCGGTGCTGGTCTGGTATTCGACCGTGACCGTTTATGTGGCCGTGCGAGGGGTGATGGACATTCGCGCCATGCTGCGGCGGTTGCGCGCGGATCGAGAGCCGACCGAACCGCAAGAAAAAGGTTGACCACCGACCGCCGCCGGTATTGGCTCGATGCAGCAAGCACCAACCCTCAACTCACCACTGCCATGCCGGAAAACATTGGTTTCGTTGGCGTCGGGCGCATGGGTGCCAACATGGCCCGGCGACTCAAGGATTGCGGTTGGCCCATCGCCGCCGTGTACGACATCCGCCCCAAGATCGCCCGGGAACTGGCCAATGAACTGGGCTGCGTCGCCGCCGAGCAGTTAAAAGTCGTCACCGCGCTCTCGGATGTGATCTTCACGGTGGTGAGCGACGACAAAGCGATGAAAAAAATCTACAACGGCGGCCTGCTCAGCCGCGCCAGGGGCAAACTCTTCATCAACTGCGCCACCGTCAGCCCCGCCATTCACCTGTGGGTCGAGCAGAAATGCGACCGCAAAGGCGCCCAGTGCCTGGAAGCGTGCATGGCCTCGAGCATGCCCCAGGCCCGAAACGGTACCCTCTATCTGATGTGCGGCGGGCGAACCGAGGCGTTCGAGCGCGCCCGACCCATCCTGACCAAACTCAGCACCGAGGGCCAAACCCTGCGCTACATCGGCCCGACCGGCCGCGCCGCCCAGGTCAAAGCCCTCGTCAACATGGTCATGAACATCAACACCGCTGCACTAGCCGAGGGCCTGGGTCTGGGTGAAGCGCTGGGTCTGGACCTGACAATGTTGCGCGAGGTTTTCTCTCAAACCGGGGCCAACTCGCGCGTCTTGCAGACCGACGGCGAGGACATGCAAAACCGCGAGCACACCTGCTTTTTCTCCGCCGCCCACGCCGCCAAGGACTCCGGCATCGCGCTGAAACTCGCCAAAGAACAGGGCCTCCATCTGCCGCTGGCCGCCGCCACCAAGAAACAATTCGACCGCCTGGTTCAGGCCGGCTTCGGCGAGCTGGACAAATCCGCTATCGCCGAACTGACCTTCAAGGGCCGGGGCAAACCCGCCTGAACGTTCACGCCGGGCCTGTCGGCGCGCATTGCCACCGCCGGGCCGCGCAAAAACCTGTTGCGCGAAACGACTTGTTTGCTAGGATACGTCTCCCGCTGGCCGGACCCGGGTTGGTCCGGCCCGGCGGCAAGCTGGATTCAACGCACGATGCCGACAATCAATCAACTGGTCCGCAAGGGCCGTCGCAAACTCAGGGCCAAGTCCAAAGCGCCGGCCCTGGAAGGGGCACCGTTTCGTCGCGGGGTGTGCATTCAGGTGATGACGCGCACGCCCAAAAAACCCAATTCGGCGATGCGCAAAGTGGCCAAGGTGCGTCTGACCAACGGCCACGAGGTCATCGCCTACATTCCCGACGAAGGGCACAATCTGCAGGAGCACTCGATTGTGCTGGTGCGCGGCGGCCGGGTCAAAGACCTGCCCGGGGTGCGCTATCACATCGTGCGGGGCACGCTCGACGCCGCGGGCGTCGAGAAACGGCGTGTGAGCCGTTCCAAATACGGCGTCAAGCGACCCAAACCCGGCGCCAAGCCGGCGGCTGCCGCGGCGGCAGCGCCTGCGGCTTGAGCCGGCGCACGACAGAGCGGCCTGCGCCCGGGACAAACCCGTTGAAGGAACTGACGATTTCATGGCACGGAGACGACGAGCAGAACGCCGGCCGGTGATGCCGGATTCCCGCTATCACAGCACGCTGGTGGCGCGCCTGATCAACACGGTCATGCGTCGGGGCAAGAAAACCGTCGCCGAACGCATCGTGTACGGCGCGTTCGATCGGATCAGCGAGAAGAATCCGAACCAGTCGCCGGTCGAGATTCTCCAGCGCGCGGTGGACAACGCCAAACCGCGCATCGAGACCAAGGCCCGGCGCGTGGGCGGGGCGACCTACCAGGTACCGATGGAAGTGCCGCCGGACCGGCAGATCTCGCTGGCGATGCGCTGGATCGTGAGCTTTGCCGACGCGCGCAAGGGCGTGCCCATGAAGGAAGCGCTGGCCGAGGAGATCCTGGACGCTTACCAGGCTCAGGGCAACGCCATGCGCAAACGCGACGAAGTCCACAAGATGGCGCAGGCCAACAAGGCCTTTGCCCACTTCCGCTGGTAAGTCGCCGCGCTCGAAAGCCCCGGGTTGCACAGTGCGCTCGGGGCGTTTTGTTGTCCCGGCCCGCGCCGAACCGCGCCCCTGTCGGGGCCGCCGGGTTGAATCCGGTTCGGCCGGCATCAAGAAAACGATTCAACCCAAAACCGATTTGAACGAGCACGATCATGCAAGCAGTCGCTGAAAAAGAACCGTCGAAGTCGCCCAACTCCGCCCGGCGCGAATACACGCTGGAGCGGACGCGCAACATTGGGATCGCCGCGCACATTGACGCGGGCAAAACCACCACCACCGAGCGCATCCTTTTTTACACCGGCCTGATCCATCGCATCGGCGATGTGGATGACGGCAACACGGTGACCGACTGGATGGAACAGGAACGCGAACGCGGCATCACCATCACCTCCGCGGCGGTCACCTGTTTCTGGACGCCCAAAAACGAGCCCGGTCTGGAGAAGCTCTTCACCGGCGTGCCCCATCGCATCAACATCATTGACACCCCGGGGCATGTGGACTTCACCGCCGAGGTCGAGCGGTCGATGCGGGTGCTCGATGGCGCCGTGGCCGTGTTCTGCGGCGTGGCCGGCGTGCAGCCGCAATCCGAAACGGTCTGGCGACAGGCCACCAAGTACCGCGTGCCGCGCATCGCGTTCGTCAACAAGATGGATCGCACCGGCGCCAACTTCGAGAATGCCCTCAACGATATGCGCACCAAGCTCGGCGCCTATGCCTACCCGGTTTACCTGCCCATCGGCGCCGAAGACCAGTTCGAGGGCGTTATTGACGTCGTCAACCAGAAGGCCATCGTCTGGGGCCGCGGCGATGTCATCAACGAGGGCCTCAAATACGACATCCGCGAGATTCCCGAGCCGCTGCGCGAACGCGCCCGCGCCGCGTTGCAGGAGCTCATCGAGGCGGTCGCCAACAAGGACGATCAACTGGCCGAACTGGTCATCGAAGACAAACCCGTCACGCCCCAGGCCCTCAAGGCCGCGATCCGACGGCTGACCTGCCGCATCGAGTTCGTGCCGGTGCTCTGCGGCTCGGCCTTCAAGAACAAGGGCGTCCAGCCGCTCATTGACGCCATCGTGGATTATCTGCCCAGCCCGCTGGACATTCCTCCGGCCGAGGGCACCAACCCCAGCACCGGACAAATCGTCAAGGTCGAGGCCCGCGACGACGCACCCTTCTGCGCGCTGGCGTTCAAGCTCTGGACCGACGCCTACGCCGGCAAGCTGGTGTTCTTCCGCGTTTACTCCGGGCAGGTCAAAAAGGGCGACGTCATCTACAATCCCCGCACCCGCAAAGCCGAACGCGTCAGCCGCCTGATGATCATCCAGGGCAGCGAGCGCAAGGACATTGACGCGGTCTATGCCGGCGAAATCGCCGCGCTGGTCGGCCTGCGCAACATCACCACCGGCGACACCCTCTGCGACGAGCGCCTGGAGGTGATGCTCGAGCCGCCCACCTTCCCCGAACCGGTCATCAGCATGGCCGTCGAGCCCAAAACCAAACAGGATCGCGACAAACTCAGCGAAGGCCTCCAGCGGCTGGCCGAGGAAGATCCGACCTTCCGCGTGTACACCGACCAGGAAACCGGCCAGCTCATCATCGCCGGCATGGGCGAGCTGCATCTGGAAATCATCCGCGACCGGCTCTTCCGCGAGTTCAAGGTCGAGGCCAACGCCGGCGCGCCGCAGATCGCCTACCGCGAAACCATCACCCAGCCGGCCGATGGCGAGGGCAAGTTCATCCGCCAGACCGGCGGCCGTGGCCAGTACGGCCACGCCTGCATCCACATCGAACCCAACCCCCGCGGCAAGGGCATCGAGATCGAAAACAAAATCGTCGGCGGCGTCATTCCCAAGGAGTACATCCCCGCGGTCATCGACGGGATCGAAGAGGCCGCCAAAAGCGGCGTGCTGGCCGGTTACCAGATGATTGACATCAAGGTGCAGATCGTGGACGGCTCCTATCACGAGGTGGATTCCAGCGAGCTGGCCTTCAAAATGGCCGGCATCTTCGCTCTCAAAGACGCCGCCAAAAAAGCCGGCCTCATCCTCCTTGAACCCATCATGAAGGTCGAGGTCACCACGCCCGACGAATACCAGGGCGACCTGATGGGCGACATCAACCGCCGCCGCGGTCGGATCGTCAACATCGAGGCCAGGGGCGGCCAGACGATCCTGCGTGCCGAAGTGCCGCTGGCCGAAATGTTCGGCTACGCCACGGCCATCCGCTCGCTCTCCAAGGGCCGCGCCTCCTACTCGATGGAGCCGCTAACCTTCGAGCAGGTGCCCAACAGCATCCTGGAAAAAATCCTCGATCTGGCCAAAAGCAAACCCGCGGCGCGCTCCTGAACCGGCGCGCAGCCCAAAAACATGTTGCAGCCATGCCAACCTTTGCTAGATTCATCGCCCGCTTCCGGCAACGACCCGAAGCGGAACAGGTGAGCACACTTTAACCAGATCGCTCTTTGTATGGCTGGAGAACGCATCCGAATCCGCCTCAAGGGCTATGACCACCGGGTCATTGACCAGTCGGCGCGCGAAATCGTCGAGGTCGCCCGCCGCACCCAGGCGCGCGTGGCCGGGCCCATCCCGCTGCCCACGCGCATCGAGCGCTTCACTGTGCTGCGCTCGCCCCACGCGGACAAAAAATCCCAGGAAACCTTCGAGCAGCGCACCCACAAGCGCCTCATTGATATCATCAACCCCACCGCCAAAACGGTGGACGAACTCAAAAAACTCAACCTCCCGGCCGGCGTGGACATCCACGTCAAAATCTGACCCCGCCCGCCTCCGCAGGAGTGATCCCCTATGCCCGTTGGTTTGATCGGAAAAAAACTCGGCCAGACCCGCGTCTTTGACGCCCACGGCAACGTCGTGCCGGTCACCGTCGTGCTGGCCGGCCCCAACCACGTGTTGCAGTGCAAAACCGTCGAGTCCGACGGCTACAACGCCGTGCAACTGAGCTTCGACCCCCAGAAGGAACAGCGGCTGACCAAACCCCTGCTGGGCCACCTCAAAAAATTCAACGGCCCGCCCCTGCGCCGCATCCGCGAATTCCGCGACTTCAGCAAAGAGGTCAAACCCGGGGATGTGCTCGGCGCCTCGCTCTTTGCGCCCGGGGACTTTGTGGACGTCATCGGCATCACCAAGGGCCGCGGTTTTCAGGGCGTCGTCAAACGTCACGGATTCCGCGGCGGTGACGCCTCGCACGGCGCCAAAGGTTGGCACCGCCGGCCCGGCGCCATCGGCCAGCGCCTGTTCCCCGGCACCGTGCGCCGCGGCATGCGCATGCCCGGCCATATGGGCCAGCAACGCCGCACCGTGCAGAACCTCGAAATCATCCAGGTGCGCGAAGACGACCAGTTGCTCCTGATCAAGGGCGCCGTGCCCGGAGCCAAGGGCGATTACGTGATCGTGCGCGAGGCCAAGAAACGACCCAAGGGCTGGAAACCGCCCGTCTCGGTTGCCGTCACCAAAAAGGGTGTAAAGAAAGAAGAACCCAAGAAAGCCGAGGCCAGGAAATAACGCGTTGAACCGCGCTGCCGTCGCGCAGCCAACCAACTCGCAGTCGCATGAAGCTTCCGGTCAAAAACCTCCAAGGACAGGATCAGGGCGAACTCGAAGTCCGCTTCCCGCTGGTCGAAGGTGACAAGGGCACCCAGGCCGTCCACGACGCCGTCGTGGCCATCCTGGCCAACCGCCGACGCGGCACCGCCAGCACCAAGACCCTGGGCGAAGTCGCCGGCACCGGTAAAAAACCCTGGCGGCAAAAGGGCACAGGCCGCGCCCGGGCCGGCTCGTTCCAGTCCCCGCTCTGGCGCGGCGGCGGCGTCGTGTTCGGGCCAAAACCCCGCGACTACCACAAAAAGGTCAACGCCAAGACCAAACAACTGGCCCTGCGCAAGGCGCTCACCGAACGGCTCAAGGCCGGCGACGTGCTCATCCTGCACGAAATCAGGCTCGCCAGCCACAAAACCCGCGAGATGGCCGCGCTGCTCCGCACCCTCGGCCTGGAGCGCACCACGCTGCTGGTCACCGCCGAACCGGATCGCAACCTCACGCTGGCCTCACGCAACATTCCCGAGCTGGCCCTGACCACCAGCGCCGAGCTCAACGCGTACGACGTGCTCCGGCCCGACAAACTGGTTTTCACCCGCGACGCATTCCAGAAACTCGAAGAACGGCTCATGACCCAGCCGCGCTCGACGGCCGCCCCGGCCGCCGCAGCCTGAACCCGGGAGCTGAACCAACCGCAACCGCGCCGATCCCATGAACGCATTCGAGATCGTCAAAACCGCACGACTGACCGAAAAAGGCACGCGCCAGGGCGAGAAGTTCAACCAGTACACCGTCGTGGTGGACTCGCGCGCCAACAAATACCAGATCCGCAAAGCCGTCGAGGAACTCTTCAAGGTCAAGGTCGTCAGCGTCAACACCATGAACGTGCGCGGCAAGGCCCGTCGCCAGTACACGCCCCAGGCCGGCCGTTCGCCCAACTGGAAAAAGGCCATCGTCACGCTCAAGGAAGGCGACAAGATCGTCCTGACCTGAGTCCGATTCGATCCTGCATCGGCGCGGAGCGCTGCCGGCGTTCCGCGCTTTTTTGTCATACACCCGAATCGTGCCCCAACCCGGCCCCGCGCTTCCGTTTCGGGCCGGTCGCCCTGGCATCGGTCCGATGCCGAAAAAGCATCACACAATCGCTGCGGCTGGCGTCAGATGCAGCGGGTATGACTGAACCCCGACCCGGCGAGCAGCCGCCGGGTGGGCCGTGCGGCTCTATTGCACGACATGACTCGAATTGCGCCAAAACCAACCCTCGGCTGCAGCCGAGCCCTGTGCCTCATTCTGAGTGCGGTTCTGGTTTCAGTCCCGAGCGACGGCACTGCAGAGACGGTTGCCCTGTGGCTGTTCGACGAACCCGAAGGGCTCTACCCCAGCTCGATCCTCAACGACGCCTCCGGGCATGACCTGTTTCTGGCCTTCGGACGCGGCGGCAGAATCGTCCCGGGCCGGTTCGGACGCGCCCTCGAGCCGGCCGAGCCCGTGCCGCTGGATCTGGCCGGCCTGCCGGCCTCCCCGCTGTTCGGTCTGTCCTCGATCCGAAACTCGCCCCCGGACCGGACCGAACCGTTGACCTGGTGGAACGCGCACTTTTGCGCTCTCATGACCGCGGGCGAAAACCATCTGCGCAAACCGCCCTTCGCCAATCCCACCGACACCGGCCTGAATCTGGGCGAGTTCGACTGGACGGTCGAATTCTGGTTCTGCGCCACCGAGCCGCCGGGCCATGAAGGCGTGGTGTTCGAACTCGGCCGTGGCCCGCGCGGCAAAAACCACATCCTCACCCGCCTGGTGCTGGAAGCGGACCGCAGCGGATTCCGACTGGAAAATGCGCCGGAAGATGTCGTCTTGCGCATCCCCTCGGCGAGTTCCGCTCTGTCCCAGGGCTGGCATCACCTTGCCTTTGTGTACTCGGCCGCGGAACAGCAGGTTCGTCATTACGTGGATGGCGTGCTTCAACCTCTGCCGCTCAAAGCTCGAGTCCGGCGGCTTCGGCGCGGACCGGAGGCGTATTTCTCGGTGGGACGCGACGGACGGTGGGAACGGCCTCTGCCGGGACGACTGGATGAATTGCGCTTTTCCGATCACCAGGTTTATCGCGGGCGATTCGCGCCACCCGGTTCGTTCTCGATGACCTACTGTGAGGGTCTGCCGCCGGTCTCGCTGCGAGCCGGCCCGCCGCTGTTGTTCGGGCCGCAGAAGGATTCAACCCGACCGGTCGCGCTCGGCTCGCGCAAGCACGTGTTCATTGACGACGCGCTGGTCTCGAAAATGGAGGGCATCCGGTTCACCGTGCAGCCGCCGCGGTTTGCCGAGCGGGTGCTCGATCATGTGCGCGGCCATCTGTCGCTCGTCGAGGACGAGCAGCGCCGACTGCGCCTCTACTATCGTGAGGTGGGCGATCTGCTGGCGGTCATGGTTTCCAACGACGGCGTGCACTGGGAGAAACCCGACCTGCCACACGGCGGTTTCAGGGGCCTGCGCAATGTGGTCCTGCCCAAACCCGTCGGACTGGGCAATGTGTTCCTCGATCCCAACGCGCCGCCGCAGAGCCGATGGAAGTATTTCAGCGGCATCCGCGGACGCGACATGTTCGTGTTCAGTTCGCCCGACGGCTGGTGGTTCGAGCCGTTCGAAGTGGCGGCACTGCCTTTTGCCGCCGGCTCGCAATCCATCCTCTACTACGACGATCAGCGCCAGCTCTACGTGGGGCATCATCGCTCTGACTACGCGCGCACCCCGGGTGGCGAAACCGAACGGCGCTTTGTGCGTTCCGAAACCCGCGAACTGCTCGCGCCCTGGCCCTGGGAACGCATTGCGCCGGGCCAAACCCGTGAACGAGCCCGCGCCCAGGGTTTGCGCCCACACCGGCTGGACCCGTGGTTTCTGGACAACGGACCGCTCATGCCACCCGGACCCGGTGTCGAACTGCCCACGGCTCTGGGCCCCGATCCGGCGCTCGATCCGCCGGGCACCGACATCTACACGACCAAGGTCGTCAAATACCCCTGGGCACCGGACACGTACCTGGCCTTTCCGGCGGTGTACTTTCACTACGACGGCGACGGGCCGCCCGAACGACAGATCCTGGGGAGCAAACCCTGGAAACGCGGCTCGGGCGTCACCGAGGTCCAACTGGCCGTCAGCCGTGACGGCGTGCACTGGAAACGCTATCCGCGCCCGGCCTACGTGCCCATCGGCAGTTTCGGCCGCAACGACGTGCACATGTTTTTCCTCACCCACGGCATGGTCCGCCGCGGCCACCAAATCTGGCAGTACGTCGGCGGGCATGACGGCAACGGCATCGCCTATCACAGCGCCTGGGGACGTAAAGGTCCCTGGCCCTTGTTCCGGCTGGTCCAGCGACTCGATGGCTTTGTCGCAGCCGAAGCCGATTACACCGGCGGTCTGCTGGTGACGCATCCGCTGATCTTCGAGGGCAAACGCCTCCGATTGAACGTGGACACCGGCGCGGTGGGATACGTGCAGGTGGGCTTTCTCGACGAGCACGGCCAGCCGATCCCCGGCTATTCCGTGGACGAATGCATCTACATCAACGGTGATTTTCTTGACACGCCCGCCGAGTGGCGCGGTCGTGGCCGAACTGTCGCGGCGCTGGCCGGGCGGACCGTGCAGGTCGTCTTCCGGATGCGCGGCGCCAAGCTCTACGCGATGCAGTTTACCGACCACTGAGGCCTCGTCTGCGCACCGGCATGCGGCGCGGGTGGGGCGACATCAGCGCGATGCCATAAAAGCATGACGCTCGAACCGGCCCGTCGCTTGCAGCCCGGCCACGACACTCCGTAGCTTCAGACGCGCCTCGCAGGCGTCCAACGATATGAACGTGTTCTGGAACTCGACATCCGCTCCCGCCCGATGGCGCACGGCCGCGGCGCATCGGGTCTGGTTGGTTGCAGCGCTGGCTCTCGCGGCATCAGCCGCATCCGGGGGCCCGCCGCGGTGGAACGTGTTGTTCATCGTCGCCGACGATTTGAACACGGCCCTCGGTTGCTACGGGCATCCGGTGGTCCAGACACCGCATCTGGACCGGTTGGCGGCCCGCGGGCTGCTGTTCGAGCGCGCCTACTGCCAGAACCCACTTTGCCAGCCTTCGCGCGTCTCGTTCCTGAGCGGCCTGCGACCCGAAACCACCCGCGTCTGGACGCTCGAGACTCCGACGCGCCAGTACATCGGCGACGCGGTCATGCTGCCGGAATTGTTCCGCAAAAGCGGCTGGTTCAGCGCCCATGCCGGCAAGATTTTTCACACTGGCGAGGATTGCGAAGATCCGCGCTCTTGGGACGAGGAATTGCGTGAATTCGGCAAATCCCCTCCGCCCGAGGAAGTGCTCCGGTCGGGCCGCTCCCAGGGACCGCAGGGTCATTCCTTCGACTGGATGATCCTGCGGACCGCCGATGCCCAAACCCCCGACGGCATCGTGGCCCGTAAAACCGTCGAGTGGATGGAACGGTGCAGCCGTGAGGGCAAACCGTTTTTCCTTGGACTGGGTTTCCGGCGTCCTCACGCTCCCTATGCCGCCCCGAAAAAGTACTTCGACCTCTACCCGCCCGAGCGCATGCCGTTGCCGAAGACCTCGCCGGAGGAATTCCAACCTCTGCTGCCGGCCGCGGTCAATTACGAGCCGCCCCCAAGGCCGCTTTCCGACGCCGAGGTGCGTCAATACCTCTCGGCCTATTACGCGTGCGTCAGTTTCATGGACGCCCAGTTGGGCGTGGTGCTCGACGCGCTGGATCGGCTGCAGTTGTGGGAGCGGACGATCGTGGTTTTCTTGAGCGACAACGGCTATCACCTCGGCGATCACGGCGGTCTGTGGCACAAAAACAGCCTCTTCGAGGAATCGGCCCGTGTGCCCTTGATCGTCGCCACGCCGGGGATGCGCACCGCCGGCAAACGGTCCGAGCGCCTGGTCGAGCTGGTGGATGTGTATCCCACGCTGGCGGAACTCTGCGGCCTGCAAGCGCCCCCCAACCTCGAAGGCACCAGCTTCGCGCCGTTGCTCCAGCAGCCCGGGCGAGCCTGGAAACGCGGCGCCTTCACCATGGTGGGCCGCGGCCGCGATCGCACCGGCGCATCCAAAGAGATCCTGTTCACCGGTACGTCGGTGCGAACCGAGCGATGGCGCTACACCGAGTGGGACAAAGGCCGTCAGGGCACCGAGCTGTACGACGAACGGCGCGACCCGCGCGAGGTCCGCAATCTGGCCGGCCAGCCGCGCTACCGCCGTACGCAAGCCGAATTGCAGCAGCTTTTGTGGGGCGGCTGGCGCGCCGCCCTACCACCCCGCAGTTGACCCTTTGCAAGCACCGCGACCCATGATTCCAAACAGGCCTCAGATCAAGCCCATGAACCCAATACGGTCTGACCGAACGCACTCCAGCAGAAGATTGCCGGGCCTGGCCATGCTCCTGGCCGCACTGGGACTCAACGGCGCTGCGTGGGCCGCCAAGTTGCCTCCGCCGCCGGAAATCTCCGCCGCCGAACCGGTCAAATACGTCGGCTCGGCCCAGCCCGACAAATGGTTCTACGACGGCGCCCTGCCACACGCCGTGGGCGTGCATGCGCGCCAGGTCTTGCGCGCCAATCGCACGCACCCGCCCGAAGGCGATCGCGTGGGCTGGACGTACAATCACCAGCCCTACCTCGCCTACTGGAACGGGCGATTCTGGCTGCAATACCTCAGCGACCTCAAAGACGAGCACGGCCCGCCCGGGCGCACGCTGTTGCTGCACTCAAGCGACGGCCGGAGCTGGTCCAAACCGCAGGTGGTTTTCCCGGAGTATCCGCTGCCGGAAATCCGCCGCGGGGAACTTCACATCCCCGCCGGCACGCCGGCGGTCATGCATCAGCGGATGGGTTTTTACGTCGCGCCCAACGGTCGGTTGCTGACGCTGGGCTTTTACAGCTACTGCTTCACACCGCGCCACGCGCCGAACAAAGGTCAGGGCCTCGGCCGCGTCGTGCGCGAGGTGTATCGCGACGGCTCGTTCGGTCCGATCTATTTCATCCGCTACAACCGCCACGCCGGCTGGAACGAGACCAACACGCGCTTCCCCTTTTACAAGAGCAGTCGGGACACGGGTTTTGTGGAAGCCTGCGACGCCTTGCTGGCGGACAAACTCATGACCCTGCAGTGGTGGGAGGAAGACCGCGCGCAGGACGGTTTTTACGCGATCAAACTCGACGGCGAAGAGCCCAAGGCGCTGTCGTTTTGTCACCGGCCGGACGGCGTGGTGCTGGGCGTCTGGAAGGGGCAGTTGGCCGCGCTCAGCCCTGACGAAGGCCGCTCCTGGACGCCGCTGGTCCGCTGCCCCACGATCCTGGAATGCAACGCCAAAACCTGGGTACAACGCACCGACGACGGGCGTTTTGCGCTCGTGTACAATCATTCAGCCACACGCCGCAACCGCTTTCCACTGGTCATCATGACCAGCGAGGACTGCCACGAATTCGACAACATGCTCGTCGTTCACGGCGAAGTCCCCCCGCTGCGCTACGAGGGCATGCACAAAAACCTCGGACCGCAATACGTGCGCGGCATCGCCGAGGGCAATGGCAACCCGCCCGGCGGCCATCTCTGGCTCACTTACAGCGTCAACAAGGAGGACATCTGGGTCACCCGCGTCCGCGTGCCTGTTTCCGGGCGCACCGACACGCATGTGACCGAGGACTTCGAACGCGCCCGGACCGAATCGGACCTGGAGCTGTGGAATCTTTATTCGCCGCAATGGGCACCGGTCACGATCACCTCCGCTCCGGGCGGCGGCCGCTGCCTGATGTTGCGCGACGAAGAACCGTACGACTACGCGCTGGCCGAACGAGTCTTCCCCGAAAGCCGGCGGGTGCGCGTCGAGTTTCGCCTGCGCATTGAGCGCCTCGGCAATGCCTCCCTGCACGTCGAACTCCAGAGCCAGCACGGCGCGCGCCCGTTGCGCCTGCGCCTCGACAGCGAATGGCTTGCCGCCGACATGGGCAAACTCACCGTCGAGCCGATTCGTATCGCTCCGGGCCGCTGGCTGGCCGTGAAACTCGACGTGGACTGTAACCAGGGGCGCTACGATTTGACCGTCAACGATCAATCCCGGCAGGGACTGGCCTTCAGCCAGCCGACTCCTTCGCTGAGTCGGATCGTATTTCGCACCGGGCCGTGGCGCGGCGACATGCGCGCGGCGTTTGTGGACGGCCAGCCCGCGGTGCTGGGATTGGACGCCGAAGACGCCCCCGGCGCGGACGAACGCGTGCCGGCGAGCGTTTTCCTGGTGGACGACGTCCGGACCGCGCCGCTGGATTGAGCGACGGGCGCTCGACGGCCATGATGCGGTTGCTGCGCTTCAGGGCGAGCGAAGCTGGAACCAGCGCGTGTTCGTGCCGATCACGTTGGTGTAGTAGAACCGGCCCCCGATGTTCACGTAGAGGTTGGTGCTGATATCGGTCCAACCGCCATTGGTATGGGTGACCGGCAGAACGCCCTCGGCGTATTGCAGCACAAACTGCGGAATCTCCCAGCTCAGCAGCGTGCGCGTGGCGTCGAGTTTGAGAATCTCCAGCCGCGGGGTGGCCGGCACCAGATATTGCAGCTCGTCGAAGAATTGCGTCGCCTGCCGCCAGGGTTCGTCGCTGCCCTGTTGCACCGCCACGAATCCGAACGCGTCAAAGGTGCTCGTGGACGGACCGAATCCGGCCGAGAAGCTGACCCCGGCGATCGTGTAGGCCAGCGTGCCGGAGCCGTCGCCCGCGCCGCTGGGAGTCCAGTGCAGATCGAACGTGAAAGGCGTCGCCTCCGTAACAATGCCTCCCAGATTCACGTCGGCATAGGTCGGCTTGTTGGCGATCGCAATCCGCCAGTTGCCGCCGAAGCTGGTCGGCTCGCGCAATTTCAGCCCGATCCGCGGCGGGTCGCCATAAGCGGTCGAGTCGAAATAGCCAATAAACGTGTCGCTGTTGCAAGAGATCTTGTTGGTTGCCGGAGGCGTCGGGCCATCCGGTCCGTGGTTGCGCAGGTAGGCGCGGCCGCGGAACCACAGCTCTTCGTTGAGATTCACCCGTCGGGGGAACGGATGGGCCACAAACGGGGCGACCGTGTTCATGCGGGCAATGTGTCCGCCGAATTCGCCCGGCGTGCCACCGGCCAGGGCTGAGTTGGTCCAGTCCAGGCTGAAAAACCAGTTGAAAATCCATCCCTCTGCGGTGTTGGTGATCCAGCCGCTGGCGTGGTTGTCCACCGCCAGCGTCCAACTGCCCAGCCCGGTGCTGAAGGTGTTGGTCGTCCAGACCAGCGGCAGGGGGAAGCTCGGCGCCCGAACGCTCGCCGAGACCACCGCGCTGGTGACGACGTTGGCCGCCGTGTCGGTCGCCACCGCCATCAACTCGTAGTCGGCCACCGCCGGGTTGGTGAAGCGTATCAGATAGGGCAGACTGGTCCGTTCCCCGACCTTGTCCCATGGTCCGGACGGCAGCACCCGGGCGAAGAATTCGACCTTGCTGATGGGCGTGGCGCTGACGTTGGTGACGGCTTTGGCGGCCAGGACGACCACCAGATTCGAATCCGCCGTAAACGTTCGCCCGTTGTACGGTTCGGTCAGGAAAACCGTCGGTTTGGTCGAGCCGGAGCTGATCAATCGGGGCGCGGGAATGTTGGTGGCGGCGGCATTGGTGGCGCCGGGCGTGCCCGGATTGTAGGGCTCGGGCCGCCAGTTCACGTTCGTCGTCAGAACGATCTTGTCCACCCACGTGCCGCCGTCGCGAATGAACACGTTGAGCGTGTGCTCCAGAGCCGAGGGCACGGTCACGAAGGATTTGTTGTTCCAGTCGGGTGCGCCCGGTGGACGGTTGGTGCCAACCCACCGCCATTCGCCGTTGTCGCGTCCGCCCAGCGCGCCGTCGGGCCCGCCGATGAAATCGGCGTTGGTGGTGACCACACCGTTGAGTCCGATGGAAACCTGTTTGCCGCCGGCGTCGCTGCCGAGCACCCAAATGTAATGCGGTCCGGTGAAATCGAATTTGATGTTAAAATCGAACCGGGCGCTGGTGTTCATGTTGGTACCGCCCGCGCCGGTGCCCTTCATGTATCCCCAGCCGCTGAACGCGTCGGTGGCCGTGGGCGTGTTGTCAAAAATCCACGCCGCGTTGTCGCGCGTCAGATTGCGATCGTAGTTTTCGGCCTCCAGCACGACAAAGCCGGCCGCATCCTGCCGCACGTAGAACGCACCGGAAGCCGCACCACCGAACCCCCAGAGGCCCAGCAGCAGTGCGCCCCCCAGAGCACGCACCGGAATGCTCGTGCAAACCGTTTTGCCCCTGCGCGCCTCTGCGCGTTGTCGCAGAACGCTGCCAATTCCGCATGTAACGTCACGATTCCGCATAACACGCTCCAATCTGCCGTGGGTTTTGGCGGGCCGCCACGGCTCGGCCCAACGACGTTTCAGAGATTCAGCCCACGACTCGCCGTCCCCCGAAAAACAGCGGCTGGCGGCAGTCCGTCTCAGCTCCGCCGCCAACCGCAAACCACTCCCTCCAGTCTCTCCGGTTGCTTTAGCAGGACGTGGCTCGCCATCGGCGAATCATCACCCAGCCCAACAGGCCGCCAATCAATCCCAACACAGCAGCCGACGGTTCGGGCACGGGCACCAAATACTCCACATTGTCGAAATAGATGTAGTAGTTGAGATTCGGTGTTGCGCTGCTCTCCGACCAAAAGATCCCAAAGGCGTCGTATGTGCCCGGGCCTGCAACGTAGTTGGCAACGTTCCACGAGGTGCTGCCAATGAACCCGGAGAACGTGCCGGTGTTGTTGTCGCCGTTGGGTTGCCACCACGCCTCGAACGCATAGCTCACGCCCTGCGTCATTGAGATCGCGCTGGCGGCATTGCTGCCGTTATTGATCTTGGGCCGACCGCGGAAGGGGGCGGTCGGTGGCGTGCTCGACGGGGTGAGCGTGCGCCAGCCAAGGCGATTGTTGTTCGGATCGGAGGTGTTGAAATAACCGATCCAGACGTTGAGGTCCTGGCCGCTGCCCACCGAAAATTGTTCGGTATTGGTGATGGTCACGATGCCGCGGAAGCGCATCTCGTGATTGATGTCCAGCGTGAAGTCCAGCGGTCGCGCCACGTAGGCGGTTTGCACCGCATCGGCAAATCGCCCGCCCAGTTCGCCGGCCGTGCCGCCGGCCCGGTTGCTGTTCTGCCAATCCACGTTGTTGCCATTGGCGAAGTTGTTGAGCTGGAGCGTCCAGTTGCCCAGATCGCTGTCGAAACGATTGGTTTCCCAGACCATTGTCACGTGCGATGCGCCCAGGCGGGACGCGCTCAAGCACAACACCGCACAGCCGGCCATACCAATTCTCAGAAGCATCGTCTTTTTCATGGTCAAACGTCGGTTCATTGTTCGGGTCGTCTTTCAACACCACTTTAAGAGCCGGCTCAAAAAATTTTCAACGCTCGACACGCCGTCCGCCGCTGACGCGATTCGAGAGTGTTTTTGGCCGAGGCTTCGCAAGTCGTTGTCCTGTAACATGTTGCAAAAACCAATGACGACTGAACATCCGCTCAATGTCAAAAAAGCATTGATCGGGAAGCAACTCAGACGTCCGTTTGCGCGCCACGGAGGGTTCGAGGTGCGCGCGCAGGGACGAGTGCTCAGCGTTCCTCGAGCAGTTCGCGTTGCCAGCGCATGAGCCGCGGCAGGTTGCGCTCCCGGTCATGCGCCAACTCCGCCAGCGTGGCGCGACTGGCAATGAGCGCCGGATCAATGCCCAGACGATGCGCCTGCGCGTCGCGTCGGCGCTGCAGCTCCAGAAAACGCCGCCGTTCGGCTTCGTCGGGGCGGCGTCCAAAACTCAGTCGCGGGCGCGGATGCTGGTCGGCAGACAGTCGCAACCCGTCCCGCACCGCGCGCAACAGGCCGGCGCGGCGGCGCGGCGTGAGATGCGCCGGCAGGAGCGGCTCCAGCGGCCGGTGCGCGGCGGCGGCAGCCGCCAGTTCGACGAGCGATTCGTGGGACAGGATGAAATAGGGCGGGCGACCGGCCGCGAGCGCTTCGCGTTCGCGCCAGTGCCAGAGTTCGCGCAACACCGCCAGCGCCGGGCCGCTGAGTCCGTGACTGCCTTTGACCCGCCAGACCGAGTCCAGATCCACCGGCGAGAGGCGTGCCGATTCGTCAATGAGCCGTTCGCAGGCCTCCTGATGCCACGCGAGCCGGCCTTTTAGCTCGAGCTGGCGGCGGAGTTTGTCCGCCAGCGGTTTGAGGTAATGGGTGTCGTTGCGGGCGTACTGTTCCATGCGGGGTGTGAGCGGACGGCGCGCCCAGTTGGCTTTTTGAGAGCCTTTTTCGAGCTTCACCCCCAGGTACTTCTCGACCAGGCACTGATAGCTGAAGCGCCGTTCGCCCAACAACCGCGCGGCCAGCATGGTGTCGAAGACCGCCACGGGCACGAAATTGTGGTGTTTGCGGAGCAGGCGCAGGTCGTAATCGCCCCCGTGCAGAATCAGTTCATGCGCATCGAGCGCCTCCAGCAGCGGACGCAGATCCAGCCCCGCCAGCGGATCCACCAGATAATCGCCCGACTCGGTGCTGATCTGGATCAGGCAGAGCTTTTCGGGATAGGAGTGCAGGCTGTCGGCTTCGGTGTCCAGCGCCACCCATCGGGCCGCCCGCAACACTCCCAAAAACGCTTCCAGACTCGCTTGGGTGTCGATCACCGCCGCCAAACTAAAAAGCGCATCGGCGGCTGACAAGTGGAGGGCGCGCCGCGGCCTTCGTCGCTTTACAAGGCCATCGAGCCGGCTCATGGTAGCGGCATGAAACGGCTCATGGTTTGGCTACCGGTGGCGTGGCTCTTGTGCACGCTACCTCTGGAGGGCAGCGCAGCCACACCGCAATCGGATCGCCGCTCAGCCGTGCCGGGCCAGGCCTACGCCGAAGCGGTTTCGACGCTCACCGGCGTGGCGATTTCGCCGCTGCTGGGCGCAAGCGCCTACGGCGCGGTCAAGTACTGGCGCACCCAGCCGGAGAAGCGGGCCAATCTTCCGTGGTTTGCCCAGCCGTGGTTTTGGATCCCGGCGCTGATGCTGGTGGCGGCGTGTTTCCTGAAGGACTCGCTCGGCACCGCCTTGCCCAGCGCGCTCAAGAAACCGTTCGACGCGCTCGAAGCGCTCGAAAACAAGCTCAGCGGCCTGATCGCCACCGGCGCGTTTGCGCCCTTGATCATCTTGATGCTCCAGGAAAACGGCGCGAGCACCGCGGGTCCGGGTCTGACGGGCAGCGCCACGGTGGATCTGGGTTGGTTGCAGAACCTGCTGCTGGTGCCGGCGGGCATGGGGGCGTTCTTCGTCGTGTTTCTGGCGTCGCACGCGATCAACATCCTCATCCTGCTGAGCCCCTTCACGACGGTGGATGCGGCGTTGAAAACGTTCCGCCTGACGCTCCTGGGCAGTGTGGTCGGCAGCGCCTGGATCAATCCCTGGCTGGGTGCGCTCTGGGCGGTGGTGCTCATCGTGCTGGCGGCCTGTATCGCCGGTTGGTCGTTCCGGCTCTCGGTCTGCGGGGCGGTGTTCGTGTGGGATTTCCTGACGCGCCGGCACAAACGATTTCGTCCCGATCCGGAATCGAATCCCGTGTTTCTGGGCCGGAGCGTCCAACGCGTGCCGACCCGCACCTATGGTCGGCTGGCGCGCAACGCCGCCGGTCGGTTGCTGTTCCACTACCGGCCCTGGCTGATCCTGCCCCGGCGCACGCTCGAGCTGCCCGAGGGCCGATACGCTCCGGGCCGGGGCTTGTTCTACTCCGAGCTGATGCGACTGGAAGGCGACACGGCCAGAACCATGCTGTTGCTGCCCCCGCGCTATCGCGGCCACGAGACCGAGCTGGAATGCCTCTACGGACTCGAACCGACGCGGGACGTGGGGCTGCGCGCCGTTTGGAAATGGTTGCGCGAGCTGCTTATGGGTCGCGCGCAACCGGTGCCGGGCTGAGCGGCGCACCGGTCCGGAAGGCGCTTCAATCGGCGGAGCAGGTTTCCGCCACGGCCGCCCGCACATCCGCCACGAACGCATCCACGTCCTGCGGCGTGGTGTCCCAACTGCACATCAGGCGCGATTCATTTGGCGTGACCACGCCGGTGTAGAATCGCCACCCGCGCCGGTGCAGTCGCGCCACCGCTGCGGGCGGAATTCGGGCGAACACCGCGTTGGATTCGACCGGATAAGCGATGCTCACGCCCGGCACGGTGCGCAGGCCCGCTTCCAGCCGCCGGGCCATGGCGTTGGCATGCCGCGCATGCCGCAGCCACACGCCGTCCCGCAGCATCCCGACCCACGGCGCCGAGAGGAAGCGCATCTTGGAGGCCAGTTGGCCGCCCTGTTTGCAACGGCGATCGAAATCACGCGCCAGTTCCGGGTCGAAAAACACCACCGCCTCGCCGACCGCTGCGCCGTTTTTGGTCATTCCGAAGCAGAGCACATCCACTCCGACACGCCAGCTCAGCTCCGCCGGCGCGACCTCCAGCGCCGCCACGGCATTGGCGAATCGCGCTCCGTCCATGTGCACGCGCAGCCCCAGCCGCCGCGCCAGACCCGTCAGCTCCCGCAACTGCTCGAGCGTATAAACCGTGCCCAGCTCGGTGGCCTGGGTCAGACTCAGCACGGCCGGTTTGGGATAATGAATGTCCGTACGCCGACGCACGGCCCGCTCGATCTCGGCCGGCGTGATTTTGCCCTCCGTTCCGCCCAGCAACAGCACCTTGGCGCCGTTGCTGAAAAATTCCGGCGCACCGCACTCGGCGGTCTCGACGTGTGCCAGCTCGTGACACAGCACGCTGTGGTAGGGCTGGCAAAGGCTCGCCAGCGCCAGCGCGTTGCGGCCGTCGCC
>CAYXJB010000016.1:21509-24264 GCA_964465445.1 uncultured Verrucomicrobiota bacterium
GCGTTGGCAGCCGTGCCGTTGAACACAAAGAACACCTCGCAGTGGGTCTCGAACAGCTCGCGAATCCGGTCGCACGCCGCCGCCGTCCAGGCATCGTTGCCGTAGCTGACCTGGTGGTCGGCGTTGGCTTCCAGCAGCGCGGCGAGCGCCTCCGGACACAGCCCGGCGTAATTGTCGCTGGCAAAATGGCGTCGCGGCTCTTCGTTTTTCATGGCGCATCAGCCCTCCTCCGGAGACCCGTCCGGCCGTTCCCCTGCACCCAAGGCAGCAGAACGCCCGCCCCCTGGCAAGCCGTCGCTCAACCCGTGCCCAGGTACGCCCGCTGGACCTGCGGATCGCGCCGCAACACCGCCGAGTCGCCCTCCAGAATGATCCGGCCCGTTTCCAGCACATAGGCGTGATGCGAAATCTCCAGGGCAAGATTCGCATTCTGCTCGACCAGCAGGATCGTGAGGCCGTGCTGCCGGTTGATTTCGACGATTTTCTCGAAGATGGCCTTGACCAGCAACGGCGCCAGGCCCAGCGACGGCTCGTCGAGCATCAAAAACCGCGGGCGGCTCATCAGCGCGCGCCCGATCGCCAGCATCTGCTGCTCGCCGCCGCTGAGCGTGCCGGCGAGCTGTTTTTCGCGCTCGGCCAGCCGCGGAAACAGGTGCAACACCACCTCCAGCTCGCGTCGGATCAGCGCCGACTGGCGCAAGCGCCACGCCCCCAGGAGCAGATTCTCATGCACGGTCAGATTGGCGAAAATCATCCGCCCCTCCGGCACGTGCGAGAGCCCCAGCCGCACGATCTCATGCGGCGCCAGACCGTTGAGCTCCAACCCGTCGAACCGAATCCGACCCGACTCCGGCCGCACCAGGCCGGAGATCGCGCGCAGCGTTGTGCTCTTGCCCGCGCCGTTGCTGCCGATGAGCGTGACGATGCTGCCCGGCCGCACCACCAGCGAGATGCCGTGCAATGCGCGGATGGCCCCGTAGCTGACCTTCAACTCTTCGATCTCGAGCATTGCTAGACCGGTTCCTCGCCCAGATACGCCTCGATCACTTTCGGGTCGGCTCGCACCTGGGCGGGCGTGCCCTCGGCGATCTTGACCCCGTAATCGAGCACCGCAATTCGCTCGCAAATGCCCATGACCACCGACATGTCGTGCTCGACCAGCAACAGGGCCACATGAAACTTCTGTTGAATGAAGCGGATCAGTTGCGTCAACTCGGCTTTCTCGGCCGGGTTCATCCCCGCCGCCGGCTCGTCCAACAACAGCAGCCGCGGTTCGGTGGCCAGCGCACGGACAATTTCCAGCCGCCGCTGATGCCCGTAGGGCAGGCTGTTGGCCGGCTCGTCGCGCACCGTGTCCAGGCCGAACAACCCGAGCAGCTCGCGCACCTGGCGCTCCACCTCCCGCTCGGTCCGGTCGAAGGCGCCGCCGCGCCAGAGCACCTGCGCCAGCCCCTGGTGCCGATGCAGTTGCACGGCCGCCCGTACATTGTCGGCCACGCTCATGCTGGCGAAGAGGCGAATGTTCTGGAACGTGCGCGCAATGCCGCAGCGCGCCAGCTGGTGGGGTTTCAGGCCCACGATCGAGCGGCCGTCGAAGCGGATGTCGCCTCCGCTGGGCTGATAGACGCCGGTGATGAGATTGAACACGGTGGTTTTGCCGGCGCCGTTGGGGCCGATCAGCCCCACCAGTTCGTTGGCGCCCACGCTCAGGTCCAACTCCGAAACAGCCGTCAGCCCGCCGAAGCGAATGCTCACCCGCTGCAGTTGGAGCAACGCCGCCATCTCAAAGCGTCCGGCGCGAGCGGCTCCAGACAAACAGCCCCTGCGGCCGCACAATCATCAACACCACGATCAGGAGCGAATAGAGGATCATCCGGTAATCCGCAAACCCGCGCAGCACTTCCGGCAACAGCGTCAGCACCACCGCCGCCACCATCACCCCCATCGTGCGCCCCATCCCGCCCAGAATCACCATCACGACGATCTCGATGCTCTTCATGAAATCGAATCCCGTGGGCGAGAGAAACGATTTGTGATGCGCGTACAACCCGCCGGCCAGCCCGGCAAAAAATGCTCCCACCACAAACGCCGTGATCTTGTAGCGCACCGGGTTGATGCCGATGGCCGCCGCCGCAATTTCGTCGTCCCGCACCGCCAGAAATCCCCGCCCGTAGGTCGAATGCACCAGACACACCACCACAAACACCGTCAGGGCCGCGCAGCTCCAGGCCCAGAAAAACGTCGTCCAGTTCGGAATCCCACCCAGGCCCGTCGCCGCCCCGAACGCCTCGGTCGTCTGAAAAAACACGCGGATGATCTCGCCAAAGCCCAGCGTCACGATCGCCAGATAATCCCCGCGCAACCGGAACGAGGGCACGCCCACCGCCAGCCCCACCGCCGCGGCCATCAACCCGCCCAGGATCAGCGCCCCACTGAACAGCAGCGGCTGCGCCCAAGCCGGCACCAGCGGCTGCAACAGCAACGAACATTTCGCCGCGCTGTAACCGCCCACCGCCATGAACCCCGCATGGCCCAGACTGAACTGGCCGGTGTAGCCGTTGATGAGGTTGAGACTCACCGCCAGCATCAGGTTGATGCCCACATCAATCGCCACGCCCAGGTAATAGCGATTGAACTGGCCGGAGAAACTGCTGACGGCTGCGGCCGCCAGCACCGCCGCGAGCAGCCAGCGCTTGGCCCCGGCCAACCGCAACGCCGCACGCCCGGTCGGCGGCCCGCCCGCCTGCCCGGCCGG
>CAYXJB010000017.1:0-13876 GCA_964465445.1 uncultured Verrucomicrobiota bacterium
TCTCGCGCGTGCTGATGGCCGGTCAGTGCGTGCTGCTGGGGTTGATGTTTCCGGCGCGCGTGTTCAACCTGGTGCTCCAGGCGCATCATCGCTTCGACGCGGGCAATGTCGCGCAAATGGCCGGTCAGTTGCTGAGCCTGGGCGCGCGCTGGGTGGAGCTGGAGTCGGGCCTCGGCCTCTACAGCATGCTGGTGGGCCTCGGCACCGGCGGCCTGGTCACCAACCTCGGCTACGCGCTGGCCTGTCGGCGACTGAAGCTCCTGCCCGAACCGGGCCGCTGGGGACGGCCCGACTGGCCGACGTTCCGCGGCATCTTCGTCTTCGCCATGGACATTTTCATGATCTCGGTGGGCCAGGCGCTCATCGCCGCCAGCCAGGCGCCAGTCATCTCCTGGACGCTCGGGCTCAAGGCCGTGGCGGTGTGGGCGACGATGATCAAGACATTCATGCTCGCCCAGATATTGATCCATCGCATCCACGATTTTGCCTGCTCGGCCTATGCCGAGATGATCGTGCGCGGCGAAAAGGAACGATTGCACCAGCGCTTTCGGGATGTCACCACGCTCACGGCTTCGGTTGCGGTGGCGTTGTGTCTGGCCGTGGCGTTGTGCAACGGCCCGTTTGTGCAGATCTGGATGGGTGGCCGGTTCGGCTGGCCGATTTGGAACGACGTGCTGATGGCGCTCTACATCATCGTGTTTGCCACCACGCGCGTGCATCTGGGCCTGGCCGTGCTCACCAAGGTGATCGGCGGTCTGCGCCTGCTCTATCCGTTGGAGGGAGTGCTGTTTCTGGGGCTGAGCGTGGTGCTCTCCCGCCGGCTGGGCTGGTCGGGCGTGATCCTGGCCGGGATCATCGCCAATGTGGTTTGCAGCGGCACGTACGGTCTGCGCCGAACCACGCGTTACCTGTGCGTTTCTGTGGGCGAAATTCTTAAGGGGTGGCTGCGGTGTCCGGCGGTCTTGTTTGCCGTACTGGTGAGCGTGGCGACGCTCATCTGGCTGCTCACGCATCGGTTCTCGCCCTGGGTTGCTCTGCCGCTCAACGCCGCGCTCATCGGCGGGACAGGCCTGCTGGCGTTCTGGCGACTGGGCCTGCCGCCACACTTGCGGCGCGAGCTGGCCGATCGGCTGGCGCGCTGGCGCGCCCGGCTGGGCCGTCCGCTGAAGGTCAACGCCGCCGGATGAAGGTGTGATTCGCGCCGGTCTGGTTGACCAGCCGATAACCCCGGGCGACCAGGCGGAGCATCGCGCTGATGGTCTGACGCCGGCGATAGCCCGGAAGCGTGCCGTGATGGAATTCGACGCAGAGTTGGTTCACCCGCAGGCGACGCCGCAACAGTTGGTCTATGACCTCGTATTCACAGCCCTCGATGTCGAGCTTGAGCAGATCAATGTGATCGAACCCGTTTTCGCGCATCAGTGTTTTCAGATCGGTGCAGGGGACTTCGACGCCCTCCGGCGCGGCCGGGTTGGCGAACCAGGAATCCCCCTGGGGATCGAGCGGCGGGGCGAGCCTGAGCCGGCCACACCGACCGGTCAGCGCTACCGGCAGAAACCGGAATTCGGGTCGTTGGTTTTCGGGCAGTTCCATCGTGCGCCGGCCGGTCGGCGAGGGATCGCACAGAAGCACACGACAGCCAAACCGCTCGACCAGCTCGTGTTCGAAACTGATGTCGCTGCCCACCCCGGCGCTGACTACAACGCTGCGCGCGTTGAGTCCGGTCGGGCAAATCGTCCAGGGACAGATCGAGCCCGGCGCGCAGAGCGTCACCAGTTCGGCCCGTCGCAACAACAATCCGTAAAAAACGCGGTAGCGGATGTTTTTGAACGTCTTCGACAGTGTCGGCATAAGGCAAACTTCCGCGCGACGCGCGCAGTGTGCGTTCTAGCCGCGCCCGGCGCTAGGGTTTTTGCATCGAGCGCATCCGCGCCCGGCCGCGCTGCGTGCCGTTCCCCGGGCGGCAGGATCAGAGGCTGCTGCGCCCGGCAGAAACCCACGCGATCCGAATCCGGCCACCGGCGATCGGGTGTCCGACGGGATGGAAAGAGCTTGAAGCGCGAATGGGGCGTTCTTACTTAGCGGGGCGCATGCAGGTGCTTCTTGCCACCGCCACCTCGTGGCACTTGCCCCAGACGGCGCGCGCCTTTGCCGCACGGAATGCGCTGGCGGGCTTGTGGATCTCGGACAAGAACTCGACCGGGATTGCTCCGGAGCTGTACCGGCGCTGCTGGCCCTACCAATTGGCGATGCAACCGTTTTATCGTCTCACCCCGCAGATCTGGTGGGAGCGGGCCCTGTATGCCCTGCTACCGCTCTGGACCGGCTGGTTGCGCCGTCAACTTGCGCCCTCGCGTCGCCCGCGCTTCGAGATCGCCCAGGCGATCATGGGGTTCGGTTCGGAGTTGTTCGACGTCGCCGAGCAAATCGGCGCGCTCAAAGTCGTGGATTGCGCCTGTTCGCATCCGACGACGCATTTTGGCTACTGGCAGCGCGAGTGCGATTTGTGGTGTCCGGGCGAGCGCGTGCCCATTCCGCGCCGGATGTACGCCCGCATGACGCGCGAGTTGGAGCGGGCCGATGTGGTGCTTTGCCCCTCGGTGTTCGTGCGGGACACGATGCTGCTCAACGGCATCCCGCCGGAGCGCTGTTTTGTGAATCCTTTTGGGGTGGACACCTCGGTCTTCACGCCGCGCGAGAAGCTGCCCGACAAGCCGCGCTTCATTTCGGTGGGCACCATCTGCCTGCGCAAGGGCCATCAATACCTGTTCCGCGCCTTCGAACGGGTCAAAGCGCACCTGCCTGAAGCGGAACTGATCTGCGTCAGTGACATCGGCTTCAAACACGATTTCCGCCGGGAACGGCCCCGCTGGGAAGGCCGCTTCACCCACCTGCAACAGCTCGATCACAAGACCCTGGCGGCGTTGTTGCGCACCTGTTCGGCGTTCGTGCTCGCCTCGGTCGAGGAAGGTTTCGCCCGCGTGCTCTCGGAGGCGATGGGCGCCGGGCTGCCCATCATCGCCACCTATGAAACCGGCGCCACGACGCTGGTTACCCACGAGGTCGAAGGATTGATCGTGCCGTCGCGCAATCCCGAGAAACTCGCCGAGGCGATGTTGCGGTTGGCCACCGATCGGGAGTTGAACGAGCGCATGGGCCGGGCGGCCTGGCGCAAGGGCGCGGCGCAAAACTCCTGGCAGGATTACGGCGACCGGCTGCTGGCCGAATACGAAGCGCGGCTGCGCGCCAAACGCGGCGGCTGAACCGCGCGCCACCGGGTCGTTCCCGCCACGGCGCCGCACGGGCCGAGCGGAAAATCCGTCCCCGCGCCCGATCCTGCGTTCGGTTTTGTCCGTTCCCGAAGCATCGGCTACACTGCCGCGCACATGACGCAGGACATTGCCCGTTACCGGCAGCGGTTTCAGGACGAGGGTTCGGCTGCGCAATACGCCGGGCGATTCGAACGCGGTTCGCGGGCCCGGATTGACCGGCGCGAACAGCGCGCTCTGGGATGCATCCTGCGCGAACTGACCGGCTGCGGCAGCATTTTGGACGTGCCGTGTGGGGCGGGACGATTTCTGGCGACGCTGGCCGACGGCGACCGCCGGGTCATCGGCGTGGACGTGGCGCGGCCCATCTTGGCTCATGCGCGGGGGCGGGCCGCGGCGCAGGCGATCGCTGCGGTGTGGGTTCAGGGTGACGCGTCGCGGTTGCCGCTGTGCGACGGGGCTGTGGACGCGGTGTTTTGCAATCGGCTGCTGCATCACATTCTTGTGCCGGACGAACGTGCGGTGATTTTGCGCGAACTGGCGCGGGTGGCGCGTCGCTACGTGATCGTATCGTTCTTCGATTATTACCGGTTCGGTCCGCTGCGGCGACTGCTCAAACGGCTCAAGGGCAGTCGCCCGCGCTATGAGGCGCAACCCCGACGGGAGCAGTTCGTGGCCGAAGCGGGCGCGTGCGGATTGCGTCTGCGCCGGAGCGTGCGCGTGGGGCCGTTCTGGGTGGCGCAACATTTCCTGGTGTTCGAGAAAGCGGCCTGAGCCGCCGACCGGGCTGCGTCAGCGGGCCGGCGGGCTACGGGCTGGTCAAGGAGCAGGGAGGCGGTTTGGTCGGGGGCGAGGGACCGAATTGGGCTTTGAGTTCCCGGGTCGGTTTTTGGATAGTTTGAGTGGGATTTGTGACGAGTCCGTTGAAACCCTGGCTGCAGTGGCGGGGCTGGCAGCGGTTGCTGGGCCTGCTGGGCGCACCGGCGCTGGACCAGCAACGGCGGCTGGAGCGCGTCCGGACCATGGAGCGCAATCTGGTGCTGCCGGCCAAGGGGATTCTGTTGCTGTGCCTGATTGTGTCCTTTTACACCTCGCCCTGGACCAGCACGGTCTTCGGGGCCATGGAGGTGGCGGTCGAGCTGACGCAGTTTTACTTCGCGTTTTACCTGCCGGCCAACGCCATCGCCGCGCTGCTGTTGCTCAACCTCGGTCGTGTACCCCTGGCGGTGGTGCAATGGACGGTCTTTACGATGTGCCTGATGGATGCGCTGATGCTGGCGGGCATCACGGTGGTGACGCTGGACGCTGCCAGCGTGCTGTACTGGCTGCTGTTCCTGGTGTTGATCGTGCGCAATGCGGTGAGCGTGCCGCTGGGTTTGCCGCAGTTGGCGCTGAATTTCGCCACCGGGCTGTGTTATCTGCTGGCCAGCGTGGGCGAGGCGTACGTGTTCGCGCATCTGGACGAGCGCACCCAGCAGGCGCTCGAAGACCTGGGCCATCTGGAGCTGTCGGTGGAAGTGGTGGCGCTGCGTCTGGCGCTGTTGTGGCTGCTGGCGATCTGTTGCGCCGGCGTGCAAGCGTTGCTGGAACGGCAGCGGCTGGCCGAGGAGGAGGCGCGCGAATTCGGTTTGCGCGAGGGCCAGTTGCGCTCGGCCGGCCGGCTGGCGGCCGAATTCGCCCACCAGATCAAGAATCCGCTCGCCATCATCAACAACGCCGCCTTCTCGCTCCAGCGGCTGTTGCGCTCCTCCCGGCCCGAGGCGCTCCAGATCGTTGAAATCATCCAGGAAGAGGTCGCCCACGCCGATCAGATCATCACCCAGATCATGGGCTATGCGCAGTTGAGCGAGGGCCGCGTCGAGAAACTCGATGTGGTCCAGGAACTGGATCGGGCCGTCGAGACGGTGTTTCCACCCGGCGTGCCCGGGGGCATCGAGGTGCAGCGCGACTACCGCGGTCCGTTCCCGCCGTTGCTGATGCAGCGCCGGCATTTTACCGACACGATCGTCAACCTGCTCCAGAACGCCCGCGAAGCGCTCGACGGCCAGGGCCAGGTCTGGCTCGGCGCGCGCACCCGGCCCGATTACGCGATCGAGATCACCGTGAGCGACAACGGCCCGGGCATTCCGCCGGAGCGGATCGAGAAGATTTTCGAGGCCTACTACACGACCAAGCCGCGCGGCACGGGTCTGGGTCTGGCCATGGTCAAACACAACGTCGAGCTGTACGGCGGCAGCGTGCGCGTCGAATCGGAGCCTGGAAAGGGCGCGACCTTCGTCCTACTCTTCCCGGCGCGGACGCGTCCGGGCGTCAGCCCGGCATCCTGAAGGCACGGATCGCATGAGCAGCCTCTTACCACCGGTTCTGGTCGTGGACGACGAGAAGAACATGCGCGCCTCGCTGCAAACGCTCCTGGGCAGCGAAGGCTACGCCGTGCGCGCGGTTGAATCGGCCGAGGAGGCGCTCCAACGGCTGGCCGGCGAGGATTTTCTGATGGTCATCACCGACGCGCGGCTGGGCGGCATGAGCGGCTACGAGCTGACCGCCCGCATCCATCAGCAATGGCCCGAGTTGCCCGTGCTCATGATCACCGCCTACGCCACGCCCAAGCTCGCCGTCGAAGCCATCAAGGCCGGCGCGATTGATTATCTGGCCAAACCCTTTGCTCCGGAGGAACTGCTCCACGCCGTGGCCCGCTGTGCCGAGCGCCACCGTCTGTTGCGCGAAAACGCCGCCCTGCGCGCCCGCACCGCCGAAACCTACCAGCTCGAACACATCGTCGGCGAATGCCCCGCCATGCGCCAGTTGCGCCAGCTCATCCAAACCGTTGCGCCCACCGACTCGCGTGTGCTCATTCTGGGCGAGAGCGGCACCGGCAAGGAACTGGTCGCCGGCGCGCTGCATACCCTCAGCACCCGACGCCACGCCGGTTACGTGCGGCTCAATTGCGCAGCCATTCCCGAGACCCTGCTTGAGAGCGAACTGTTCGGTCACGAAAAGGGCGCCTTCACCGGCGCGCTGCGCCAGAAGCCCGGCCGGGTCGAGGAAGCCGATGGCGGCACGCTGTTTCTGGACGAGATCGCCGACATGAGCCGTCCGTTGCAGGCCAAGCTGCTGCGGTTTCTGGAGGACGGCAGCTTCACGCGCGTGGGCGGCACGCAGGAGTTGCGCGTCAACGTGCGCCTGATTGCCGCCACCAATCGCGACATCGTCAAGGCCATCGCCGGGGAACAGTTCCGCGAGGACCTTTTCCACCGGCTCAACGTCGTTCAACTGTGCCTGCCGCCCTTGCGCGAACGCGGTGAGGACGTGCTCCTGCTGGCCGAGCATTTCCTGCGGCTGTTCGGCCCGACGATGAACCGGCGCGTCAAGGGCCTCTCCCGGGGCGCGCGCCAGAAACTCCTGGCTCATCACTGGCCCGGCAACGTGCGCGAGCTGCGCAACGTCATCGAACGCGCCCTCATCCTGGAAACCTCCGACGAGATCCAGCCCTCCAGCCTGCCGGATTTCCAGCTGGAAACGCGCCTGCATAAAAGCCCCGGCCCGCCCGCCCCGGCCGGCGAATCGCTCGACGAAATGCTCGCCAACTTCGAGCGCGATCTGATCCTGCGCACCCTCGAACAGCACCGCTACAGCCTCACGCGCACGGCCGAACGACTCAAACTCAGCCGCCACGCCCTGCGATACCGCATGCAACGGCTCAACATTGTGCTGCCCGGCGAGGGCGAAGAGGAGCCCGGTGCTGCCGAGCCGCTCAACCGCCAGCCGCCGCGCGCCCCATGAGCCCGCCCGACTGCCGCTGATCATGCACCCGAGCCGCGCCATCACGCGCCGCGCCGCTTCCAACCTCGCCCTGAGTTTTCTGCTCCTGCCGCGCGAGCGCCGCCACGCCATGTCGGCCCTCTACGCCTTCTGCCGGCAAGTGGACGACGTGGCCGACGAAGCGACCGCCTCCGTGGCCGAACGCCGCGCCCAACTGGCCCTCTGGCGCGAGGATATCCGCCGCGCCGCCACCGGCGGCCAGCCGCACCTGCCGGTCAGCCGCGAACTCCAACCGGTCATTCAACGCTACGGCCTGCCGCTGGGCCTGTTCGAGGAGCTGATCAACGGCGTCGAGATGGACCTGGAGATCAACCGCTACGCCGATTACCCGCAACTGGATCTGTACTGCTACCGTGTCGCCTCGGTCGTGGGACTGCTGAGCATCCGCATCTTCGGCTGTCGTCACGCGGACTGCGCCGACTACGCGGTGCATCTGGGCCGCGCGCTGCAGTTGACCAACATTCTCCGGGACGTGCGCACCGACGCGGCGTGGGACCGGATTTACCTGCCGCAATCGGAGCTGGCGCGTTTCGGCGTCAGCGCGGAGGAAATTTTGCGCGGGGAGTTTTCGGACCGTTACGCCGCGCTGGCGGCCAGCGTGGCCGAGCGGGCGCGGGGTTTTTACCGGCAGGCGCGCGCCTGCCTGCCGGCCCGGGAGCGACGCGCGATGATCGCCGCCGAGCTGATGGGCGCGGTGTACTGGCGGCTGTTGGGCAAATTGACCGCGCGGCGCTTCAACGTCTTTGACGGCGCGCCGGTGCGGCTGAGCCGCGCACACAAACTGGCACTGATCGGCCGCGCCTGGTTGGCGCGGACACTGGGCGCACCGCCGCCCGCGTATGGAGATGCGCCGCCTGGTCGTTAACGCCGACGATTTCGGCCGCTCGCCGGAGGTCAACGCGGCCGTGCTCCGGGCACATCGCGAGGGCATCCTCACCACCGCGAGCCTGATGGTCAACGAAACGGCCGCCGGGGAGGCTGTGGCGCTGGCGCGGGCGCATCCGCAGTTGGGCGTGGGTTTGCATCTGACGCTGCTGGATGGCCGCGTGGCGCTGCCGCCCGAACAGCTCGGGCCGCTGGTCAACGCGCGCGGCGAGTTCGATCGCGCCCCGGTACGGGTGGGCTGGCGGTATTTTTTTCGGCGCGAGCTGCGCGAACCGCTCCGAGCCGAGGTGCGGGCGCAGTTTGCCCGATTCCGCGCCACCGGCCTGCGGCTGGACCACGTCAACGGCCATCTGCATCTGCATCTGCATCCGGTCGTGCTGCCGATGGTGATCGAGGAGATGCGCCGGATCGGAGCGCGGCACGCGCGCCTGACGCGCGATCCGCTCCGGCTGGAGCTGCGGCTGGCGCGCGGGCGATGGTTCTACCGGTTGGCGCATGCGGCGGTGTTTTTCTGGCTGGTGCGCGCGGCGCAACGACAGTTCGAACGGCACGGGCTGCGCGCGACCGATCGCGTGTTCGGCCTGCTGCAAAGCGGGCACGTGGACGAGGCGTACCTGCTGCGGCTGCTCGAGCGCCTGCCGCCGGGCGATTCGGAACTTTACGCGCACCCGGCGCTGGGGAAATTTGAGCACGAACTGGCGGCCCTCTCCAGCCCGCGCGTCCGGGAGCGCATCGAGCGGAGCGGCATCCGGCTGGTGCGCTACCAGGACCTGTAAGCGGGCCGGCGGCCGGCCCGTGCCGAGCGACGCGCTCGCTCGCCGGCGATCCGGGAGCGGTTCGAGGGCGGATGGATCATGACCAAAACACTTGTCATTTTGATTGTGGCGCTGTGCGTCGAGGCGCTGGGCGTGGTGTTTTTGAGCCGCGGGCTCAAGCAACTGGGCGAACCGCCCGAACGCACGCCGGCTCAGATCGCGCGGCTGATCGTGCGCGGGGTGCGCAATCCCAACGTGCTGGCGGGCGTGGCACTGGAGGCGGCGTTTTTCGGCGCGCTGCTGTATCTGCTCTCGCAGCGGGACGTGAGCCTGATCTGGCCGCTGACCGCGCTGGGTTTTGTGATCACGGCGCTGGCGGCACAATTCATTCTCAAAGAAGAGGTCTCGGCGCTGCGCTGGGCGGGCGTGGCGCTGATCGTTCTGGGCGCGGCGCTGGTGAGTATCAGCGCGCGCGGTAAACCCGGCGCTTCGACGCCGCGCGAACCGCCGGCTGAAACCCGTCCGCCCGGGCGCTGAGCCGCACGCCGAGACGGCGCTGGCACGCGCGCGCCGGTCTCAGGCCGGCTGTTGCTGGGTCAGGCAGTGCAGCGTGCCGAAGCCCAGCACCAGATCCACCGCGTGGATGCCCACCACGGGCCGGTCACGAATCAGTTCGGCGAGCGTGCCCAGGGCGATGCGATCGTTCGGATCGTTGAACGTGGGCACGAGCACCGCCGCGTTGCAGATGTAGAAGTTGGCGTAGCTGGCCGGCAGCCGCCAGCGCCCGAAGTACAGCGGCGCGGGCATGGGCAGGGGCACCACTTCGGGCCGCGACCCGTCCTCCAGCCGCAGTTCGCTGATCCGTTCCCAGTTCTCGGCCAGCGGACGGTAATTGACGTCGCGCCGACGGGTTTCGCGCACCAGCACCAGCGTGCGCCGGTTTACGAATCGGCAGATGTCGTCAATGTGGCCGTGGGTATCGTCGCCCGCCGGGCCGCCGGCGAGCCAGAAAACATGCCGGACACCCAGGAACTGGCGGAAGGCGGTTTCGTAATCGGCGCGGCTCAGACCGGGGTTGCGCACCTGGATGGAGGGGTGCAGGTAACATTCCTCGGTGCTCAGCAGCGTGCCGTGGCCGTTGACCTCGATACCGCCGCCTTCCAGCACGAAGGGCCGCCCGCCGATGCGCGCGTCAAAAAGCGGCAGCTTCAGCAGCCGCGCCGCGGTCTGGGGCACGCGCGTGTCGCGCCGCCAGTTGCGATATTTGGCCCAGCTGTTGAAATGGAAATGCACAATCGCAAGCCGCGCGCGCCCGGCCGGCCCGCCGGTCCGACGCCGCACGAAGATCGGCCCGCTATCGCGTGTCCAGCTCCGATCCGTCGGGTGCACCACGAAGTCCACCCGGCCAAGGTCGCACCGGGCGCGGCTCAAATACCGCCGTGCCCGGAGCGCCTCGGCGCGATGGCGCACCAGCAGGCGCACGCGTTCGCCGGCGGTGACTTTGCGGATGATTTCGGTGTAGGCCCAGCGCACCGCGTCGAGTTTGCCGGGCCAGTCGCTGGCGTTGTGCGGCCAGGCCAACCAGGTGGCCTCGTGTCGCTCCCATTCGGCCGGCATCGCGTAACCGAGTTCGGCCGGCGACGGCGCCGTCTGGGGCGTGTGTTCGGATGGTGTGCGCATTCGAAAAAAATTTTTTTGCGAGCATAGAAAACGGCGTGCGGATGTCCACCAAGGGCGGAAAAAATTTTTTCGAAAAAAATGCGTTTGGGGTTGGCAACGTTCCCAATGCGTTTATGCTGAGCGTAGAATCAGACCGGCGAACGACCATGCGTGCGACGCAAGCGCAACCACTGAGTCAACGACCGCGACCCGCAACGCAGGCCCTGCGCGCCGCGCCCGAACCGGCCCGCGGACCCGTCGGTCGCTTCATGGAACAGCACTTCCGGCATTTCAACGCCCGGGCGCTCATGGACGCGGCGCGCGCCTACGTGGCGCATCTGGAGCAGGGCGGCCGGATGATGATCGCCATGGCCGGAGCGATGAGCACGGCCGAACTGGGCGTGTCGCTGGCCGAGATGATCCGGCGCGAGAAGGTGCACCTGATCACCTGCACCGGAGCGAATCTGGAAGAGGACGTGTTCAATCTGGGGGCGCACGATCACTACGTGCAGGTGCCGCACTACCGGGAATTGAGTGCCCAACAGGAAGAGGAACTGCTCCGGCGCAAGCTCAACCGCGTCACCGACGTGTGCATCCCCGAGAACGAGGCCATCCGACGGGTCGAACGTGTGATGCTCGAGCTCTGGATCGAGGCCGAGCGGAACGGCGAACGGCTCTTTCCGCACGAGTTTTTCTTCCGGTTGCTGCGACAGGGGCGGTTGCGGGAGTACTACCAGATTGATCCGGCCGATTCGTGGGTGCTGGCGGCTGCCGAGTGCGACGTGCCGATCGTCGTGCCGGGCTGGGAGGATTCCTCGATCGGCAACTTGTTTGCCGCCGCTCTGCTGCGCGGCGATCTGAAATCGCCCCACACGGTGCGCAGCGGCATCGAATACATGACCTGGCTGGCGGAGTTTTATCTCCAGACCACGCGCGAACACTCGCTGGGGATGTTTCAGATCGGCGGGGGCATCGCCGGCGATTTCCCCATCTGCGTCGTGCCCATGCTGCACCAGGACCTCAAACGCAAGGACGTTCCGCTCTGGGGTTACTTCTGCCAGATCAGCGACTCGACCACCAGCTACGGAAGTTATTCGGGCGCGGTGCCGAACGAAAAAATTACCTGGGGCAAACTCGGCGCGGACACGCCCCGGTTCATCATCGAGTCCGATGCCACGATCGTGGCGCCGCTGATCTTCGCCTACGTGCTGGGCTGGTGAGCGCCGGGCGCCGGCGTGGCATGGATGGGCTCCGACCGGGCGGCGGCGGGCCGGGCCAAACCGCCTCTCTCAGCGAAACAGTTTTTTGGCCTTCTCGAAGAAGCTCTGCCGGATCGGGTGAACGCTCTCGTCGCACAGCTCGGCGAACTCCTGGAGTTTGGCGCGCTGGGCGGCGGTCAGGCGGGTGGGGATTTCGACGTTGATGCGCACGTGCAGGTCGCCCTGGCCGTAGCCCTGGACGTTTTTGACGCCCTTGCCCTTGAGTCGGAACATCGTGCCGGGCTGGGTGCCGGGCGGGATTTTGATCGTGGCCTTGCCGTCGAGCGTGGGCACTTCGATTTCCCCGCCCAGAGCCGCCTGCACCATGCTCACAGGCACTTCGCAATACAGGTCGTCGCCCTCGCGCTGGAAAATCTCGTGCGGTTTGACGTGCAGGATCACGTACAGATCGCCCGGCGGGCCGCCGCGCAAGCCCGCCTCGCCGTTGCCGGCCGAGCGCAGGCGCGAGCCCGATTCGACGCCGGCGGGGATGCGCAACCGGATTTTGGCGGCGCGTTCACGACGGCCCTCACCGTGGCAGGCTTTGCAGGGTTTCTCGATCACGCGTCCGGCGCCGCGACAATGCGGACAGGTTTGCGCCAGGCTGAAAAAGCCGCGCGAGCTGACGACCTGGCCGCGTCCGTGGCAGGTCGGGCAGGTGCGGATGCGCGAGCCGGCTTCGACGCCCGAGCCGCCGCAACTGTCGCAGCGTTCGAGCTTGTGGACGGTGATCTCTTTTTCGCAGCCGCGCACCGCCTCCTCGAAGGAGATTTCCAGGTCGTAGCGCAGATCCTCGCCGCGCTGCGGCTGGGTGGGATCGGACCGGACACCGAAGAATTCCTCGAAGAGGCTGCCGCCGCCGAAGACCTCGCGGAAGATTTCGAACGGGTCGTGGAAATCGCCGGTGAAACCACCGGTGGCGCGCCCGGCGCGGGCACGGGCATCGAACGCCGCATGCCCGTAGGCGTCGTAGGCGGCGCGTTTTTGCGGGTCGCTGAGCACTTCGTAGGCCTCGGCCAGCTCCTTGAATTTTTCCTCCGCGTTCTTGTCGCCCGGATTGCGATCCGGGTGGTACTGGAGCGCGAGCTTGCGGTAGGCCTTTTTGATGGCCTCGGCATCCGCATCGCGCGGCACGCCCAGCACTTCGTAGTAGTCGCGTTTGGCCATCGGCTGCGTTTGGTCGGGCGCGTCCGGATCGTCGGGTTTTGGCGGTATCAGCGAGCTGGAACGCGCGTGTTGTGCCGGCCGGTCAGCATGGCATCAAGGGATTCCCTGGCCCGTTTGGGGCGGCGGGTTGGCGGACGGGTGGGCCGGTTTTTTTGCGACCACGACCGCCGCGGGTCGAAGCAACCGCTCGTGCAGGCGGTAACCTTTGCGCACCTGGCGCACCACGCGACCTTCCGGCACCTGGCTGGTTTCTTCCTCGGCCACCGCTTCATGCCATCGCGGATCGAACGGCTGGCCGGTGGCGTCAATTTCCTGCAGACCCGCTTCGGCCAGTACGTTTCGCAATTGCTGCTGGATCAGGCGCACACCGGACCGGAGCGCGGCCAGGTTTTCGTCGCGCGGCTGGTGGTCGGCGCCGGCGGCGTCCGGGCAGGCGGCCAGGGCCATCTCGAAGGTGTCGAGCACCGGCAGGAGCTTCTGCAACAGGGCCGCGTTGGCCAACTGCACCGTTTCCTGGCGTTCGCGCAGAACGCGTTTGCGGAAATTGTCGAAATCCGCCGCGGTGCGCAGCAGTTTGTCCCAGTACTCATCGGCCTTGGCGGCGCGTTGTTTGAGTTCCTCAAGCTGCTGCTCGGTGAGCGTGCCGGGCGAGAGCGGCAACACCGGCTCTTGCGCCGCCGCGGCTGAACCACCGTCCGGGCCGGCCGCCGTCTCGCCGCCCGAAGCCGTGGACGGAGGCGTCGCCGGCGTCGCAGCATTCGCCCCACCGGGAGGGGTTTGGGTTTTGGCCTCGGCGTCGTTCATGGCATCAAAATCTGTTCACGATTTCGAGCCCACAAGATTAAAGCATCCCCCCACAGCCCGGCAACAGGCAACCGCCCCCGCACGGCGAGGGAACAGAACGATCGCCGGGCTGAAACGCCGTTCGATCCGGGGTCGCCCACGCGGGCTTGCGAGCGGGTTAGGGGCGGCGCCGGGCGGTTCGGACGACGGGCTCAGCGCTGGACGCGGGCGCTGGCGCCGCGGATCCGCGTCAACGGCATCGCGCCGGCGGTGACAA
>CAYXJB010000017.1:13886-23766 GCA_964465445.1 uncultured Verrucomicrobiota bacterium
CCAGATTCTCGACCTCGGCCAGCGTGGCCATCGAGGTATCACCGGGCGTGGTCATCGCCAGCGCGCCGTGAGCCGCGCCGAATTCCACGGCCAGTTGCGGATCGCCCCGGTTCATCAGCCCGTAGATGAAGCCCGAAGCAAAGCTGTCCCCACCGCCGATGCGGTCGAAGATTTCCAGGTCCGCGTAGGTGCGGCTTTGGTAGAAGCGTCCCCCGACCCAGGCGACGGCCGACCAGTCATTGCGCGTGGCGGTTTTGGCCACGCGCAGGGTGGTGGCCACGGCCCGGAAGTTGGGAAAGGTCTCGACGGCGGTGGCGATCATGCGTTTGAACGCCTCCACGGGGATGTGCAGCAGGTGCTCATCCACGCCCTCGACCTTGAAGCCCAGGCAGGTGGTGAAATCCTCCTCATTGCCCAGCATTACGTCCACGTACGGAGCGATCTGGCGGTTGACCTCCTGCGCCCGGGCCGCTCCGCCGATGGCTTTCCAGAGGCTGGGCCGGTAATTGAGATCGTAGGAAACGATCGTGCCGTATTGTTTGGCCTTCCGGACAGCTTCGAGCACCAGCAACGGTGTGGTCTCGCTCAACGCGGCGAAGATGCCCCCCGTGTGAAACCAGCGCACGCCGAGCCGACCGAAGATCTCGTCCCAGTCGAAATCGCCCGGCCTGAGCTGGCTGGCCGCGGTGTGGCCGCGATCCGCCACGCCCACGGCCGCCCGCACGCCGAAGCCGCGCTCGGTGAAATTCAACCCGTTGCGCACCGTGCGCCCCACCCCGTCGTAGGGCACCCACTTGATCCAGCGCGTATCCACACCGCCCTGGAGAATGAAATCCTCCAGCAGCCGACCGATCTCGTTGTCCGCAAACGCCGTGGCCACCGCGGTGCGCAGACCGAAACAGCGTCGCAACCCGCGCGCGACGTTGTACTCGCCGCCGCCCTCCCAGACTTTGAACTGCCGGGCCGTGCGCACCCGGCCCTCGCCCGGATCGAATCGGAGCATGACCTCGCCCAGCGCCAACAGGTCAAAAGCACAGGACTCAGCGGGTTTGATCTGAAGCATCGGCATAGATTGAATCTTTCCCGAACTCCGGCGAGCGGCGTCGCCGGACCGGCGGCATTTTGCGGCAGCCCAAAGGCGACTCAACTCTTTTCATCGCGGCGGCGAGGAAGCCGTTGCTTTTGGCGCTGATTCGGTCAGCCTCGGGCCGTATGCGCGGGACAAACAACACGACAAAGCGGATGCGGACCGCTGCCCGCAGCCAACTGCCGGTGTGCGCCTGGCTGGCGACGGTGCTGTGGATGGCGTTGGGCTTTCGGGCGGGGGCGGCCCTCGAGATTCCCGAAGCGCGCGTGCAGGAGATCGAACGCTGGGTGACTTCCCGACCTAGTGGCGGTGGCCCGCCTGCGGGCGAACGTGCCGCCTGGCAGCGGCTGGCGCGGCACGAGCGCTTTGCCGAATTGCCCGCCCGGGCCGAAGCGCTGGCGCGCGAGCCGATCCCGCCCACCAGCGACGAGTTGTATCTGGATTACTCGCGCACGGGCAATCGCGACGCTTATCAGAAGGTGCTTTTTCAGCGCGCCGAACGGCTGGGGACGCTTGCGCTGGCGGAGTGTCTGGAGGGCCGCGGGCGTTTTCTCCAGCCGCTGGAAGCGACCATCGCGGCCATCTGCGAGCAACGCACCTGGGTTTATCCGGCTCATGATGGCGAGCTGAAAAACTTTCGGGGCGAGGTCGTGGACATTGACCTGTGGGCGGCGCACACGGGGTGGGATCTGGCCACCGTCGAAGCGTTGCTGGGCGAGCGACTCAGTCCGGAGACGCGCCGCCAACTGCGCGAGAACGTCCGCCGCCGCGTGCTCGAGCCGTATCGCGACATGGTCGAGGGCCGCCGCCCGGAGAATTTCTGGCTGCGGGCCCGGCACAACTGGAACGCGGTGTGTCTGGCCGGGGTGACGGGCGCGGCGCTGGCGATGGAAGAGTCGCCGACCCGGCGCGCCTGGTTCATTGCCGCAGCCGAGCGGCTCATCAAACATTTTCTGGAGGGATTCACGCCCGACGGCTATTGCAGCGAAGGGCTGGGCTACTGGAATTACGGCTACGGTCATTTTCTGATGCTCGCCGAGACGCTGCGGCAGGCCACCGACGGGCGCGTGGAACTGCTGGCCGATCCGGCGGCACTGCAGCCGGCCCTGTTCCCGCTCCGGGCCGAAATTCTCAACGGCGTGTACCTGAGCGTGGCCGACTGCTTCCCCAACACCCGGCCGGGCGAAAAAATCTGGCGCTACTGTGCCGAGCGATTCGGCCTGCCCACCCGCGGCGCGCGCCAGACCGTGTTTCTGCGCCCCGACAAGAGTCTGGTTTCGACGGTCCTGTTCGCTTTTCTGCCGGAGTCGTTGCCGGTGGCGCGACGAATCGCAACGGCCGGAGCAGAAGGGCGTTTGCGGAGCTGGTTTGCCGATGCCGGCGTGCTGATTTGCCGGCCCGGATCGGCCGCCCGCACGCCGTTTGCCGCCGCGCTCAAGGGCGGCCACAACGCCGAGCATCACAACCACAACGACGTGGGCAGCTTCAGCGTGGTGGCCGGGCGCACGATGGTGCTCTGCGATCCGGGCGCGGAAGTTTACACACGCCGGACCTTCAGCGCCCGACGCTACGAGAGCACGGTGCTCAATTCCTACGGCCACGCCGTGCCGGTGGTGGCCGGCCGGTTACAACGGTCCGGCGCCGAGGCGCGGGCCGTGGTGCTGCGGACCAACTTCACCGAGCGCACCGACACGCTGGTGTTCGATCTGCGCGCGGCCTACCCGGTGGCAACGTTGCAGAAGCTCCGGCGCACGTTCGTCTTCGAGCGTCGCCGGCCCGTGTCCCTGACGGTGCGCGACGAGTTGGCGCTGAGCGAACCCGGCACGTTCGAGTCGGCGCTCATCACTTGGGGACGATGGGAACGGGAAACCGACGACACGTTGCGCGTCATGGACGGCGAGGACGCCGTGCGCGTGCGGATTGACACCGGTGGCCGGGCCTTCGAGCTGCGCGCTGAAACGCTCCGGGAACAGGTGCCGACCCGCACCCAGCCGGTGCGTATCGGCATCGCTCTGACGCAACCGGTGCGCGAGGCCACGGTCACGCTCTTCATCACGCCCGTGCCACGGCGATCGGCGAGCCCGGCCCGACACTGAATCCGCGCTCGGGCGGGCGCGTCCGGCGCTTGCGTTCCGGCCGCGGGCGGGCAAGTTGGTGTGGATCATGAGCAGTCTTTCGGCAGACGAGATCAAAGCCGCGCTCAAGGCCGTGAAATATCCCGGCTATTCGCGGGACATCGTGTCCTTTGGCCTGGTCAAGGAAGTCCACGCGGCTAACGGCGCGGTGAGCGTGTTGTTGGAGCTTTCCTCGACCAACCAGCAGGCGGCGCAACAGATCAAGGCCGAGAGCGAACGCGTGCTGCAATCGCTGCCGGGTGTCTCGCGCGTGTTCGTCGAGGTTCGCCAGCCGGCCGCCGGCCCGGGCACCGCCGGCCCGAGTCCCTGGGCACATCAGGCGCGCGTGCCGGGCATTCGGCACATCGTGGCCGTGGCCAGCGGCAAGGGCGGTGTGGGCAAATCCACCGTCTCGGTGAATCTGGCCTGCGGGCTGCGTCACCTGGGCGCGCGCGTCGGCCTGCTGGATTGCGACATTTACGGACCGAGCATCCCGTTGATGATGGGCATCCATCAGCGTCCGGGCCTGAGCGAGGAGGAAAAGCTCGTGCCGCCCTCCAGCCACGGGGTCAAGCTCATGAGCATCGGTTTCCTGCTCGATGACGACCAGCCGGTGATCTGGCGCGGCCCGATGATCCAGCGCACCATCCAGCAATTCATCACTGTGACCGACTGGGGCGAGCTGGATTTTCTGCTGGTGGATCTGCCGCCCGGCACCGGTGATGCTCAATTGACGCTCTGCCAGACCGTGCCGCTGGACGGCGGCGTCATTGTGACCACGCCCCAGGAAGCCTCGCTGGGCGTGGTGCGCAAAGGCATCGCCATGTTCGAAAAAGTCAACGTGCCGATCCTGGGCATCATCGAGAACATGAGCTATTTCACCGCCCCCAACGGCGAGCGTATCGAGATTTTCGGCCACGGCGGCGGCCGCGCCGAAGCGCAGCGACAGAACCTGCCGTTTCTGGGCGAAATTCCCATCTACACTGACATCCGCGAGGCCGGCGACCGCGGTGTGCCGATCGTGGTTGCGGCGCCGGACAAACCGGCTGGTCAGGTGTTTTTGCAGATTGCCCAAACGCTCCGAGCGCGCCTGAGCGCTCCAAACCCGGCAGCCCGAACACAGCCGGGCTGAGGACGATCGGTTGTCCCGCCGCGCCTCAGCGCCACAACCACGTCAACAGCGGCGCCACCGCCAAGGCGGGCAAAATATCCGCCAGCGCCACCCGACGTATCTCGAAGATCACCAGTCCCACTGCGCAGAGGATCAGGCCGGCGACCAGGTTCACCGAACCGACCAGCGCCTGCTCGCGCAAGAGCGGCCCCGCATACAGATCACACACCAGCGTGATCGTGCCCTGCAACACCAGCACCGGCAGCGCCGCCAGCATCGTTCCCCAACCCAGCACGTTCACAAAACCCAGCATCGCCAGCCCGTCCATGAACGCTTTGACCGCCAGCGGATGATAATCGTCGGCGAGCCCGTCGGTCACCGCGCCGACCCATCCCAGCGGCGAGGCGCAAAACAGGATTGAACAGGCCACCAGCCCGGACCGAAACCGCGCCGGCACGCGCGCCGGAGTGTTCTCGATCAACTGCCGCGCGTACTGACCCGCGCGGTTGGAGGCCGACTGCAAGCCGACCAGTTGCCCGAGCAACTTGCCCAGCATGACCGCCAGCAACCCAATGCCCACCTGCTTGAGCACGCGCCACAGATCACCGCTCAGACCCGACCACACCAGCCGCAGCCCGAAAAACATCGTCAACACGCCCGTCGCCAGCTTGAAAAACATTCCCGTCTGTACGGACAACGGCGTGCGCCAGACCAGTCCGAGCAGTCCTCCGATCACAATGCCCACCGCATTGAGAACCGCGCCTGTCACAAGGTGACCCAAACACGCCCCGGCCCGGCCGGAAAGTCAAAAGACCGCTCAAAGCCCCGTGCACTGCGGGCCATTGGCTCCAGCCCGGGGCGCTTGACGGCCGTGCGGTTGGATGTAGGGTTCAATAGCGGGCGTGAGCCGGCGGCGCGGCCACCGACTCGCGGGAACAACACGGGCCATCAGCACACGGGGCAATCATGGGACGGGCGAGTTTTTCCTCCTTTCGCATCTGGGAAGCCGGTTTTCTGTCACTCTGGCCGTTGTTGGCTTCCTGGCCGGTCAACGGCGCCGGTACGGTGGAAACCTGCACCGAGGCCGCGCTGCGTACCGCGGTGATTGGCGGCGGTCAGGTGACGTTTGCCTCTGAGGGCACGATCGTTCTTTCGTCCCCGGTGCGCATCACCAACGCCACCGCTCTGGACGCTTCCGGGCGCGCGGTGGTGCTCAGCGGCAACCGGACAACGCGTGTGCTGGAAGTTGCCCCGGGCGCGCGACTGGCACTGACAAATTTGACCCTCGCCGACGGCGCGGCGAATCGAGGCGCAGCGGTGTTGAGCCAGGGCGGCGATGTGATTGGCGTCGGCTGCACATTTCGTGGCAACGAGGCTCGCGGCACCAACGGCATCGAAAACGCCAGCGGCGAACCGGCGGCAGGCGGTGCCATCTGGAGTGCGGGCTCGCTGGTCCTGTTCGATTGCAGGTTCGAGACCAATTTGGCCATCGGGGGCAGCGGGAACGGCGGCAATTACGGCGGTGGCGAAGCCTCCGGCGGAGCCATTCACGCGGAGGGCAGCCTCACGCTTTCGAACGTCGTGTTTCTGGAGAACCAGAGTCGTGGCGGCGTCAGTGGGCGGGGCGACACGGGTTGGGGGCCGGACGGCGCGCACGCGCGCGGTGGGGCCGTTTATTGTTTTGGTGAACTGGTCGCTTGGGACTGCACGTTTCGCGGCAACCACGTCAGCGCCGGCCGGCCGGGCGGCTGGCGACCGCATCGCGGGACGGGTTGGGGCGGGGCGCTGGCGCTGGCCGGCGGCATGGCGATTGTGGCGCGCGGATGCTTCGAATCAAACTCGGTTTCGGGCAGCACCGGCCTGGGCGGCGGCATCTGGCACGGCGCCCAGTCGCTGATCCTTTCGAACGTCACGCTCCGCGCCAACAACGCGTGGGGCGACAAGCTCAGCTACTACTACGACGCCAGCGGCGGGCCCGGCGCCGGCGGCGGCCTCTGCAGCGAAGTGGCGTGCACGGTTCTGGACTGCGTGTTCGACCGGAACGAGTGCCACGGCGGACCGGGAAATCCATCGCCGATCGGATTTGGACTGCCCGGCGGGCCCGGATTGGGTGGCGGCGTGTTTACAGCCGGGCCGCTGCACATTGAAGGTTGTACCCTGGTGAACAACCTTTCGCGCGGCGGCGATCAGGACGGGACGGTTGCCGCGGGCGGACCGGGATTTGGCGGCGGCATCTTTATCGCCACCAACCAGGCCGCGCTGTTCAACCTGACGTTTTGCTCGAACACGGCTTGCGGCGGCGCCCCCGACCGATGGATCGGTTTTGAAGCCGGTTCAGGGATCGGCGGCGGCCTGTGCATCAGCAACGGTTCGGCCACGCTCAGCCATTGTACCCTTTGGGCGAACACGGCCACGGGCATTCCGTATCCGGACTTCAACGGCATGCCGGGCGAAGCGCACGGAGGCGCTCTGGCCAATTTGACCACCAACGCACTGTCGGTTTGGAACTCGATCCTCGCCGGCAGTCCCGCTGTTGAAGACGTGTTCGGTCCCTTGAGCGGCGAGGGCAATCTGATCGGGCTCGACCCGCGCCTGCAACCGCTGGCTGACAACGGCGGGCTGACGCCCACACTGGCCCTCGCCTGGGACAGCCCCGCGATCAACGCCGCGGACCTGAATGTCTCGCTTCCCACCGACCAGCGCGGCGTGCCCCGCCCGTTCGGGCCCGGGCCGGACATCGGCGCGTTCGAGCGCAGCGGGCGGGATATCGCGGAATTGTGCATCCGAACACTGCGGTTCACCAACGCATCGTGGCAATTGGGCGCTGAAGCACCGCCAGCCTTGAGCTGCCGGGTACAAGCCTCGACCGACCTGTTCGGGTGGTCGGATCTTGGCACCAATCCGGCCGGCGGCAGCGGCTGGTTCTGGATGGACGACCCGGTCACGCCGCTCCCGCTGATCCGCTTCTGGCGCCTCGTCGCACCGTAACACCAACGCGCCGGTCGTGACGAGCGGATGCGGGACCACGAGGAGGTTTTGAAACGGCGCGACCTGCGCTCCCGGGAAAAACTCGATCGGGACGCTGGTGGCGGGCCCACGGGTCGGCTGGGCGCTCTACCGTCCGAGGAGTCGCGTGCGGATTTTTTCCAGCTCCGCCCGGGCGCGAATCGCTTTGCCGGATGCCTCGGGTTCGGTGAGCGCCACTTCCGAGTCGGCTTCGCCCGGGATGTGGTAGAGACGGCCACCGGAGCGCAGCTTCCATTCGCGCGAGCGGACGCACCAGCGTTCCGAATCAGTCTGCGAGAACACCCACGAACGAGCCGAGAAACGGCTGCGGCCGCGCAGCAACGGGGCAAAGGAATGACCGTCCAAATCCTTCTCGCGCACCGGCGCGCCGGCCAGTTCACAGAACGTTGGCAGAAAATCACTGAAATCCAGCAGCGCGCCGGAGCGTGTGCCGGGAGCGATCCGGCGCGGCCAGCGCGCGATGCCCGGCACGCGAATGCCCCAGTCGCTAAGCTGAGCTTTTCCGCCCGGAACGTCAGTGTCGCGCCAGCGCGAGATGACGGGCTCGCTCTGGAAACGCCCGTTTTCGTAGCGGGTATAGACGTGCCGCGGGGTGCCGTTGTCGCTGGTGAACACGATCAACGTTCGCTCGCTCAAGCCCAGGCGGTCCACGGCCTCGACCACCCGGCCGACGCGTTCATCCATCGCCTGCATCATTTCTGCGTAGGTTTCGTAGCGGCCCTTGGGACCGTGGGGCGGGGGCGGATCCAGATCGTCGGAAACGGAATGACACAGGGCCATCGAGTAAAAGGCGAAGAACGGTCGGGCGCGATTGCGCCGGATGAATTCGACGAGAAATTCAGCGTACACGTCAGGCCCGTAACGGTCGGCGACGTCCTCGCGCCGGCGGCCATCCTGCCAGATCCAGGGGCGGTGGTAGCGCGGCCCTTCGTGCCAGCCAAACAGGCAATAGGTGTCGAACCCCAACCGATGCGGCTGCTCCAGGTCGCGGCCCAGCAGCATCAGTTGCCATTTGCCGGCGATCGCTGTGGCGTAGCCGGCGCGTTGCAACCGGCGCGCCAGGCTGCCGGCTTCGGCCTGCGAGGGAAACGTTCCCCAGGCCGGATACCCCAGATGCACCGGATAGCGTCCGCTCATGAGTGTCGTTCGAGTGGGATGACACACCGGCGTGGCGTAGAGATGTTCCAGGAGCAGCCCTTGAGCCGCCAGCCGGTCGAGATTCGGTGTCGGGTACGATTGGCCGCCGTAACATTCCAGGGTTTCGCGCCCGACATCGTCGGCCAGGATCAGGACGATGTTGGGCCGGTCGGCTGCGGCTGAAGCGATCGCAGATGCAAGCGCGCTCGCCAGGGCCAGAGCCGCGGCAACCGGCCGTTTTGGGCTCGAGACGTTGCGGCAGGTGCGCTCAGGCATGGTCCTTGGTGCTCCGCCGTGCGCGACGCGGACACCGGCCAAGAAAACAGCGGAACTGGGTCAGAGCCCGATCGGATGCCATGCGGTTTTGAATTCGATGGTGTCGAGAATCCAGTACGGATCTTCGGCCTTGCGGGTGAACCAGTCGGCCGGCGTCAGGCTGCGGGCGGCGTACCGTTTGAGGTTGATGGCCGTGCCGCCCTGAAGGGTGGCGCTAAGGGCCGGATCACCGGCGCCGTCTACAATGGCGTTGACGTCCATGTGCGAGGCGAAATGCGGGGCCAGCTCGGCGCGGCGTCCGGTCAGCAGGTTGACCACCCCGCCGGGCAGATCGCTGGTGGCCAAAATCTCGCTGAAAGTCACCGCCGGCAGCGGGAAACGTTCGGAGGCCAGCACCACGGCGGTGTTGCCGCTCAAAATCACCGGCAGCAACAGCGAAACCAGCGGCAGCAACGAGGGTTCGTCCGGCGTCAGAACCACGACCACACCGGTCGGTTCGGGCGTGGTGAAATTGAAGTGCGAGGTGGCAACCGGATTCACCGTGCCGAACAGTTGGGTGAACTTGTCGGTCCAGCCGGCGAAATGCACGAGCCGATCGATCGCCAGGGTCACTTCGCGTCGGGCCCGGGCCGGGCTCAAACCCGTCGAGCGGGCGATCTCGGCGGTCAATTCTGCCGCGCGGTTCTGCAACATCTCGGCAGCGCGATACAGAATCTGGCCTCGCAGGTAGGCGGATTTTTTGGCCCAACCCTCCTGCGCCGCGCGCGCCGCCACCACCGCATCGCGAAAGTCCTTGCGCGAGGCGTGACAGACGTTGTCCAGATGCCCCCCCCCGGCCGAGCGGGCCGGCAGGTAACGACCGCTCTCGCTGCGGACGAAGTTTCCGCCGATGTAAAGTTTGTACGTTTTTTTGACTGGCAGATGGCCGCGGTTCATGCCCCGAGAGTTTCGGCCAGTCGGAGGCAATGACAATGCCAAATCACGGTCGGATCAGGGCGCCCCCCGGGGAAGCGCAGAGCGCCGCAATCATCCCGGGGACGTGCGGGAAACACTCGCCGCGGGTGTGTCCGGCGTTGCGATGCCGCTCCTGACGGAGCTTTTGGATTTCTGGCGGCCCGGGGCTACAAA
>CAYXJB010000018.1:0-21064 GCA_964465445.1 uncultured Verrucomicrobiota bacterium
CGACAATGGCAGCAAACATCCTTGCGCGGGACTTCAAAGTGCCGTTCAAGGACTACTACTCGATTGACGTTTCCGCCGATGTCCACGTGCGGCGCGTTTTTGCCCGCCTCGGCCTGACTGATCCGGAAGACTCCGTTGAGGCCGTCATCTACCGGGCGCGGGCGCTCCATCCGGAGTTTCCCGGCCTCTTTGATTATCCCGCATGGGAGATTGGGCGTAATTTTTGTCGGCCACAAACGCCATTGTGCGGCCAGTGCTACATGCGGGGAGTCTGTCCGAGCCGGGCAGCGAGCGGCGGCTAACCAGTCGCTGCACCCGACGGCGGCCGCATTACGACTTCTCGTGGCTTTACGTCTCACCAGCGGCCGCCGCGGGTGAGCTTCAAAGACCCGTTTCCAAAGCGTGACTGCAATCGGCGCGTGGCCGGCGGGCGTGGCGCGCGCTCAGACCTGCAACACCGCGCCCTGGCTGGCGTTGGTGACGAATTTTTGGTAGCGGGCCAGCCAGCCGTTCAACTGCCGTCGCACCGGCTGCCAGCTTTTCCGCCGCTCGGCCAGTTCTGACTCCGGCACGAGGATGTCCATCCGCCGGTTCGGGAAATCAATCCGGATGCGGTCGCCGGTCCGCAGCAGGCCGATCGGGCCGCCTTCGGCCGCTTCGGGGCTGACGTGTCCGATGCACGCGCCGGACGTGCCGCCGCTGAACCGGCCGTCGGTGATCAGCGCGACCGAATCGCCCAGCCCCATGCCCACGATGTAGCTGGTGGGCGAGAGCATTTCCTGCATGCCCGGGCCGCCGCGCGGGCCTTCGTTGCGGATGATGACCACGTCGCCGGGCTTGACCCGCCCGCCCAGGATGCCGGCGCAGGCTTCGTCCTGGCTCTCGAAGATGACGCACGGGCCTTCGAAGACGAAGTCCGGTCCGCACCGGCGCTTGAACTCGTCGCTGATGCCGGCGGTTTTGACCACGCTGCCTTCGGGGGCGAGCTGGCCGTAGAGGATCGCCAGCCCGCCGTCGGGCGTGTAGGCGGTGTCCTTGGTGCGGATGCAATCGTAGGGATCGAATCTGAACACCGGGTCGTGCGGCATCAGGCCGCTAGGGTTGACCCTGGCGAGGTGCTTGGGGTCGCTGATCAGCTCGGCGCGGTGGATGACCCAATCCTTGAACCGTTTGACCCGCAGCACGGCGTGGCGCACGCGCTGGCCACCTTTTTCGTAGCGCCAGAACAACAGCACCGGTTCGCCGCGCAGCTCGGCCAGCTCGGCGCGGACCAGGCCGCGGGCTTCGGCAAGCTGTTGTTCGAGCACCGGGCGCAACTGATCGTGGCCCTTGAGCGTGCGGCCGTCGGGCAGTTTGAGGCTGGCCTTGGGCGCGTAGAGGGCCAGTTGGGCGTCGAGGTCGCCGGCGTTCCACGCAGCGGCGTCGCGCCAGAGCGTGATGGCCAGTGGATCGGCCGGGAAAAAGAGCATCGGCTTGGGCGCGAGGTTGCCGCTGGCGGTGCGGGCGGCCGGGCCGAGCTTGTCGTTGGGGTCAACGACGATCGCCGACGCGCCGGAGACGCGAGCGGCCTTGGCCCAGGGCGTGCAGGTGGGCGAGCGCACGTCCCAGGCGTCAATGTTTTCGCCGAGGGTTTTGCCGGTGACGGTCTTGCAGTGGAGGTTGAGCACGCCCAGGCGCTTGAGCTCGCCCAGGATGGTGTGGATGCCGCCGGCGCGGTGCACGTCCTGAACGTGGTAATTCGAGGAGGGCGAGACCTTGCACAGGCACGGGATGCGGCGCGAGATCTCGTCAATGCGCCGGATGTCGTAAGGGATGCCGGCCTCGCGGGCGATGGCCAGGGTGTGGAGGATGGTGTTGGTCGAGCCGCCCATCGCGACATCGAGCATCAGGGCGTTGTCGAAGGCCTCGAGCGTGGCGATGTCGCGCGGTTTCAAGTCCCACTCGACCAGCTTGAGGATCAGGCGGGCGGCGCGTTCGTAGAGGGCTTCGCGCTCCTTCGAGACGGCGAGGATCGTGCCGTTGCCGGGCAGGGCCATGCCCAGCGCCTCGCACAGGCAGTTCATCGAGTTGGCGGTGAACATGCCCGAGCACGAGCCGCAGGTCGGGCAGGCCACCTGTTCGAGCCGCTTCAACTGGTCCTCGCTGATCTTGCCGGTCTGCAGCTCGCCCACGCCCTTGAAGACCGAGATCAAATCCGCCTTGCCGGCGGCGGGCTGCAGGTGCGCGGCCAGGTCTTCGTGGGCGGCTTTCTGTTCGGCGATGCCCGCGGCCATCGGGCCGCCGCTGACGAAGATCGTGGGGATGTTCACGCGCATGGCGGCCATGAGCATCCCGGGCACGATCTTGTCGCAGTTGGGGATGCAGATCAGGCCATCGAAGCAGTGGGCTTTGACCATGCTCTCGACGCAGTCGGCGATCAGCTCGCGCGAGGGCAGCGAATAGAGCATGCCGCCGTGGCCCATGGCGATGCCGTCATCCACGCCGATGGTGTTGAAGATGAAAGGCACGCCGCCGGCCTGGCGAACCAGGCGTTTGATCAGAAGGCCGACCTCGTTGAGGTGGGCGTGGCCGGGGATGCAGTCGGTGTAGCTGTTGGCGATGCCGATGAACGGCTTGTTGAAATCCTCTTCGGACTCGATCGCCCCGGTGGCGCGCAGCAGCGCGCGGTGCGGAGCGCGTTCGATGCCCTTTTTGACGGTGTCGGAGCGCATCGTTGTTTTTGTGTTCAAAGTCAATTGCCGGCCGCCGGCACTACGGGATTTGAGCCAAACTACGCTCAATTCCGGCGTTCGGCAAAGCCACAATACCGCCCTGCTACCGCCAAACCAAGCCGCATCCGCGTCCTTCGGACGCAGGCCGAAGCCGGATCAAACCGCGCCGGCCAGCTCGCGTTCGGTCCGCAAGCGCAACTGGCCGCAGGCAGCGTCAATGTCGTGACCTTTTTCGCGCCGCAACGTGACGCGCACGCCGGCTTTGGCCAGCGCGGCACGGAAGGCCTCGCAGGTCGCTTCATCGGGTCGTTGCCAGGGCAGCCCTTCGACGTGGTTGTAGGGAATGAGATTGATTTTGGCGTGGAGCTTTTTGGCCAGTGCGGCCAGGGGCTGGACCCGGTCGAGCGAATCGTTGACCCCGGCGATGAGGATGTACTCGAAGGTAAGCATCCGGCCTTTGCGGGCCTGGTAATACTCCAGGGCGGCCACCAGCTCGGCGAGCGGGTACTTGCGGTTGACGGGCATGATGCGGGCGCGGACGGCGTCGGTGGCCCCGTGCAGCGAGACGGCCAGCCGAAATTGCTCCGGTTCATCGGCCAGGCGTCGAATTTGCGGGGCCAGGCCGCTGGTCGAGATGGTAATTTTGCGTGCGCCGATGCCGCCGCCCCAGGGCGCGTTAAGGATGCGCAGCGCCCGGAGCAAATGCTCGTAATTGGCCAGCGGCTCGCCCATGCCCATGATCACCAGGTTGTCCACCAGCCGGCCGCGCCGGGGCAATGATTCGGCAGGCCGCGCCGCGCTCGTCGGGTCGGGCGACGTCGGCGCGCCCGGTTGACCTGAGGCGTGCCAGCGTTCGACGGCCAGCACCTGTTCGACGATTTCCCAGGGTTCGAGGTCGCGTTTCCATCCGTCCAGACCGCTGGCGCAAAATCGGCAACCGTAGGCGCAGCCAACCTGGGTGGACACGCACAGGGTGTGACGGTCGCTGCGTTCGCCAAAGAGCGCCGGGCTGGCCGGGATGAGCACGCTTTCGATGAAGGACTGATCGGGCAGGCGCCAGAGAAATTTTTGTGTGGCGTCGCGGGCGCCCTGAATCCGGACTGGCTGCAGGGTCTGGAGCGTGAATTGGTCGGCGAGCCGCTGGCGCAGTGCCTTGGGCAGGTTGCTCATGAGCGCCCAGTCGCTCACCTGCCGACGATAGAGCCAGTCCAGAATCTGGTCGGCGCGCCAGGCCGGTTCGTTCCATTGGGCCAGGCAACGGACCAGGTCGTCGCGCAGGAGCGACTTGATGTCGGTTTTCAGGGCGTTGACCACGCCATCAATGTAGCGGCAGGCCGGGCTGATGTCGCCTGCGTGCTGGGTCGGTCCGTGCCGCGGGTCGGCGGGCGGCGTGTTGCGGAACACGGCGGACCGCTCATGCATTGCCGGAGGGTTTGGGCAGGTAATACTTGCGGGTGTATTCCTGGACCATGCGCCAGGTGTTGAAATGCGGCACGAGCGTGACCATTGCGCGGCGGATTTTTTTGATCCATTCGCGCGGAATGCCCTGGGCATCGCGATTGTAAAAGCACGGGATCACTTCTTCGGTGAGCACGCGGTAGAGATTGGCCGCGTCGCGCCGGTCCTGTTCCTCGACCGAATCGGGGTGGGAATCGTCGCCGATGGCAAAGCCGTTGGTGCCGTCGTAGGCTTCGCGCCACCAGCCGTCCATGATGCTGAGGTTGAGGCAGCCGTGGCAGCCGGCTTTCATGCCGCTGGTGCCGCAGGCTTCCAGCGGCCGGCGCGGATTGTTCAACCACACATCGCAGCCGGCGATCATCTGCCGGGCCACGTGCACATCGTAATTTTCCAGGAACACCAGATGGCCCTTCAGATCGCTGTATTTGCTCAGATGGATGATGTGCTGGATGTAGCGTTTGCCGTCGTCGTCGCGCGGATGGGCCTTGCCGGCAAAGATGAACTGGATGGGGCGCGTTTTGTCCCGCGTCAGCCGCACGATGTTGTCCAGTTGCGAGAAGATCAGCGGGGCGCGCTTGTAGGTGGCAAAGCGCCGGGCAAATCCGATCGTGAGCGCGTCGGGGTTGAGCAGTTGATCGAAGGCGATGAAATCGCCGTGGGTGACGCGCTGTTGCTGCATGAGGCGACGGCGCGCGAACTCGATCAACTCGCGGCGCAGTTTGTAGCGCAGGGCCCAGAGTTCCTCGTCGCTGATGAAGTCCGGATCGGCCATTTTGGTCCAGAATTCCGGTGCGTTGACAATCGTGGCCCAGTCGCGCTGCCGGGCGGCCTGCCACAGCGCGGTGTCCTCGCCCAGGGGCACGGCGGTCGGATCGCCGTTGCCCAGCAGTTTGCGCCGCCAGAACCGGCGCACGGTGCCCTTCATCCAGCCGAGCAGGTGCACGCCGTTGGTGATGTGGCCGATGGGCACGCGCTCCTCGGGCAGGTCCGGGAACAGGGCGCGCCACATGTGTCGGGTCACCCGCCCGTGCAGTTCGCTGACGGCGTTGGCCGAGCGCGAGAGCTTGAGCGCCAGCACCGTCATGCAGAAGGGTTCGTTGGGATCGTCGGGGTTGACCCGGCCCAGCGGCAGCCACCGGGCCAGCGGCACGCCGGCGGTTTCGCAAAACCGGTGCAACGTGTAATCCATCAGTTGCGGGCTGAACCGGTCGTGCCCGGCCTCGACCGGCGTGTGTGTGGTGAAGTGGCATTCGGCGCGGGTGGCAGACTGCGCCTGTTCGAAGCTCTGCCCGGCGGCGAGTTTTTCACGGATCAGCTCGAAGGTTAGAAACGCGGCGTGGCCCTCGTTGAGGTGGAAGACCGAGGGCTCGATGCCCAGCGCGCGCAACAGGCGCACCCCGCCAATGCCCAGCAACACCTCCTGCATGATGCGGGTGGTGCTGTCGCCGCCGTACACGCGCAGGGTCAAATCCCGAAAATGGGGCTCGTTCTCGGGGCGGTTGGTGTCGAGCAAATACACCGGCACCCGACCCACGTTGACGCGCCAGGCATGGAAAAAGACGTGGTTCATGGCGAGGTCCACCGCGCAGACCAGCGGTTCGCCGCGCGCATCGAGCACCGGCTCCAGGGGCAGGTTCTTGGGATTGAGCAGCGTGTAGTACTCGGTCTGCCAGTTGTTGGCGTCAATCGCCTGTTGAAAATAACCTTCGCGGTAAAACAGGCTCACCCCGACGAAACCCAGTCCCAGATCGCTGGCCGATTTGGCGTGGTCGCCGGCCAACACCCCAAGGCCGCCGGCGGCGATTGGCAGCGTCTCATGAAAACCAAATTCGGCGCAGAAATACGCGACCGGTCGGGAGAGCGTTTCGGGCGCGTGCTCGGCCGCCCAGGTGTTTTTCTCGGCCAGATACGCCTCGAAATCCTTCAGCACCGCCCGCACATGCGCCGCAAAGTCGGCGTCCTGCAACCGCGCGCGCAACTCGCGCTCCGAAACCTCGTGCAACACCGCCACGGCGTTGTGATAGAGATTCTGCCAGGCGCGCGGTGAGAGTTCCTGAAAAATGTCCTGCGCCTCCTGTGTCCAGGTCCACCACAGGTTGCGCGCCAGACGATTCAGCCCGACCACCAGTTCGGTGATCTCAGCCGGCGAAAGCGGTTGTTTCGACATACAACAATGCCTGCTGCGCGATTACGGAGCGGAAACGCTAACGGCACGGCGCCACCGGCGCAAACGAAAACCCCGTCCGGATCGAGCCCGCACCGCGGCGGCGCAGCAACGGCGCATCGTCGGCGGCGATGTCGTTTCCCTGGACCGGCGCTGCCGCCAACCCCGGCGCGCAGCCGCTTGTCTGTGAGCGGCCGCTTTTCCATCATATAGTGGATGGCCGGGACTGCAGTCCAATCTGACCCCCCCCGGGCACGGCTGGCCGGGTGGCGCCGCGGCCGCGCGCTGTGCGCCGTGGCGACGGCGGGGTTGGTGATGACTGCTACGGCCGGGGCGACGGTGCTCTGGAGCGATCCGGGCCCGCGGCTGGCGCACAATACCGGGGCGGGTACGGACATCCTGCACGGCGCGGTGCGACGCGACGATTCGGCCAGCGACACGCTCTATTTCAAGTTTCACGTGGACCCGCTCTCGGATGTGAGCGACGAGGAGTACTACGCGGGCTTCCAATTGTTCGAAACCAATGCGTATCGGCTGGCGATCGGCAACGCACCGGCGGCGTGGGCCTACAGCGCTTTTTACACCTCTGAAACCGGCCCTTCGAACAAGGTCGCCGGCGACTACGATCTGTATTCGTCCCGGCCGGAATTGTCCGGGCCCGACAGCTTTCGGCCCTACGAATTGCCGCGACGTGGCAACGCCCGAACGATTGTCTTTCGCGTTCAGTACATCCCGGGCGGTGACGACCAGGTCACCGTGTGGCTGAGCCCGAACCTGGGGCTTGGCGCGACGCCGGAAAACCAGCCCACCAACCTCACCACCCGATTCAAGGCCAACGCGTCCTTCGACCAGATTCGCCTGCGCCATGTGGGCGGCGGCGGCGGGTGGATTTTCAGCGACATGGCCATCGCCACATCGTTCCACGATTTCATTCAGCCGCGATTCTGGCAGCGATGGTGGTTCATCGCCGGGGCGTTCGTGGTGCTGCTGGGCGCGGTCGCATCCGGCGTGCAATTCGTGGAGCGACGCAAATTCCGCCTTCAACTGGCCCGCGTCGAACGGGAGCGCGCGCTGGCTCGTGAACGGGCGCGCATCGCCCAGGACCTGCACGATGAACTGGGCGCGTCGCTGACGCGGATTTCATTGCTCAGCGATCTGGCCCGGGCCGACAAGCACGATCCGGTGCTGGTCGAAACGCACATGGAAAAAATTTCGCAATCCGCCGCCCAGAGCATTCGGGCGCTGGAGGAGATCGTCTGGGCCGTGCGCCCGGGCAGTGACACGCTCCAGAGTCTGGTGGACTACATCGCCCACGTGGCCAACGAAATGTTCACCGCCGGGCCGACGCGCTGCCGATTGGACCTGCCGCACAATCTGCCTGCCCGGGCGCTGCCGCCGGAGATGCGCCACAACCTGTTCCTCATCGTCAAGGAAGCCCTCACCAACACGCTCAAACACGCCGCCGCCGATGAAGTCCACGTCCAGGTCGAAGCCGACGCCCGAACGTTGCGCATCACCGTCCAGGACAATGGACGCGGCTTCGACCCGGCGGCGGCCAATCCTCGTCGCAACGGGCTCAAAAACATCCAACGCCGCGCCGACTCGATCCACGCGCACCTGACGATCAACAGCGCCGCGGGCCGCGGTACGACCGTCACGGTGGCCGTTGCATTCCCCGAGGGGTCGCCGCGCCAATAGCGCCCTGCCCTCCCGGCGTGTGTTTTGGCGGCAGGCGGTGGTTTCAGGACTTGATTGCGAATACGCAGACTCCTAATTGTGTGATCAAAACTCGTGCAAACCCGTTGCAAGCCATGAACACATCATCCGCATCGAACTCCCCGGGCATCAACCGCCGTCGCTTTCTGAGCGCCAGCGGACGCGCAGCGTTGGGACTCACGCTGATCGAACCGCGACTGGCTTTTGGCGACGCCGCCAACCGCAAGCTGGATTTGGGCCTGATCGGTTGCGGCCGGCGCGGTCAGTGGATCACGAAGTTCTTTCTGGACCATGGCGGGTTTCGATTCGTCGCCTGCGCCGATTACTTTGCAGACCGGGTCGAGAGCGCCGGCGAAAAACTGGGTATCCCGGCCTCGAAGCGCTTCACCGGCCTGTCCGGTTACCGCCGCCTGCTCGAACAGAAGCTCGACGCGGTGGTCATCGAGACCCCGCCGTATTTTCATCCGGAGCAGATCGCCGCGGCGGTCGAGGCGGGCAAACACGTGTTTTGTGCCAAACCCTTGGCCGTGGACGTGCCCGGCTGCCGGCGGGTCGAGGCCAGCGGTCGTGCGGCCTCGGCGCGGCGGCTTTGCGTGTTGGTGGACTTCCAAACCCGTGCCCACCCGGCGCATCGCGAAGCGGTCCGGCGTGTGCATGCCGGCATGATTGGCTCGCTGGTCTCCGCCGAAGCGGCCTACCAGACGGGTTTGGTCTTTGCCCGGCAAGACGAGGAGCTGCGACGCGACCCCACCAATCCGGAGCTGCGTCTGCGCGCCTGGGGTGTGGATCGGGTGCTTTCGGGCGATGTGATTGTCGAGCAGAACATTCACGCGCTGGACATGCTCACCTGGTTTCTGGATGCCGCGCCGGTGCGCGCCTGGGGCAGCGGCGGACGCAAACGCGATTTTGTCGGCAATTGCTGGGATCATTTTGCGGTCATTTTCGAGTTTCCGGGCGGGCTGGTGGCGACGCTCAGTTCCAAACAGGTCGGCTTTGGCTACGACGACATCATGACCCGTGTGTACGGCATGAACGGAACGGCCCAGGCGCACTATTACGGCGAGGTGCTGGTCCGGGCGCGCGATGACCTCTACAACGGCGGTCGGACCAACCAGATGTACGCCGACGGCGTGGCCAACAACGTCCGGACCTTCTACGAGAGCATCACGCAGGGCGACTTTTCCAATCCAACCGTTGCCCCGAGCGTGCGCAGCAATCTGACGGCGATCCTGGGTCGCTCGGCTGCCTACGCCAACAGCGAGGTCACCTGGGAACAACTGCTCCGGCGCAACGAACGCTGGACGGCAAACCTCAAAGGGCTCAAGGCATGAATCGGTCTGCAATCTCGGCCTCCGGCGCACCGAATCGGCGGCGCGGGCTCGCCCTCGGGTGCTGGGCGGCGGCAGTCCTGGCCGGCCAGGAAGGTCTGAGCGCAACAGCGGGCGAAGTCCTCGACGTCGGCAAACAGCGGCAACTGCTCTTCGACGAGCGCTTCGTCCAGCAGGCGACCAACGTGACCTTCGTGGTTCACCCGCCGCGCAAGACCGGCGAGTGGATCGCGGTGTCCGAGCCGGGGCGCGGTCTGGGCGGTGTGGCGGTGCTGTTTGCCGACGGCCGCTATCACATGTGGTACGGATGCGGCGCCTGGGCGGCCTATGCGCGCTCGGACGACGGCGTGCACTGGGTGAAACCGAATTTGAATCTGCTGCCCGAGGATCGCGGGGACGGGCTGCCGGCTCCGCCCAACGCCATCGCCGCGCAGGACGCGGCCGGAAGTCGCCACCGGCTCGGCGGCGGGATGGTGTTTGTGGACCCGAACGCGTCGCCGGGCGAGCGGTTTCGTTTGGTGACCAACTCGGAGGATTTCCACAACAATTGGCTGCAGATTTATTCCTCGGCCGACGGCCTGCTCTGGAAACACACGCACACCGACGTGCTCACGTTCCAGACCAACACGCGCCCGTTTCATCTGGATTCGCAGAACGTCATTTTCTGGGACGACCGGCTCGGCAAATACGTGGCCTACTTCCGCAAGAACGTGCCGCGGTTTCCGGGCCGGGCCGCCCTGCGCACCCGCACGGTGGCGCGGGCCGAATCCGCCACGCTGGCGAGTTTTGGCACTGTCGAGGCCGCTCCGGTGGTGTTCGAGGCCGACGCCCGGCGCGTGGCGCGCTTCGCCCTGCCGGATCGGGAGAATCTCTCGCGGGTGGATGCCTACACCAGCGGCGCGATCAAGTATCCCTGGGCGCAGGATGCCTATTTCATGTTTCCGGCCGAGTACTATCACTACGACGCCGATCTGGCCGAATTCAGGAACGAAGTGCCGATCAACGCCGGCGCGCTGGACGTGCGCTTTGCCGCCAGTCGCGACGGCATTCAATGGCAGCGCTACGATCACCGGCCCTTTGTCGCGCTGGGGATGAAAGGCGAGGTAGATTCAGCTCGGATTTACATGGGCTACGGGATCGTCCCGGCCCGCAATGCCCGGGAGCTCTACATGTACTACCTGGCCACCAGCGAGCCGCACGGTTGGAATCGGGACGATCGGAACAACCGACTGCTCACCGCGGCGGGTCTGGCGCCGGTCGAGCCGGCCCGCGTGATCAGCCGGCTGGTGTTGCGGCGCGACGGTTTCGTGTCGGTGCGGGCGGCCTACGACGGCGGCGAGTTCACGACCCCGCCACTGCGTTTCAACGGCGAGCAATTGTTGCTCAACGTGGACACGTCGGCTTGCGGCGAGGTGCGCTTGGAAATCCGCGATGCCGAAAATCGTCCGATCCCGGGCTTCACACTCGCGGAGTGCGACGTGATTCACACGGCCAACGAGATCAACCGTGTGGTGCGCTGGAAGGGTAACAGTTCGCTCGCGTCACTGGCGGGCGGCCCGGTCCGATTGCGGTTCGTGTTCCGGGACGCGGATCTGTACGCGTTCCAGTTCACCGAGCGGGACAATCTTTGAGGTCGCAGCCGGGCGATGACCCGTGCGGCGCCGGGTGCCGCCCAGCGCCGGAGCGGCCGGCGCCCCGCCCTTCCGGAGCGCAGCGGTTGCGGCTCAGCGGAACTGGAACGCGTACAGATCGGCGTTGGAGAACACCACGCGCAGGCGCACCGGCTTGCCGGTCAGGGCGGACAAATCGCTCCGGCCCCGCCACTTCACCACCCGATCCAGTTCATTCGCGGTGTGGATCAAATCGCAGTCCTCGAGGCGGAAACCGGGAATCGGTCGGCCATTTTCATCCTGCAACTCGCAGCGCAGAAAACCCGTTGCCGAGGTGTCCACGTTCAACACCAGCTCGCGTCCGGAGAATTTCAACGGCGGCGTGACGAACTCGCCGCCTTCGTATGCGGCGCTGGCCGACACAAAACCGTCGCGCCGCAACACCAACCGGCTGATGCAACTGATGTCGAGCGTCGGCGCCAGACCCGCGGCGCGCAACAGCCGCCGATTCCGCTCATCCCGTCCCCAGCCGTGCAAATGATCGCTGCCGACATAGTACAGGTACAGCTCGCGCCCGTCGCGCGACGGCACCAGGCCGTAAAAAATCCGGGCCGTCATGCTGTCGAACTCCCCGCGCAGACCCAGCCGCAAGAACGGTCGCCGATCGAATCGCTGCCATCGAATGCCGTCGCGGCTGGCGGCGAACTGGGTGTCCAGCGGACCGGCGTTGGCCGGATGCCCCTGGGCGGGCGGGAATTCGGCCAGTTTGCCGGGCGGATAGCAGAAGTAGGTTTGGGGAAACATCAGGTAGGCGTCCTGCGCCCAGGGATACTTGATTACGCCGCTGGTGTAAAAATCCACCACCGGCCGGCCGTCGAGCTTCGGATCGCGCTCGTCGGGCCCGAACACGATCGGGGACTCCTGGACCTCCTGGAAATCGCCCAGGTGATCCGATTCGCTGCGCGCGATGCTGCGCCCGCGGAAGCCCGGCTGAAAGAGATTCCGCCGCATGTAGGCGACGTACTTGCCGATCCGATCGTCCCAGAAAATCACGTTCTGCGAGTCCAGATGCTGCCGGCCCTCCGGATGTGTGAAGGTGAGCACTTTTTTGTGCGTCAGTCGCCACCGGATGCCGTCGGGCGACGAGAACACCACCGTGTGTTTGTATTCGTCAGAGAGGCGCACGGCGTAGCGGAATCGTTCTTCGGGCGGCGCAGTCGGATCGTAAAACACCATGCCCTCGGAGCTGACCTGCTCGACGCCGCCGGCGCCCCGGCCCACGACGATGTTGTTGCTGCGGCTGCCGTTGAATTCCACCAGACCGAGGTTGGGCTTGTCCCAGTGGATGCCATCGGTCGAACGCGCGTAGCAAATCACCCCGCCTGCGGGATACCACAAATGATAGACGCCCTGATGCCAGAGCACCGAAGCGTACACGCCAATCCCGTCGCCTTCCCAGGGCCGGTCGGCCACCAGCGTGCGTTCAGCGGTCTTGCGCGGCGGATGCACGCGCAGCGACACGTTGCTGACCGAGGCGAAGAACCGATCGTCCAGGAAAAGCTGGCGGCGATCGCCCACATCCAGAACCAGCTCACCCGCGCGCGTCGCCTTCGGGCAGATCGGCAGCAGGATCATCAGCATCAGCGCCGCTGGAATCGAAATTCGCCTCCGCATACGTTCGACGGATTCAAGGTTGAAACTGGAACGCGAACAGGTCGGTGTTCCGCATCACGAATCGCAACCGCACCGGCCGGCCGGCCAGCGCGCCGAGGTCCGAGCGGCCCTGCCAGGTGACCGGTCGGTTGATCTCGTTGGCGGTGTGAATGATGTCGCACTCTTCCAACGTAAATCCGGGAATGGGCCGTCTGTCGGCCTCCAGGCAGGCAACACGTGTCAGACCGGTGGCCGAGGTGTTGATGTTGAGCAACAGCCGCCGTCCGCCAAACCGCAATGGCGGCGTGGTGAATTCGCCCCCGCGCCAGTCCGCCCGCACCGACACGAATCCGTCGCGCCGCAACACCAGCCGGCTGAAAACCGTCACGTTGCTGACCGCGCCCAGGCCGGCGGCGGCAAGGATGGTGCGATTCTGTTCGGTGCGATCCCAGCCGTGCAGCCAGTCGGAACCGCGGTAGTACATGAACAACTCGCGTCCGGAACGATCCGGCACCAGCCCGTAGATCAGGCGCGTCGAGTGACAATCGAACTCGCCCTTCATGCCCAACGGCAGCCAGGGAGCGCGCTCGTAGCGTTCCCAGCGGACACCGTCGCGACTGGCGGCAAAGACCGTTTCCATCGGTCCGGCGTTGACGGGCAGCTCGCGGGCAAATTCCCGCAGCGCCCGGGTGTAGTGATAGTAGGCCTGCGGGAACATGAAGTAGGCATTCTCCGCCCAGGGATACCGCAACGCCGCGCTGTTGTAGTAGTCCACCACCGGTGTGTCGCCATGCCAGGGGTCCGGCGGCTCGGGCGCAAAAACCACCGGCATGTCCTGCACGGCCGGAAAGCCGCCCAACCGATCCGACTCCGCCCGCGCAATGGCCCGGCCCTGCCCCTGGGCCTCGCCGCCGCGCAGGTTGCGGCGCACGTAGGCGACGTATTTTTTGCGGCCTTCGTCCCAGAAGATCACGTTTTGCGAATCCAGATGGTGGCCCCTGGGCTCGGGTCGGTACGTGAGCACGTTCTCGTGCGTCCAACGCCAGTGGATGCCGTCACCGGAGGAAAGCAGGTTGACGCCCTCGCTCTTGGGTTCGCCGGTTTTGCTGAAGCGATGCACCATGCGATAGCGCTCCGAGGGCGGGGCCTTGGGATCAATGAACACCATCATGCCGTCCTGGCTGATGCGCAGTCCCGCCGCGCCGTGGCCCACGACGATGTTGTTGTTGCGATCACCGCGGTAGGCCACCAGGCCGAGGTTGGGCTTGGTCCAGGTGATGCCGTCGGTCGAGGTGGCGTAACAAATCGCGCCGTTGGAATGGCCGGTGTGCCACAGCTCGGTGTCCATGGCGTGATACCACATTTTGTAAACCTCGCCGTCCTTGAGCACGCAACTGTACGGCCCCAGGCCACCGCGTTCCCAGGGCCGATCCGCCACCAGGTTGAACTCGCCGGTTTTGCGCGGCGGATGCACCACCAGCCGCACGTTGTTCGACGCCGCGAAGAACAAACCGTCCAGAAACAACTGACGCCGATCGCCCACGTCCAGGACGTCGTCCGAGACGCCGGCGCGCGCCGGGACGCCGCCGGTCAGGAGCGCGATCAGCGTGACGCACCACAAGCAGCGAAACCGGACATTCATGGTTCAGCGTGTTTGGCCGGGTTGGGTGGCACGATCAATCGGGCATTTCCAGGAGTCGGATCGGGCCAAAATAGGCGATCGTGTAATTGTTCATCGAGCGTTTGCGGTCTTCGGCCCGCACGCGCAGCTCCAGCTCGCGCACGGTTTCGGGCAGCGGCGGCAGTCGCACCAGAAACCACTGCCCGCGTTCGGGAATCTGGCCCATATCGGCTTCCCAGAGCCGGCGCTCGCCCCAGCGAATTTCGATGAACCGGTAGCCGGCCCAGCGGTAGCGCACCAGCGTGTTGGAAAACAGGTCCTTGTTGGCGGCGCCGACAAAAATCAGCAACGCCAGCCGGTCGCGTTTGCCGGTCACCGGCACGCTGGCCGGCAACTCGACGTACTCGCCCGGTTCGCCCGGACGGAGCACGCGACTGGCGGTGAAGACGGCCGCTTGCAGCCCGTTGCGACGGTGGATCCCGGCGATCCAGTCGCCCCAGAATTGCTCCTGCGGCCGGGGCAGGACAGTGGTCAACAGTCGGTTGGCAACCTGCCAGCGGCCGATGCCCCATTCCACCGGCGGTTCGCGCAGCCAATCGGTCATGGTCGCATCGCTCAGAATGGTGCGACTGTAGTTGGCCACCCGCTCGCGCAACGCCCGCTGGCGCCGTTCCAGCCACTGTTTCCACCCGGCCGCATCCAGCGACGCGCGTTGGCGCCACCACGCCAGATAGCTTTCCAAATTCGGATAACCGACCAGCGCCTGCTCGATCCGGCTCAATTCCTCGAACACGCGCTTGCGCCCCGCCGCGGCAAGCTCGTTGGCCCGCGCTTCCTCGCCCCGATGGAGCGCATCGAGAATTCGCCGCTGATACTCGGGCCACCACTGGTCCGGATACGTCAGATCCACGGCGGCCCGGTGCGTGTCCAGCTCGCGTCGCATCCGTTCCAGGTACATCCCGCGCAGCTCCTCGGCCGGGAGCAGCGTTTCGGCCGGAGCGCGCTGCGTCAGTTGTTCCAGTGCCCCGGCCATCTCGCCGAGCAACGCATGCGCCCGGGATCGGTCGGCGGCGTCGTTCAATCGCGGCGGGCAGAACGGCATTTCCTCGGTCGCTTTGTAGGCGTAGCGGAACAGGCCAAAAAGCTCGCGCAACCGGTCGTCAAATCGCATTGCCACGTCCACCTGGCCCGGCCCGAAGACGATCGAATAAACGCGCGCTCGCAATGCCTTCCAGTCGTGGCCCTGTGGATTCCAACCCCACCAACTGATGACCGGCACGACGTAGTGCTGGCCCAGCCCGTTGCCGCCCCAGGGTATGACCGCTTCCAGGCAGTCGCCACCGGCAGCCAGTTGCTCGTAGTCGGGCGCGCTCCAGCCGTCGGCCAGCGGCGGCATGCCGAAATACGCCTGCGCGGTGAAATACCGCGGCCAGTTGTGCCACCAACCGGGTTTGACCTTCAGGCCGATGCTCCGGGCCTGGGCAAGAATCCCGGGCGAGGGCACCGGCGTCCAGAACCAGATGGCCCGTTCCATGCCGGGCACGGCCATGAGCTTGCGATTGAACTCGGTCTGGACGCGTTGATACGAACCCTTGGGCGGAGTGATGGCGATCAAATGCCCGCTGATGTTCCACTGCCGGCCCAGCGCCAACACGCGCCGCGCCAGGCCAACCGGATCATCGCCCGGGCCGCGATCGTCGAACGAAAGCCACAACCCGTCGGCGCCCAGACCCAGCAGCTCGCGAAAGGTCTTGAGCACTTTCGCATACTCGGTGCGCGGCACGCCGCAATTGACCGTGGCGTAAACCAGAATGCCGCGGCGATGCGCCTGCCGTATCGCCTCGGCGATTGCGTCCCGATCGAGCTTCTCTCCCGGTTCGAACGCGTAAATCCCGCTGCGCAGATCAATGAAATTGACCCGCGACAGGGCGTAGAGGTCCAGTTCGCCCGGCCGCAAATACAGCTTCACGTGGGTTTGCGGTCGCCCGCGCCAGGGGATCACCGGCGCATCGCGCACCACCGCCGGAATCCATTCGAGCCGATCGCCCAAGCGCTGCAGCAGTTGGGCCAGCGTGTCCTGGCCGTAGAGCACGCCACGCGCGTTGCTGCCGCCGACCACGATCCACAGTCGCTCGCCCTCGCTCACCGGCGCAATCACGTAACCGTCGTGTCCGGGCGATGCGGCATCGAGCTCGATTTGGTGCTGCCGGCACAATGCATCCAGAAGCTGGCAACTGGAGCGCTGGCCCAGCACCACCAGCGTCCGGTGCGACGCGGTTTGCTCGCCCTCGCGCAACACCGGCCAGTCCTGACCGAAGCGCCTGGCCACATATTCGTGCAACAGCCGGGCCGCTTCCTGTTCGGGTTCGGACGCTTTCGCGCCCAGAAGAATCGCAACGCTCGGGGTGGAGATCACCGCGGGGGGCGAGTCGAGCCATTGCACCTGACGCGGCGCGGGCACTAGCGCCGGTCGCGTTGCGGCCGCCCGGACCTCGGGAACGAGAACCGTGCACAGAAACAGCATCAGCAGCGCGCTAACCGGTCCGGGTTGCAGCCCGCGATGAACCTCAAAAAAAGGCGTCGTCCGCCGACGAGAGCCCGTGGGCGAGATCAATTTGCGCATGAGTCGAGACACGAGTGTTTGCCGGTTGACCAGCAATCGGGAGCTTTGACCCGCGTTTTGGATCCGCTATTCAAAATCCGGCACGCTCAACTTCCCTGAAGCTTGCCAACGGCGTGGCCAGCATTTCTAATTCGCCCGTGCAACGCAAGGTTTTGATTGTCGGCTGCGGGAGCATTGGTGAGCGTCATCTGCGGTGTTTTCAACGCACCGGCCGGGCCGAACCGGTGGCGTGCGAGGTCAACGCCGAGGTGCTTCGCAAGGTCTGTGAAACGTATCGCGTGAAGGGTTTTGCGAATCTGGACGACGCGCTGGCGGCCGGGGGCTACGACGGGGCGGTGGTGTGCACGCCGGCCAATTCGCACATTCCGGTGGCGTGTCGGCTCCTGGAACATGGCACGCATGTGCTGATCGAAAAACCGCTCAGCACCACGCTCCAGGACGTGCCCCAACTGCGCCAGACCATCGCCCGGACCGGACGGTTCTGCGCGGTGGCCTACACGTATCATTTCATGCCCGGCATCCGGGCGATGCGCGAGGTGGTGCGCAGCGGTCAGTTGGGACGGCCGTTGCAGCTTGTGGTGGCGGCCGGACAGCACTTCCCGACGTTCCGGCCGGCGTATCGGACGATCTACTTTGCGCGGCACGAGACCGGCGGCGGGGCGATCCAGGATTTGCTGACCCATTTCGTCAACGCGATGGAATGGATCGTTGGTCCGGCCACGCGCGTGTTTGTGGAAGCGGCGCATCAGTACCTTGACGGGGTGACGGTCGAAGACACGGTGTGCCTCTCGGCGCGACACGGGCCGGTGCTGGCGAGTTATTCGATCAACATGTTTCAGCCGCCCAACGAGGCGCTCTACCAGATCCACTGCGAGCAGGGCAGCCTCAAGTACGAATACCACGAACAACGCTGGGCCGAATGGCCGCGCGGGGCCGAAGCCTGGCAGTATCACCCCGCCCCGGTCAAAGAGCGCGACGACCTGTTCATCGCGCAGGCCAACGCGTTTCTCGACGCCATGGACGGCCGGGCCACCGACCTGGCCACGGTGGACGAGGCCATCCAGACGCTCAAGGTCAACGTCGCCAACATGGAATCCTGGCGCAGCGGCAAACCCGTCGAGATTCCCCAAACCCAATTGTGAGTCCGGGCCATCCGTAATGCCGGCGCGTGCATGAGCGCAGCCGGTGCACGGATCACCTCTGCGCCGCAGGGCGCGACCTCGACACCCATGAAGATCACCAAATCCGAAATCCGAATCGCGATGCTGGGGATGATCGAAGGCAACGGTCACCCCTACTCCTGGTCGGCCATCATCAACGGTTACAATCCCGAGGAGATGGCCAAGTGCCCGTTCCCGGTGATCCCGCAATACCTCTCGGAAGTGCCGCGCCAAACCATGCGCATTCTCGGGGCGCGGGTCACCCACGTCTGGACCGACGACCCGGCCGACGCACCCAGGGTCGCCGCCGCCAGCAACATCCCGCACATCGTCGCCCGGCCCGAGGAGGTCATCGGTCAGGTGGACGCGGTGATCATCGGCACCGACGACGGGCATGAACACGTGCGGCGCGCTCGTCCCTTCATCGAAGCCGGGCTACCGGTGTTCGTGGACAAGCCCCTGGCGATCAACGTGCCGGACCTGAATCAGTTCATCCGCTGGCACAATCAGGGGAAGGTGTTTCTCTCCAGCAGCAACATGCGGTATGCGCCGGAAACCAAACTCATCCGCCGCCAGCAGGCGCAATTGGGCGAGCTGCGCTGGATCGTCTCCTGCACCAGCAAAACCTGGGAACGCTACGCCATCCACGCGCTGGAGGCGCTCTGGCCGGTCCTCGGGCCCGGATTCCTGGGCATTCGCACCGAAAGCCGCCCCGGGTCGGATGTCGCCTACGTGACGCACCGCAGCGGCGTGCAGGTGCATCTGGGGGTTTTCTTCGACGCCGTCGGCAGCTACGGCACGCTGCATGTTTTCGGCACCAAGGGTCACCTGGCGGTCACGTGCTGGGACACCTACACCGCGTTCCGCAACCAGCTTGTGGATTTCATCGAAATGCTGCGCACGGGGCAGCGGCCCTATCCGCTGAGCGAAACGATCGAATTGATGGCCGTGATCATCGCCGGCTTGCGCAGCCGTGAGCGCGGCGGGGCGTTTGTCGAGCTTGCGGAAATCTTCGCCGAACTGGAGCCGCCGTTTGGCCGCCGCTGAAGTGCCTGGGCGCGGCCGCGCACCGGCGTTTGCAGCGGCTCAGGGTTCGTAGGCCCGCGCCACGATCCGGAAAAAGCGCGGCTGCATCGGGTCGTAGGCCGGATCGTTTGCGAACAAGTTGGTGCGGAAGCTCATCCGGCTGCCCGTGGCCAGAAAATCCGGGTCCACGTACGGATTGCGGATGAACGTGGTCCAGTAAGCCGTGTCGCTGAGGTTGGTTGTGGTTTCGATCCGGTAGTAGTTGTTGAGCAGGGTTTCCCACTCGAGTGTCAGGATGTGGTTGCTGATCACGCAGCTCAAAATCCGCGGCGGTGGCGGCGGCTGGGGATTGACGGGCATCAGCGACACGTGGTCGTAAAAGGCGTTGAGGTTCCGGTATTCCCAGATCTGGGCGATGGTTTGGATCATGTTGTAGTGGAGCTGGATTTCGATCTCGCCCTGCTGGCTGGCGATGACGTTGCTGATACTGTAGCGCTGCCAGGCCGTCGGATCATAGGCCACGTTGTTCATCACGTAGGGCGTGCGGCGCGAGATCGAGAGGTTCGGCCCGCTCAAAACCTCCATCCAGACCTGGGCGCGTCCGAGGTAATTGTCGTTGCGGGTGTGCTGCGCCATCCAGGCACTGACGTCGTAGAACCCGTTGGGCTGAAGACCCGAAACCCGTTGTCGAAAATAACCGTGCATCAGTCCGCCGGTGTGGTTGGGCGCGAAATGCCCGCCGAATTTGCTCCAGAAATACGGGTGTCCGTCCCAGGTGCCGGGCACCTTGTCCTTGTGCGCCATCGTGGTCCGACCGGCCACCAAAAAATCGTTCGGACCGCAGTTGGTCGGCGCCCAGGACGGCCCGTTCACCACGCCGGTGTAAACGATCGTCCAGTTGTCCGGCCCGAGCGGTTCCTCGAAATCCGGGTTCCGAACGAAATTTTGCGCCACCGCAACGCCCGCGGTCAGTAGTACCCAGACCATGCCCATCGCCCGCATTCGCCACTGTCCGGCGGATGCCGGCGGGCCGGAGGCGCAGCTCGGCCGGGCGGGCTCGGACTCAAACTGGCGCAGCGTCAGGGAATCCATGTGAGCGAAATGTCGTCGAACCAGGCGCTACACTTGGCGTGTTTCATGTCCTCGGAACTCTCGTTGACCATGTAGCGCTTCCAGTTGTGCAGTCGAACCTCGATCCGGCCGCTCGGTCCGCAGGTGACGGTGAGCGAGTACGGACCATTGCTGTAGGAGTTGCCGAAAATCACGTTCGACGAACCGTCGGTGATCGCGCTCATGTAGATGCGCTGCAGCCCGCCATCGAGATAGTTCGCGAACTCGCCGCGCATCCGCTCGATCCGCAATTGATAGGTCGCGCCGGGCACCAGGTTGGTGACCACCTGCACGAAATACGCATGCACCGTACTCCAGTTGTTCGGCCTCAGGTGCGCACCCCGCCCGCCGCAACAACGACTCGCCGCCGTGCTGTGGCCCGCAATGGCAAAATCCGCCGGCCCGCCCTCCACAAACACAATCGCCCAACCCGCTGTCGGATCGGACACCGGAAACGGCGACTCGAAATCCCCATTCTTGAGCAGGTTCTGCGCGCCAGCCGTCGCACCCCAGCTCAGCGCCGCGGCCAGGACCAAAGCCACACGCCGATGCCGCAGCAGGCGGCGCACGATGTCGGGCGCTTGACTCGTGACGTTCACAGCCGCAGGCCGCATGGGCTCGTTCGGTTTCACGGCAGCAAATACACGTCGTCAAAATATCCCACCATGATCCAGGTCTTGTCGTAGATCACCGAGCCGACCTTGTTGTAGTGCAGGCGGACCTCGATCTTGCCCTCGGCATCGGGGGTTTGCTGTGTGAAAAACTCCCGCCAGATGTCGGTCGGATACGTGTAAGGCGGATCAATGTTCGCGTCCGGATCGAGCGCGTTGGTGGCGATCATGCTGGCGCGACCGTCGCCGGTGGGCGTGCCCATGCCGCCGGGG
>CAYXJB010000018.1:21075-22792 GCA_964465445.1 uncultured Verrucomicrobiota bacterium
CGCTTCGATGTAAACCAGGTATTTGTCCCGCTTGGGATCGTCCACGCCTTTCCACCAGTCCTCCTTCATGTAGCCGCCCACCCAGTAGAGGTGCCCGGGCGTCAAATTCGTGACGACCTGCGTAAAACACGCGTGCGCCAGCTTCAGCGTGATCGGACGAAAACAGCCTCCGAACTTCAGCGTGGCGTGTCCGACCGCCTGACGCGAACCGCCCCGGATGCGATCCTTGATCTCGAAGTCGTCCGGACCGCCGTGCAGATAGATCACCGTCCAGTTGTCCGGCCCCAGCGGTTGCTCGAAATCCCCGTTGCGCAAAAGGTTCTGCGCCCGAGCTGAAAAGCCGGCGACCGCAACCAGCATCAGCCCCACCACGGCGCAGATCGCTCGACCCCACAACGGACCAGACAGAATCGGCACGCCTTCGCCACGAAGCGGTCCTCGAATCCCCTCACCCCGGGCGGTTCTTCCTCGGTCATGCTGCGCGCACGCTGGTTGCCCGGGGCGGCATTGCCGGCTCCAAATGAACAAACCCCGTGCGCTCCGCCTCAGCACGGTCCAAACGCTGAAGTTCTTTGAACGCCAGTGGTGCACGAGTTTGCTCGACGATGTCGCAGCCTGGATTCGACCGGCTCGCGGGCTGAGTCGTACCCCGAGCCCTGGTTGGACTGATGGATGCGGTCGGGGAAATGGTCAAATGCGAGTTGTTCACAAATTATTCACGGCAGCCGGATCTGGCCGGCCAAGTCCCGTCCAAATGCCGACTCAGCCGCGATTCCGGTTTTCCAATGCTTCGCAGTCGCGGAAGCTTCGCGGCAGTTACCGTTCCAGTTCAGCGGGCCGAATTGGTTCGCCTTCCCACAACCAGGCGTCGGCTTCACGAACCAGGATGCGATGAGCGCTGCCGGGCGCAGGCGGGTGATTGAGCTGGGGCAGCCAGCGGGCATGAGCCTCGACGATCGGGCGATACCGCGGCTCGCGGGCCAGATTCGTCCATTCGTTCGGGTCGCTCTGCAGGTCGTAGAGTTCCTCCGAGCCGTCGGCGTAGCTGATGTAGCGCCAGCGTTCGGAACGCACGGCGTGATTGCCGACGTTGTGGGTCGTGATGGCCGGCCAGGGACGTTGACGTCGGGCGTGCCTGAGTTGCGGTACGAGGCTGTGGCCTTCCAAACCGCCCTTCTCGGGCAGACCGCACAGTTCGACCAGCGTCGGGTAAATGTCCAGCAGCTCGGCGGGTTGCGTGCATTTCGCGGCACGGCTCACGCCCGGCCCGGCGAAGATCATCGGCACGCGGGTGGACCGCTCCCAGAGCGTGTTCTTGCCCGTGATGCCCTTCTCGCCCAAATGCCAGCCGTTGTCCGACCAGAGCACAACCACCGTGTTCCGCGTCGCGCCGATAGCCTCCAACGCGTCGAGCACGCGTCCGATCTGACTGTCCACAAACGCCGTGCTGGCCAGATAGGCCCGCACCAGCGGACGCCACTGGTTCGCCGCCTTGAGCCACGAGAGCCGTGGCTCGGGCAGCTTCCAGTGCAAATACCACGCAAACTCCGGCACGTCGTCGCGGTCATCCTCCCGGACCGGCGGCAGTCGAATCTGGTCCTCGGAAGGAAACAGGTCGAACCACTTTCGCGACGCGAAGCACGGCACGTGCGGCAACCGAAAGCCAACCGCGATGAAAAACGGTCGCCCCTTGGGCAGCGAATTGAGCTGTTGGATG
>CAYXJB010000019.1:0-6054 GCA_964465445.1 uncultured Verrucomicrobiota bacterium
CAAATCCCGCCCCAGCCCCGCACTGGTGTTGACCGGTTCGAATCCGGCCAGCGCGTTGGTCGCCAGCGCGGAGTTGACGCAATAGCGCCGCACCCGGATCGCAAACGGCAGGCTCGCGTGCCGCACTTCCGCACCGGTCCGCAACAGACTGTCGGGAATCGCCACCACCCGGTCGGAGTCCGGCTCGCTCACATCCACCACCGCCAGTTCGTAGGCGCGGTTCGATTCGGAATAATTCTTCGTCTCGCCCACGCGCAGATGCAGCGTGCTTTCGACCGCCAGCAGATCCGTCAGCAACTGGCCCACCAGCAACAACACCACCCCCAGATGGATCAGCACGATGCCCAATTTGCGACGGCCCGGTTGATAGTAGCGGGTGTGCGCCGCCAGCAGATTGATCAGCAGCAGCCCGCCCAACAGATATCCGCCCGGGAAAATCGGGATTTTCCAGCTCGCGCCCGATGGCTGCCAGTAGATGAAAAAACTCCGGAAAAATTCGTTCTGCGCCCGGTACAGCCCCAGGGGCACTTGCGCCAGCGTTCCCCAAAACACCAGCACCGCGCTCAGCGCCAGCAGCACCACGGTGAGCCGCAGCGAGGTAAACACCCGATACAACAACTCGAACATGTTAATACCTCGCCGATTGGACGAATTTTTCAAACGCCTCCTTCTGCGCCGACACCAGCGCCGGATCGCCCATCAGCTTGTAAAACCACGTCTCTCCCGGACGCGTCACCATCGCTCCGGCCACCGCCGCCGCCCGGCCCGTGCGCGCATCCTGGCCCGTCAACTCCACAAACCAGACCGAACCGGTTTCGGTCCGCACCGTGCGTGCGCTCCGCTCGATCGCCTCGGGCGCAAGCTCGTTCAACCCGAGTTGACGCCGCCACCGGTTTACATTGGCCGCCAGCCCGCCGCCATCGCCCGCGGAGTGGCTCACGTTCACCTCCGCCTGGGCATCGCCCGGGCCGCGAATCCGAAACTTCGCCACCAGAAATTCGCCCCCGGGCACAGCCTGCCAGTCTGCTGGCACTTCCCAGCGGGGTGGCTGGCGTTCCGCTGAGCCTCCGGCCGCCGTGACACCGCCGGCCGGTTGCAACGGCGGATGCCCCGGCGGCAACTCGCCCGAGGTCGGAATCTGGCGCGGCGCGCTGCCGCTGCCGAACTGCACGGATTTGAGAAACTCCAGAAACGCCGGCTTTTGCGCCGCCACCAGCGCATCGTCGCCGGTCATTTTGAAAAACCACGCCGTACCATCCCGATGCTGAATCGCCCCCAAGATGCGCGTGGGCTCGCCGCTGGCGGGGTTTCGGCCGGCCAGGTCGTACAGATCCGCGGGCCGACCGCCGATTTGGATCGGCTCGGCGAGCTTTTTCAATTCCTCGGCATTGACGGCGTTCAGACCCAGTTGCTGCACGCGCCAGCGGTTGACGTTGGCCAAATCCCCACCCGCCATCCCGCCCAGCGGCACGACGCTCACATCAGCCACCTTGCCGTCCGTCCCCTTCACGTTGAACGAAGCCACGCGCATCTGGCCCGGCGGCACCTCCTCCCAGCCCTCCGGTCGCTTCCAGCTCAAGGCCGGTGGGCCGGACTCGCCCACGGGTGGATGCCCGGCCGGCAGCCCGCCCTGCGCCAGCATCAGGCTCGATTCCTTGGGAATCCGGTAGGTTTGAATTTCTTCGCGTCCGCACCCGCTCAGCGTTGCGAGCAGCAAAAAAACCCCCGCCGCTCGCGCGCCGCATCCGCATGCCCTCGAAACCAAACCACACCCCAACGTTGGAGGCGAAAGCTGTGCTCTCACGGATGGCTTGATACCCGTTTGCCGCTCCGACAGCAAGCGGGAGTTGATCGGCCCGGATGCCTGCCCTGCGGTTGCACCCGCTGGACCCGGGGCGCTCAGGAGCTGGCGCTGGTGTACCGACGCACCGAAACGCGCCAGACCCATTCCGACACCAGCGGGCAGATCACCGCCATGGCCAGCAGCAACAACAACCGCGGCGAGCTGAGCGTTTCGATCAACAGCCGCACCGGCACGTTGGCCACCAGCAACATCGGCAGCGCAAACGTGAACACCGCCCGGAACATCCCCCGCGGAAACGCTTCGTCGGGCATCCGGGCGATCTGAAACAGATTGTAGTAGCCCCACACCAGCCCCTGCGCCCGCACCGTCCAGAAACACACCGTCGCCAGCATGAACATCAGCGAATAATGGATCGCGATCCCCGCCACACACAGCACCAGAAAACCCGCCACCTGCAGCAGCGTCGGCGAAAGCGCCATCTGCCGCGCCGCGTACACCATCACCGCCACCGCCGAGGCCGCGTTGACAAACGCCCCCAGATCCAGTTGCCGCAACGAGACGATGAATCGCGTGTTCACCGGCTGCAGCAGCAAAAAATCCAGTTTGCCGGTGCGCACCAGCTCCGAAAGGTTCGCGCAATTGATCAGAAAAAACGCCTGAAACAACTGCTGGATGAAATGACTCGTCCCCACCAGCATCACCACCTGCCACTTGGTCCAGCTTCCGATCGCTTCAGTATGCAGATAAATCACCCCCACAAAACTCAACTGCAGACCGAACCAGAGCAGCTCGACCACGATCCAGAGCAAAAAATTGGTCTTGAACATCGTCTCGCGCGTCACCGAGTTCCGCCACAGCACGGCGTATATCCGCAGATAACGCACCAGCCTCTGCAGCGGCCCGGCCCAACGCCGCCCCGCCCCGGCATCGCCCCGGTTCGATCCGTTCACGTCCGTGGGAGTTGCGCTGTTGCAGCCATACCCGTCGTCTCAGCCGCCGGCCGCGGCATACCGCCGGATGCCCCGCGCCCAGGCCAGCCGCGCCAGCCCGTAAGCCACCAGCACCCAGAACAGTTGCATCAACAGCCCCTGCCCCAACGCCGCGCCCGTCACCTTGCCCATGTAAATGCCCACCGGGAAATAGAGCTGATACGGAAACGGCGTCAGATACAGCGCCTGCTCCAGCGCCGGCGGCAACAAATCCAGCGGAAACAAATGCCCGCTGGCAATGTATTCGAACGCATACAAAATGAAGATGAACGTCGAAACCTCCAGCACCCAAAACGCCAGCATCGCCGTCGCGTACGAGAGAAAAAATTGCAATAACCCCGTCAGCACCAGCGACACCAAAAACCAGCCGACCGTCGCCACATCCGCCGGCCACACCACATACGCCCGCAGCACCACCATCAACCCCAGCAACGGCACACACGCCACCGCCACATACGCCGCCCGACCCGCCACAAAAAGCCAGAACCGATACCACAGATAATCCACCGGTTTGACCAGAAACTGGCTGATGTTCCCGTCCTTGATGTCGGCCGCAATCTGCCAGTCATCCTCGTTCACCGCCGTCAGCGCATCCACCAGCGTGATGAGCAAATAGTACGAAATCATCTCCGAGAGCGTGTAGTTGGCCACCGTCGCCTCGCCTCCCTTGGCCAGATACACCGTCCGCCACAACAGCAACAACGCCGTCAGCGGAATGAACCCCAACAGCGTTCGGGCCAGATAATTGAACCGATACGCCAGATTGTTCTGGATCCCGACGTTCAGTATGTGCCAGTACTTGGCCATCACCGCTCGCGACACGTCCCGTCGCCTTTGCACATCGAACTCGCCACCCTCCCAGCCGCTTCTTCCCCGGCCGGGACGGAACGGGCTGAGCCGACCTTAACCCTCCCGCGCCGCTGGCACAAACCAAAGCCACGCGCCCGGATCGGACCGTGACTGCGCGCACCCTGAGTTTGGTCAACCGCGCCAGCCCTCAGCACCATCCCCCAAACCGCGACAAACTTCCCCCGATCAACCTCACATTCCCTTCGGGTTACGCATCAGAACGCCATGGTGGGAACGCGTCTCCAAGCGCGCCTGCAGGAATCAAACCATCGCTCACGCTCTGTGAAGTCGCGGCGACTGCGGCTGTGCCCGGGTTGGGTGTTGTATCGGAGGCTGATCCGACGTGTGATGCGAGCGCGAAAATCGGCTCCGAGGGTCTGCCGGATCTGGCCTCCAGTCAGCCGGAGCAAGTGCCTGGTATTGAAGCGCAGCTCGTTTGACGAGCGCTGTTGCGGGCAGGCGGCCGCACTGGCGCGCTCGCACCCCGCCGCCGCATCGGGCGCAGTCGCTCGCGATTTCAAGGATCGTGCCTTTCCAATGGCGGAAGAAAGGTGGTCGGTGGCCGTAGCCGGAGGCGACTTTATTCCCGGGCGAGCCGCGTGCGCAAGTCCCAAAGTTCAGATGATCGTCACGCGGGTCCGCACGGTGTAGGGCAGGCCCATGGCCTCGATGATCAGGCTGGCTCCGTTGGAACTGGGCCCGAGCGATACGAACAACACCTGGTCCTCGTCGTGTTTCACAATCAGCTGGAGCGCGGCCTTGAGCATGGCGAGCCGCATCTCGTCCAGCGGGCACTCGAAGACGGAATATTGCAGCCGCACGCCGAAGCCTTCCAAAACGCGGGCGACCCGGCGCAATCGCTTCGGATTGCTGATGTCGTAGCTGACCAGGTAGCGGACTCTGCTCACTTCGGTCGGGCTGGTTGATGGCCGATGGCGGATGAGGGATACCCGATGGCCAATCGGCAAATCAAGCTTCCCGACAGCAGACCGGGTTGCGTCAGAACCAATTTCCAATGGCCCATGGCAGCGCAATTCGCGATCGGCCTTTTGTTCTTCGCATGCGGTTTGCCATCCGCAGTCTGCCATTGATCATTCGCGCGACACCGCGCTACCGCGTGGTGAAGCCGTGATACGCCGCCGCTTCCCCGCGCACGAAGCGCCACAATTGCCGGGCCTGCACTTCGAGCATCCGGCGATAGGCCATTCTGTATGCGAACTCCGGATGGCTCACCTCGGTGTCGAGTCGGCGAAACCATGCTTCCCAAAAGCGCTTCCGCCCGGCGTCGTTGAGGAAAGTTCCGCTCGTACTCCTGATGAAATCCTCCGGGCCAAGCTCGCCGCGATTCACCAGCGAGATGGCGACGCTGTCGGCGATGAGCGGACGGAATTCTTCCATCAGATCCAGCGCCAGCGCCGGGCGGCCGTAGCGCGGCTGGTGCAAGAAGCCGAGGAACGGATCCAGGCCCACGGCATGGCAGACGCCGGTGAGCTCCTTGGCGAGCATGGAATAGCCGAGTGAGAGCAGCGCATTGACCGGATCGCGCGGCGGACGGCGATTGCGTCCGCGCCAGTCGAACTTCCATTCCTCCCGCTCTTTGAGCATGGAATCGAACTGCTCGAAGTAAAGCGCCGCGGCGTTGCCTTCGATGCCGAGCAGCTCGGTGAGATCGCGGGCGGACGCCGTGGCGTCGCGGAAGCCGGCCAGCAGCGAGAGTACCCGGGCCGGCACGTCGCCGTTGCGCATGAGCATCACGCGCTGGTTGTGGATTTTGGCGCGGATGACCTCGCGGGCAAGTCGCAGCCGCACGCCGGGCAGCTCGAACAGCCGGTACTGCCCGCGCCGCGCATCCACGCCGCTGGCGGGCAGGCCGCGCAACAATCCGATGAAACGCCCCGCCGGCGAGAAATAGGCGACGTCAATCCCCAACTCCAGGCACGTCTCGACCGCCTGGGCCGTCAGTTGGATCGCGCCGTAGCAATAGATCGCGCGCACCTGCTGGCCGGGGATTTTCCGCACCTCCTCGCCTTTGATGCTCACAACCAACTGCTCGCCGCGCTGGCCGATTTGCGCGCCGGGCGTTTGCACCACCAGCACCTCGCCGTCGTCGTGTTCCGGGCGCGGTGGTTCGAGCGTGGGCGGCCCCTTGCCGGACTCGGCGGCGAAGTCCAGGGCTTCGAGAATCTTCTCGCGCAGATCATCGGTGGAAGCTTCACCGAAGGGAAACGTCAGTTGTGGATCGGGCGTGGCGGCCCGGGCGGCGCGCGCCCACCAGAGGGATTCGTTGGGCAGGCAGATGGGATACGCCGAGCAGCCGAGGCAGCGTGGATCGTTCCTGAGTGGTGGGGGACATCGGCCAGAAGCGGCCAGCGCTTTGGCGTCCGCAATGGTCTGCCGGGTTTTCGCCAGCAA
>CAYXJB010000019.1:6072-21194 GCA_964465445.1 uncultured Verrucomicrobiota bacterium
TCATTGATCTCCACCGGTACGCCCCGCTTGTCCGCCCCGTAGTAAATCACCGCGCTGGAAACCTTGACGCCGTGCTCCTGCAAGAGGAGGGCGTACGCCCCCACTTGAATCGTCTCCGGCTCCCGCGCTTCGAGTTCGCCCTCTGTGGTGCGCCTGGCCGAACCTTTCTTGTAATCTATGATCTCCGGGCCGTCCGGCCCGCCCTCGACCAAATCCACCACGCCGACGATGCCGAGCAATTCGCTCTCCAGCCGCAGACTGCGGAGCTTTGTGCCCTCGGGCAGGTTTTCACCCAGCGCTTTTGTCTTTTCGTCATCCAGCCGTGACGGCGCGTCCACGTTGCGATGCAGCGTTGAGCTGGCAATCGTGTCGGCGCTCTCCTGGAAAATATTCTTGACCCACTGGAAATAAAACGGGCGCGGGCAATAGACGTAATTGTTCAGCCGCCGCACCGGCATGATGGGCTGGGCCTCCAGACCGCCCTGCGTCTTGAGACCGGCGTCGCTCACGGGGCGAAGGGAACGTCGTCGTTTTCCCAACCCTCGGGCGGAGTCAATCCCCGGCTTCGCAACCGCGCGGCGTTGATTTCCAAACAGCGCTGCCAGTCTTTGCCCTCGCGCTTGTCGTTGCCTTTGATTGATCCCCAAAGGCCGCGCCCGCTCACAATTCGGTTCTGGATTCTGTCAATCGTGGCATGGTCGAAGTCCCCCACCTCGCCGAAGTCGAAATAGAAGTTCAGCCATTTGTCAGTGAGCAGTCTCTTGCGGCTTTCAGCGTCCGCTACGGCGATTTGTGGCGGGCTTTCTCCCCAGCGCGCGTCTTCGCGCTTGTTGTCCGCCCGCACGGCAAATGTCTTGCCGTCGCTCTTGGCCCGGATACGCGTGTGGATGTCATCCGCGTGGGGCGACGCGATGGCGCGCAAGCCGATGTTGATGGCGGCGTTGATGTCGGCCTGCAACACGGTGGGACGGCGATTGTTCACGGGTTTGAAGACCACAACATGCTCCTCTTTCCCGGAGTGCTTGTTGCGCCGCGTGATGGTTTCGGTGGCCGAGGCGGGCACGAAGAGCGGGCCAAGCGGCATCGGCGCAAGCAGCGTGCGCCATTTTGGGCGGAAGTGCCGGCCTCCGGCAGGGGCCTTGTTTCGTTCCGCCAAAAGGTCTTTGTTCAACTCGGCGAGTTGATCAAACAGCGCCTTGATTCGCTCGCTTTCCTTTCGATCTTCCTCGTCCAGCTTGCGCCTGCCCGCGCCCGCTTGACGCAGGCGGAGAAGATGTTTCTTCCACCGGAAGTTTTCCGCGTCATCGGGATTCAACTCCACGGCGCGGAAGCCGGCCACGCTGGTGAGCGAGCAGAATCTCGAGGTGTCCGCCGGCCAGACCTCGACCACGCGCAGGCCGTACGGTTCACACAGCATGATGAGTTTTTTGCGCAACTCTCGGCGACACCATTTCATGAGTCGCGCGTTGGTGCTGCGCTCGCGCCGCTGGGTCATGCTGTAGTATTGGAGGTTTTCGATGGCGATGAAGTCCACCGGCTGGCGGCCCGGGATGCGCTCGTATTCGCCGTGAATGTCGCGGGCGGCGCGTTCCTTCTGATCCTTTTCGTGCGGCTTGAGCTGCACGCCGAGTGCCTGCGCGACGATGAGATGAGCCGTCTGGTTGACCCGCTGTTCCTTGAGCGCGTCGAGCCGGTCGAGAATGTCCGGGCAGGGGTCGGGCAGTTCGATACCGCGTTTGCTTCTGCCCAGCCTGGCCGGCTCGCCGATGTTTTGCCGAAGCGCACGGTTGAGCGAGATGCAGCGCTGGCGCAGTGAATCGAGTTGCTCGATGCGCGCCAGGGACAGGCCGCGTTGCCCGGCCAGCTTCACCGGCTCGTAACTCGCGACGCCGGTCTTTTCGATCACGAGCCAATGATTCATTCTGTCGCTCCGCTGTTCCCATTTCCAACGGCGACGGAGGAAGGGCCGGATTTCTTTCGCGAGCCGGAGCAGGTCGGCGGGGATTTCATGCCGGTCGCGAGACAGGTGTTGCTTGAGAAGATGCACCGCTTTGGCGGAATCGTTGGCGGCCACCAAGGCGGCAAGTTCGGCGGCGAGGGAACGCGTGACCGGCGAACTGAGATTCGCCTCCGCAGTCAGGCGTTGGACCAATTCGCGCACGCGATCGTCGTCCCATTCGCCGCGCAACGGCTGGATGCGGTCGGCGATGCGGACGAGTTGCGCCTGGATGATTTCGCGCTCTTTCTCGATTTCCCGTTTGATGCAGTCTGCCACGCAATTCCAGACGTTGCGCTCCACGAATGGTTTGGCTTTGTCCAGCCAGCGACCGCGATCGAGGATTTCCTGTTCGCGTTCGTCCTCCGGCTTCGCGGCTTCCTCCGCGCGGTGGGTGATGGCCTCTAAGATCTGTTTTTTGATTCTTGCCCGGCGTTTCTCGAACTTCGCCTTGAGCTTCGCGTCCGTTTCCTCCCAGGCCACGCAACTCCAGCCTTGCAGACGCGCGAGGCGTTGCTGGGCGCGGTAGAGCGCATATAGCAATTGGTCGTTGAGTTCGGGGAAGGAATATCGCCAACGCTCCTTGCCCAGCACCTTGTCGGCAGACAGACCCAGCTGCTCGCAAATGTCGCGGGCTTCCGTCCACTCGGCCTCCGTGGCCATGCGCCCGCGATGCCGGAAAGTTCTTCCAATTCCTTCGCGTCGTCGTCTTCCTCGTCGAAGGCGGTCCGGTCGCGGCGGAGTTTGGCGTCTTCGCCGGGCAGGTGGAGCACGCCCGTGGCTTTGACGGTGGCCCACCAGGTCTTGTCGCCTGCCTCGCCGAGTTTGCGGCTTTGCGGCTTGGGCCGATCGCCCGGCGTGGCTTCAATCAGCGCAAACGCCCCGGCGTCGCGCTGGCCGAGGTCAACGGACAAGACTTGGAATGGCTGCGGATTTGTCCACCACGGTGCGGGTGGCGCTTTCTTCCGCTCCTTCTTCTCGTCAATCCATGTTTTCGGCCAGCGCAGCCAGTAGGACTCGCCATCCGCTCCGCCGAATTGCAAATCGTGCCAGCGTTCCGCCTTGCCGAGTTGCCCGGCGATGCTCTCGCCGTCGAGCGTGAGCGGGAAATTGAGCAGGATGCGCTTGCTTCCATCGTTGCGGACTTCCGGCATCAGGGCCACAGCGGCGCAATGCTCGAAGCCTTCAACGACCTGCTTTTTCTTGAGCGCGGTCAACCTGCTTGAAATCCCCAGCGCTTCCATCATTGCCTGCTGGAACACCGCATCCTTGCCACTCGCGTTGTTGAGCTGGTCGCGAAGGAGGCGCGGCGCGGAAAAGTGGAGGCGGACCTCTTTCTTTCTCCAAACGCCGTCTTCTTTGACGGCCAGTTCCACGTCCACGGTCTGGCGATTGTGCCGAAGGCGGTTCTTGGCCGTGAGGTCGGTGACATCCGAGAAGTAAAACTGTCGCCGCGAATGTTCCGGGTGCGCGGGCGTGAAGCGGATCGGGCCGGAAAGGCGATCAATGTCGTGGAGCAATTCGCGCTCGTCGGTGAGGGCTTGGAGCGGGTCGGGCGCGAATTGGACATCTTTCGGAAGTCCGGCGTCCTTGCGCCACTGGTTCATTTCATCGGCGGTCGGCTCGCGCCAGATGAGCCAGTTGTCCTTTTCCAGCAGCGCCTCGAACAGGCGCACGCTGCCGACGATGGTGGGATTCTCCTTCTGAAAGTCCCGGAGCTTCTGTTTCAGTTCATCGTAAAGCGCGGGCGAGTAGTCCCGGGTGTCGTTCTTGGCGAGGATTTCGAGCCATTTCTTCCGCAGCTCGCGGAAGCCGCGGATGGTGCGCTGTTGCAGCCCGTATTCGACGGAGATGCCCTCGCTCATCTCGTATTCCTCGGCCAGGTCACCGGAAAGCAACTCTTCGAGTCGCTTGATGCGCGGATCACCCACGAGCACGGGCGGCGGGGTGCTATCTTCGCTGGTGGATTTCCACTTCGTGGTCTTGCCGCGCTGGTAATCATGCTGCGCTTGCTTCTTCTCACGTTCTTTCCGCCGTTCCTCCGCCTTGGCATCCACTTGGTGCAAGGCTTTCAATGCTTCCTCGAAGGCTGCGAAATCAAATTCAATCCACTGGGGCTTGCCCGAATCATTGCCTCCCCAGCAGGGCAAGCTGGTAAACGCGCGAAACACATAGCCTCGCGAGCCGCGCGCGATTCGGATTGGATCGCCCCCGCTTAATTGGCGGGAGACAGGCACAGGTGGATGTTCTTCCGGATTGGGTTTCGGAGTGGTAGCTCGGAGCAATCCCAAGGTGAACTCGGAGCGTTCCACGTATTTGAACAGGAACATGGCGAAGAGCCGCAGTTGTTTGTCTCGCGAAAGCTCTTGCGATCCTTTTGCGCTTGCTCCTGCATACCCAGGAATCTCAATGCTTGTTTCCAACTTCGCGATGGCAGACTCGAGGCGCTTCCAGTCCGCGCTGGATTCGGGCTGCCGCTTGCGCCACTCGTTGACCATGCTCTTAAGTTTCTTGATGGCCTCTTCGCCAGCGAATCGCGGTTTCTTCTCGTTTGGCAGCGCGATGGAATGGACGCCGAATTCATCCAATTCCGGGGAGTCAGCCCGTGTTTGCGGATTGTGGATGACGAAGGGAAGTCTCGCCGCATGATCTTCTCGGAGCAGTGTCGTCGTGTCCGCACCGTAGTTCCCTTTGTAGTCGGGTTTGGCAAAGCGAGGCAGGAATACCGGCGCGGCTTGTTTGCAGCGGGAATCACCCGTGCATTTGGCGAGCAGTTGAGCCAATCCCTCGCTTAATCGGGCGCGGCCTTCCTCGGTTTGCGCACATTCATTCCCCTTCAGCACGGCGGCGAAGCAATCCTCGGGCGTGGCGTCGGGTTGGCCGGGGCAGAGGTAGGGGGCGACGGAATCGCGCATCCCGCTGCGAAGCACGCCACGTCGGCGGAATGGCCGCCAGACCATCAGGTCATCGTCCTGCGGGTGGCCGTCCGCGTCGGTGACGGTGGCGTTGAGGCGCCGGCGGAGTTGCCAGAGGCTTTCGTTGCGCGGCCCGGCCAGGGCGAGCAGGCAAACGACGTAGTAATTGACTGCGTCCTGAAACAATTCGTGGTGCTGCCAGAGTATTTCCGGCCAGTCGGCAAGCGGCTGCGGTTGGCCGTTTGCGCCCGGCAGAAGTTCAACCCTGGTGACGCGGCCCTGATAGATTCGATTCATGGCGGTGTTGGAGGTGTTGTGCCGGTCCGACGGGTACGCACCGGGGCTCTGCAAACCTGCACACTCGTTGTCGCCGTCAGCCGCAATGTGAACGGCTCAAGGCGGCGAGGGTGCAAACGCAGCGCCACCGTCGCGGCTGGAACAGCAGTGCTCGGATCCGATTCGCCGGTTGTTCTGGCAGGTGTCATGCGCACCCGGGGCCAGTGGCCACTTTCTATCGCCGCGGTGCGATTTCGGCAAGCCCATCCGTTGGCCGCCAGCCGGCTAGGGCGATCGCTATAGTCGGGTGAACTTGTGCCCGAGCTGTGCGGCGCGCTCCAGCAAGGTTGTCGGGCTTGCCCCTGCGCGGCTTTTGTGCTCGAGCACCGGGATGGTTTGTGGCCGGCAGAAATGCGACAAATTCGGGCCCCGGCCGCGGCGCTGAAATTCGTTCGATTGGACCGACGGCGAGCGGGTTTTGGGCTTGAACGACGGGGCGGTTTTTGGTTTGCTTTTGCTGACGGGTGGTAGGTTACCCAAGCGGTCAACGGGGGCAGACTGTAAATCTGCTGGCTTACGCCTTCGGTGGTTCGAATCCACCACCTACCACCATTTTCTTTGTGCCGGCGGGTCGAAGCAGGGCGTGCACAAAAAAACCGGGACACACGCGGTGTCCCGCCCCACAAACGGATTCACCGGTCAAGCCCGTTCGAGATATTTGCCGGTGCGCGTATCAATCCGGATTTTCTCACCGGTTTTGATGAATAGCGGCGCCTGGACGGTGATGCCCGTTTCGAGCACGACGGGTTTTTGCACGTTGTTGGCCGAGTCGCCGCGGATGCCCTCGGGCGCGTCGGTGACGGTCAGCACCACGCTGGGCGGCAATTCCACCGAGACGGCCCGATCTTCGACAAAGGTCACGGTGACGGTTCCGTTTTCGACCAGGTAATGGCGCGCCTCGCCCACCAGTTCGGGCGACAGCGTCACGGTTTCGAACGTTTCCGGATCGGTGAAGACGTAGTCGTCGCCGTCGCGGTAGCTGAACTCCATTTTGCGGCTGGTCAACGGCACGGTCTCGACCTTTTCGGTGGAACTGAAGCGCACGTCCGAGGATTTTCCGGTGCGGATGCTCCGGAGCGTGGCCTGCACGAAAGCGCGCAGGTTTCCCGGGGTGCGATGTTGCACGTCGAGCACCACGCAGATTTCGCCGTTGTAATCAATCGCCTGCCCGCGTCGCAGGTCATTTGCTGCAATCGCCATAAATCGTTGTATCGGTTTTGTTGGTTTACCTCGTTATCAGGAACGCCCAGTTTAGAGCTGTTCGAGCGCCTGGCAAGCCCGCTTTGGTAACAATCTTTGTGAGTCAAATCGCCGGCGAACCGCGCTGCAAAAAAAATGTTGACGCGCCCGGCCCGCGCCTCTAAAAGGGCATCGTTGACAAAATAGAAATCGTCGCAGGACACAACTCAAACCATCGGTTCCTCACCAATTAGTTGTGTCGAGCGGCGCGGATGACCCACGGTATTGTGGTTTTTCCTTTACCGGGGTCGCCGGTTGTGTTTGTGTTGCCCGGTAAAAAGCGCATGTACCTCAAGAACCTGACCGTGTTGGGGTTCAAGTCCTTTGCGGACAAGACCACGCTGAACTTTCAGCCCGGGGTGACGGCCATTGTCGGGCCAAACGGCTGCGGCAAATCCAACGTTTCGGACGCCATTCGCTGGGTGCTGGGCGAGCAATCGGCCCGGGCGCTGCGCGGCGCGGAGATGGCCGATGTGATTTTCAGCGGCACCGATGCGCGCAAACCCATGGGGATGGCCGAGGTTTCGCTCACCCTCGGGGACGTGGACGCCGAGCAGTTGCGGGCCGCGGGTGTGGAAATGGCCTACAACGAGATCACCATCACCCGCCGCATCTTCCGGGACGGCAACAGCGAGTACTTCATCAACCGTGTTCCCTGTCGGCTCAAGGACATCCAACAGCTCTTCATGGGCACGGGCATCGGGCGGGCCAGCTACAGCATCATGGCCCAGGGCCATATCACCCAGATCATTTCCAGCAAACCCGACGAGCGCCGCATCATCTTCGAAGAAGCCGCCGGCATCACCCGCTTCAAAGCCCAAAAAAAGGAGGCTCTCCGAAAACTCGAATACACCGAGCAGAACCTCCTGCGCGTGGCCGATCTGATTCGCGAAGTCAAACGCCAGATCGGCTCGCTCCAGCGACAGGCCGGCAAAGCGCGTCGCTACAAACAACTCGCCCAGGAACTCCAGCATCTGGACACGCAACTGGCCCGACACCATTTCGATGTCCTTCAGGCCGAAATTCGCGAACGCCAGGCCGCCGCCGAACAACTGCGCGCCGACATCGAGGCCCGTACCGCCGCCATCCAGCAAAGCGAAGAGACCCTCGCCCGACAGCGCGCCGAGCTGACGGAGCTCGAACACCGCATCGCCACACTCCAGCAGCAGGAACTCCAACTCCAGGCCCAGACCGATCAGTGCAACAGCACCATCCGGTTCAACCAGGAGCGTTTGGCCGAGCTGGCCGACCAACACGCCCAGGCCGACGCCGACATCGCCCAAGCTGAAGAACGCCGTCGGATCGCCACCGACGAGCTGGCCGCCCTGCAACAGCGACTTTCGGACTCCGAATGCGACCGCGATCGTCATCACGGTGCGCTGCAGGAACGGCAGGCGGCGCTTCACCAGCTCGAAGCCCAAATCCGCCAGACCCAGGAGGCGCTCCAACACGCGCAGTCCGAAGCCTTTGCCACCGCGCAGGAACTGGCGCGCTTGCGCAATGAAATCAGCGCCATCGAGCTCGCCCGACAGACCCGGACCGCGCAGCTTGAAAAACTCTCCGCCGAGAAGCTCCAGCTCGAAACCCAACGCGCCGAATTGGACCAGCGCCTCCAGACCTTCTCCGAGCAGGTGCAGCATCTGAAACTGGACGTGGCGGCGGCTCGCGATGCGGTTCAGGAACATCAGGCGCGGCTGGCGGCCCTTCAAACCGAGTTGGAAAACGCCTCAGCCGAACAGGATCGCCTCCTGGAAACGCTGGCCGAAAAACGGTCTCACCTGGCCGTGCTTACCCAACTGGACGACGCCCGCGAAGGCTTTGACAGCGGCACGCTGGCGGCCTTGCGGCGGTGTCGCGGAGTTCTGGGCTCGCTGGCCGATTACATCCGCGTGCCGAACGAATTCGTCGTGGCGATCGAGAACGCCCTGGGCCATCACCTCCAAATCGTTCTGACCGAGCATCCCGATTCCGCTCAGCAGATTCTGGCCGAGCTGGCGCGCAATCGCGCCGGTCGCGCCAGTGTGGCCGCGCTGGCCGTTGCCCGGCAAACCGATGCGCAACTGGCCTTCAGTGGCGACATGGCCCCCCGCGGTCAGGGACACGCGCTGCTGGAACGGCTCGCGCGGGGCGAATTGGTACCGGCCCTCGCGGTCGTGGAAGCCGACCCGACCGTCGAGACGCTGGTCAAATCGCTGCTGGGTCGCACGTTTCTGGCGCCGGATCTGGCCAGCGCCACCGCCCAGATGCAAAACGGCCACGCCGGATGCGACTTTGTGACGCTCAATGGCGAGCTGCTCAACCGTCATGGCATCTACACCGGCGGTTACCTCAACGGCAGCGGCAGCCCCACCGCCCCGGGTTCGATCCTCGGTCGCAAAAACCAAATCGCTCAGCTCCGCACCGAGCTGGCCGATCTGCAGCAACGCCTAGCCGATGCCAGCCGACGCCGCGGCAGCCTCCAGGGCCAGCAGACCGAACTGCAGGCCGCCCTCCAGCAGACGCAGAACCGCTTGCGCGACCAGGAGGTCACCGCCGTCGGTCGCGAAGCCGAATGCCACGCTCTGGAAACCGCTCGCAACAACCTGCTCCAGAGAATTGAAACCGTCGCGTTCGAAATCCAATCGCTCCAGTCCCAACAGGACAATGACCAGCAACAGCTCGCCACGCTGAGCTCGGACCTCGCCCAACTCCAGTCCCGCGAACAGCAGTCCAACTCCCGACTCCAGCACCTGACCGCCGCGCTCGAGACCCTGCGCCAACAGCGCGACACCGCCACCGCCGCGCTCACCGAGTCGAAGGTTGCGCTCGCCACCTGCGAACAGCTTTGCGCCTCGCTACGCGGCCAGCAAAGCGCCCTGGAAACGCGCCTGACCGAGCTCGCCAACCTCATCGCCCGTCGTTCCCAGGACATCGCCACGGCGCAGAGCCGACGCCAGCAGGCACATGCCGCCATTGAATCAGCCCGCACCCGCATCACCGAACTGGATGCCGAACGGCAGCGCCTTCGGGCCGAGTGCGATGAACTGACCGTGCAACGCCAGGCGCGGGAGGCCGAGCTGGCCGCCGCCGAGGAAATCCTCCGCCAGTTGCGGCGCGATCTGCAATCACTCCAGGACCGGCGCAGCGCGCTGGACGTGGAGCTGACCCAGAAACAAATGACCGTCCAGAACCTGCGCGAGCGCATCCAGCAGAAATACCACGTCAATCTCGACGACGTGCGCAGCGAATGCATCACCATCACCTTTGCCGACGAGGGCGTCGCCCGCGTGCATGTGCTCTCGCCCGAGGAAATGGCCGCCGCCGGCGCGGCCACCGACTGGGACGCCGTCGCCCGGCAGGTCGAAGTTCTCCAGCGCAAACTCGACGAGATGGGGCCGGTCAACCTGGTGGCCATCGAAGAGTACGAAGAGGCCGAGCAACGCCACCAGTTCCTCACCCGGCAGTACGACGACCTGGTGCGCGCCAAGGCCCAGCTGCTTGAGGTGATCCAGCGGATCAACACCGAGACCCGTCAGATGTTCCGCGAAACCTTCGAAAAGATTCGCCAAAACTTCCGCGCGATGTTCACCGAGGTGTTCGGCGGCGGACACGCCGACCTGTTTCTGGTGGACGAAAATGACGTGCTCGAAAGCGGCATCGAAATCGTCGCGCGTCCGCCGGGCAAACAACTCAAGACCATCTCGCTGCTCTCGGGCGGCGAACAGACCATGACCGCCGTGGCCCTGCTCTTTTCGATCTATCAGGTCCGGCCCAGCCCCTTTGCCGTGCTCGATGAGCTGGATGCCGCGCTGGACGAAGCCAACATCAACCGCTTCGTGCGCCTGCTGCAACGTTTCCTGCAGCATTCCCAGTTCATCATCATCACCCACAACAAACGCACCATCAGCATGGCCGACGTGCTCTACGGCGTGACGATGGAAGAACACGGCGTGAGCAAAATCGTCAGCGTCAAATTCCACAAGGCCGCCGAACCGGTGTCTGATCACACACCCGCGCCGCTGGATGAAGGGGATGAATCACCCGCGCCGCCGGCCGATGCGTCGCCACCCGAACCGCCGGAACGGACCGAGACCGTGGCCCTGGCCGGCTGAACCGCCGGTCTCGTCGCGAGGCGACCGCACCACCGTGTTTGCCGAAGCCGGGTCGCGGGCAATGAGCTTCCGGAGCGCCGGCGTGCGCAACCGTGTCTCTCAGCCGATCACGCCGGACGCAGCACCGCCAGCGCAAACGCATCCGGCCGCAGATACTTCTGCGCCACGGCCCTGACCTGTTCCAACGTGACCGCCTCAATGCGCGCGTCTTCGGTGTCCAGGTAGTCGTAGCCCAGGCCGTAGAGCTCGTCCAGGGCGGTCATCATCGCCAGCGTGCCCAGATCCTGGCGCGCGATTTTTTTCTGGCCGAGAATTTTGGCTTTCGCGCGTTTGAGTTCCTCGGCCGTCACACCCTGGGTGCGGAGGGATTCGGCTTCGGCCAGCAGCTCGCGTTCGACCTGCTCGGCGTTTTCCGGCGCCGTGCCGGCGTAAAAGGCGAAGTAACCGGGAATCGGTCCGGCGACGTGTTGCGCGCCGACGTAATAGGCCAGGCCGAGTTGTTCGCGGATGCGCAGGAACAGGCGCGAACCCAGATCGCTGCACGTTTCCTGGAGCAATTCGAGCGGATGATGATCCTCGTCTCGAAGTGTGGTGCCGACCCAGCCCAGCGCCAGCACCGCCTGTTTTTTGTCGCGCGGCTCGACCCGCCGCCAGGCCTGCTGCAGCGGCGGGGGTGAGGGCAACGTCAGCCCCGGCTCGGGCCGCGCCTGCCAGCGCCCGAACGCCTTGCGCACGGCCGCTTCCACCGCATCGGTTTGCACGTCTCCGTAGATGGCCAGCACGCAATTGTGCGGGCGAACCAGCCGCTCGTGAAAGGCGATCAAATCCGCGCGCCCGAGCGTTCGCACCGATTCTTCCTCGCCGAGCGGCTCCAGCCCGTAGCCGGACGGACCGAACAGGCCGCGGCGCATGGCGCGCAGCGCGCTTCGGAGCAGGTCGTCCTTCTGCGCCAGGATGGCCGCCAGTTGCGCCTCTCGCTCGCGCTCCAGTTCGGCTTCCGGAAACGTCGGCTCCAGGAGCACATCGGCCAGCACGTCCAGCCCGGTGGCGAAATCCTCGCTGAGGGTTTCGAGGCTCACGCCGAAACTGTTGTTCCCGCCGTAGGTCTCGATGCTGCCGCCGAGGGATTCGATTTCGGCGGCGATACGGCCGGCGGAGCGACGGCGCGTGCCCTTGAGCAGCATTTTGGCGAAGAGCTGCGAGAGGCCGTTGTTGGCCGGGGTTTCGGCCAGCACGCCCCCCAGCGATGCGGCGCGGTATTCGACGAACGGCAGCCGATGATCTTCCTTGACCAGCAATCGCAGTCCGTTGGGCAGGACAAATTTCCGAATCGCCTGTTCGCGTGTCACCTCGTGCACCTTCACACCGCGGGGCGTCGCGCCGGTGGGCAACAAGGCATACAGGGTGCGGTTTTCTTCGGTCAGGTACTGGCGGGCGACGCGCCGGAGTCGGGCGGGCGTGACACGCTGGATGGCCGCCAGGTAACGGGCCGAGAAGTTCAGATCGTTGGCGGCCAGCCACGAGCTGCCCAGGTCCTGGGCCTGGCCCTGCATGGTCTTTCGCGTTGCCAGCGTGGCCGAGACGAATTGTTTGATGGCCTTGCGCAGTTCGCCCGCCGACACCGGATGCTGCTGCAGACGAGCGATCTCGGCCAGGATTGCCTCCCGCGCGGCGCTGAATTTGTCCCCGTTGGCCACGACGCTGACGCCGAACAACCCGGGCCCGCCGGGACTGTAGGTCCAGGCTTCGACCTGATGCACCAGCGCCTTTTTCTCGCGCACCTGCTGGTAGAGCCGGGAACTCCGCCCGGCTCCGAGCACCACCGCAAGCACATCCAGCACCGGCAAATCCGGATGGCGCAAATCCGGGATGTGCCATGCCAGGTGCAGATAGCCCAACTCGATCGGCGCTTCCTCGATGACCTCTCGGGGCGCAGTTTGTTTGGGTTCTTCGGGCAGCACCACCGGCGGCAGCGGCCGCGCCGGGCTTTGTGCGTAGGCGGCGCGGATCTGGCCGATCACCGCCTCGGGGTTCACGTCGCCCACCACGACGAAGAACGTGTTGTTGGGCACGTAATGCTCCCGATAAAAGGCGCGCACATCGGCCGGAGTGAGCGTGTTGAAAATATCCGGATAACCAATCACGGTGAAGCGGTAGGGACTGCGCGTGTAGGCCACCTCGAAGAGTCGCCGGCTCGCCCGCCGGTCCGGGTCGTCCTGGTTCATGTCCATCTCGCGCAGGATGACCTGCTTTTCCCTGGCCAGCTCCTCTTCCGGCAGCGTGGCGTGCTGCATCACGTCGCAGAGAATGTCAATGGCCACCGTCGCACCGCTGCTGGGCACGTCAATGTGGTACACGGTGCGATTGAAGCTGGTGTAGGCGTTCATGTAGCCGCCGGCTTCCTGCACCTCCTGGTCAATGCGGCTGCCGGGTCGGGTTGTCGTGCCCTTGAAGAGCATGTGCTCGAGCAAATGACACAACCCCGCCCCCAACCACCGGCCCTCGTGAATGCTGCCGGACATGACCCACGCCTGGGCCGAAACCACCGGCGCGCTGTGATCCTCCCGCACAATGATCGTCAGACCGTTGTCGAGCGTCACCATCTGCACCCCCGGCGGCAGCGGCGGAATGCCGCCTTCAGACGGTGTGCGGCGCGGCGACGAAACACGACGGGCTGCCTTGTGCCGCTTGAGTGCCGCCGGGCGCATGGGGTTCAGGAACGCGCCGGGCGCGGTTCAGCCTGTCCGGACACGAGCTTGCGTCGGGGCAAAAACGGCTTCCGAAACGCCTCCTCGAAATCGTAGCCCTGCGCAAAGTCGGCGCGCGAATCGCTCTCGGTTTTCGAGAGCACGCCGGCTTCGATCAGATTGAAGACAATTTCTCCAAAATCGCTGCACTGGCGGATGCCCCACTCCTCGAAGACCGTCAGCGTCATCGGCCCGAACTGTTGGAGCGCAAATTCGCGAATGCCCTCCAGCAATTCCTGGCCGGTCACGTGCCGGAGCTTGCCGCCGTTGGCCCGGCCGACCCGTTTCTGCGTGTAATCGAGCGCCTCGCGCACAAAGGCGTAGGCGTCCCGATGATAGCGAGGGTCACGAGCCAAAACCTTCTCCAATGCGGCCTCGAACGAAATTTCTTGCATGTCAGCGCGTCAACAAAACGGGCGAAGGCGACGGCGATTTGGCCGTGCGCCAGGCCTTCACGGCCCAGCCCGTCAAAAGCAAACCGATCACGATACAAAGAACCAGTTGCTCCTGTTTCGTCAAGCGGTTCACCGACCGGAGCTTAGCCGGCGCACTGCTCCAACGCAACCCGTCGCCCCCCGCTTCAAAGACACCGCCCCGCCGGCCTCCGCACGGCTTCCCGCCGCCGCGCCCTGGGCCGCCCCGGGCCTCGTTACCGCCGCGCCGAGCGCCACCAGACCTACACCGCTCGCCCCCGAACATCTTGCGACCGGTTCGCCCCCCGTGGAACGGCCCGGCCCGATCCGTGTTGTGCGGCGGCTCAGCCCGGATTTTGCTTTTGAAAAGCCCGGCCCGTGGGCACACTGCTCGCGTGGGTCTCACGCTCGGCCAGTTCAAGCAAATGACCGACCGGCTCCACGGCGTGAAAACGCGCCTGCCCGAACCGGCTCTGGAGCCGACCGCACCGGCGAAAAACGACTCGCGCATCATCCTGGGCATTGACCCGTCACTGCGGGGCACCGGCTACGGCATCATCCGACTCGGCCGACCGCATCCACAGGCGCTGGCCTTCGGCACGATCGGCTGCCCGGCCTCCTGGCCGCGATCGCGCTGTCTGGTGCGGATTGCCGAAACGTTGCGCGCGCTGGTGCGCCAATTCGCCCCCGATGTGTGCGTGGTCGAAGCTCTCTTCTATGCGCAAAACCTGCAAACCGCCATGATCCTGGGCGAAGCGCGCGGTGCCGCGCTGGCTGCGGTGGCCGATGCCGGCCTGGACGTGTACGAACTCGCGCCGCGCAAGGTCAAACAGGCCCTCGTCGGTTACGGCGCCGCCCAGAAACTGGCCGTCGCCAAAATGGTCCAACGACTCCTCCATCTTTCCCAAACGCCCGAACCCGACGCCGCCGATGCGCTGGCTCTGGCACTGGCGCACGCGCAGCAACTGCGGCTCCAGCCGCTGACGCCGGCGCGCAAAATCTGACCGCTCGACGCCAATGTCCGCCCATTCGTACCGGCTCTGGAAACGTTCCGGCTCGCCGCCGCAGCCCATCCCGCAGGCATTCCGGCAACGATCCGCGGCGCTTGAGCCGGCGTCGCTCCGCCGATCGCGTTCCGCCAACGCTCGCCTCGAGCCATGATCACGTTTCTGCACGGCAAACTGGTCGAAGCCCTGCCCACGCAGGTCACCGTTGCCGTCAACGGCATCGGCTACGAGGTCCTCATCCCGCTTTCCTCCTACGCCAACCTGCCCCCGCCCGGTCAGGAAGTGACCCTGCTGACGCAACTGGTGGTGCGCGAGGACGCCCACACACTGTACGGATTCATGACCGCCGAGGAGCGCGATCTGTTTCGCCTGCTCGTC
>CAYXJB010000019.1:21204-22637 GCA_964465445.1 uncultured Verrucomicrobiota bacterium
GGGATCGGGCCCAAAACCGCGCTGAACATCCTCAGCGGCATGAACCCCGTCACCTTCCGCGGCGCCGTGGCTCGCAGCGACGTGAAAGCGCTCTCCCAAATCTCCGGCGTGGGCCGCAAAACCGCCGAGCGGATCGTGGTCGAACTGCGGGACAAGATCGGTGCCCCGGGCGCGTGGGAAGCCGCCAGCGCCGCCCGTGCTCTTTCGCCCGCCGACCAAAAACTCAACGACGCGGTGCTGGCGCTCATGGCTCTGGGATTCAAACAACCCGAGGCCCACGAGGCCGTGCGCCATGCCCAGAGCGCCCTCGGCCCGCAAGCAACCGTCGAGGAGCTGGTTCGGGCGGCACTCAAAAAGAGCAGTTGATGGAAGAAACCGTTTCGCCTGCCGACTCGAACCGCGCTGCCGTTGACAACGGCCGGATTGCCCTGCCCCACGCGCCCACCGCCTTCCAGCGCCTCGTCGCATGGCTGGCATTTCTGGTCTCGCGAGCGGTCACCTGCACCCTCCGCTACCGCTGGGAGGATCGTTCCGGCTTTTTCGACTCGCCCCCCGCCGGCCAGGCCATTTACGCGGTGTGGCACAACCGACTGGCGCTGTGCATGCAGGCGTACTTTGCGTTCGCCCGCAAACGCAATCGCACTGCGGGCCTGGCCGCCCTGGTGAGCGCCAGCCGCGACGGCGCCCTGCTCGCCGCCATTCTCGAACAATTCGGCGTGCAGCCGGTCCGCGGCTCCTCCTCGCGCCGCGGCGCTCAGGCGCTGGTCGAACTGGTCGGCTGGGCCCAACGCGGTTACGACCTGGCCATCACACCTGACGGTCCACGGGGGCCGCGCTACGTCGTGCAGGAAGGCATCATTGCCCTGGCCCAACTCACCGGGCTGCCAATCATCCCGTTCGCCTATCACCTGCACCGAAAAATCTGCCTCAGAAGCTGGGACCGTTTTCAGATCCCGATTCCGTTTTCCCGGTGCGACATGATCCTGGGTCGGGTGCTGCGCGTGCCCCGGGAGCTCTCCGATGCCGAGCGCGAGCAGTTGCGCGGGCAACTGGAGACCGAACTCAGGGCGATCACCCGGGACTGAGCGTTCTCCCGCACCGGCCTTTCCTCTTCCGGCCGAGCCGCCGGTGGGCGCATCCTTGGGCTCGATTCGAATGCGCGCTGGCGTGCCGCTCTTCGCGAATCATTACTCCAGGCCGCGTTCGGTCAGGTCGTCTTCGTTCAATCCGAGGTAATGCCCCAGCTCGTGCAGGAGCGTGGTGTGGACCTCGGCGCGGAAGAGTTGTTCGTCGCCTTCGGCGAAATCCCAGAGATTTTCCAGAAACAGGATGATTTGCGAGGGCATGGGGAAGTGTCCTTCCTCGGCCAGCTCGGGGCCGACGAACAGTCCCAGCGTATCGGCAGCCACGCCGTCGGCCTGCAGGGCGCGGCT
>CAYXJB010000020.1:0-221 GCA_964465445.1 uncultured Verrucomicrobiota bacterium
AATCAGACGCTGCTGGTGTTCGAGGCACTGCCGCGCGCGGTGGCTGCAGACGCGCTGGCGGTGTTGGTTTCGCCGCCGCGTGCCACGGTGGTGAGCCGGGTCAACCTGCGCCTGCTGAATGAAAAACTCGGCCCTGAGCGCGTGCGGCCGTTCCCGTGGTTGGCGGCCGCTCGCAGCCCCACCCACCACCGGTTCGACGAGTGGCCGGGCGTTTGACTGGG
>CAYXJB010000020.1:277-17927 GCA_964465445.1 uncultured Verrucomicrobiota bacterium
CGAACGAACAACCGTCCGCCGGCGATCGCGATGCTGGAGCGAATCTGGTTGTCACCCGGTTCGCCGAACTCGGCCACGTGCAACACCTTGAATTCCTGGCCTGCGCTGACGACAAAGACCCGTCCACGGAAATCCTGAAAATAGATTTTGCCGTCCGCGGCCGCGGGCGAGGCCTCGATCTTGTCGCGCGTTTCGAGTTGGCCGATCCAGTCGGGTTTGCCGGTGGCCGGGTCCACTCGGGCGATGGTTTTGCGGTCGCTGTTGAGGACGAAAAACCGACCGCGATAGAACAGGGGTGTCGAGACATCAGTGGAAACCTCCCGGTCGCGGCTCACCCAGGCCAGGGCCGAATCGTCGAGCGTCCCGCTGAGGCCGAGTTTGACGGCATAGACCGGCGCGCCCTTGGGAGCGCAGGCCAGGGCCACGCCATTGCCGGCCACCGGCGAGGGCACGAGCCGCCAGTGCGAGATGCGCGTCGGATTCCACGTGCCCCAGCGCCACAGCTCGCGGCCGTCGCGCGGATCATGGCCGGTGATGCAATCGCCCCCGGCCACCAGCAGTTGCGTGCGACCTTCATGCCGGCAGGGGATCGGTGTGCTGTAGGCTTCGCGGGATTCGGCGACGGCATCGGAGGGGCGCACGTGTCGCCAGAGGTCCTTGCCGGTGCGCGGATCGAGGGCCAGCAAATACGAGTCGTTGGGCCCGTCGGGCCGGCCGCGGCCCTGGACCGGCACGTCGCGTTGGAGGACCTGCAGGTAAAGCCGCCCGTCGTGGAGCGTGGGACTGGCGGCGTAGGTCCACAGGAACGCAAACGGGCCGTGGTCTTTCTGAATGTTGCGTTCCCAGAGTTTCTTGCCGGTGAAATCGAAGGCCACCAGATGGCCGGTGCCGTAGTAGAAGTACACCCGCTCATCGTCGGTGGTTGGCGAGGGCGAGGCCAGGTTGCTCCGATCGTCCTGTTGAAAGCCCGGCGCGATCTCGTGATTCCAAAGTTCGCGTCCGGTTCGGGCGTCCAGACAAAGCGCGCGCAGCGTCCGGGAACGCACGTCGGTCGAGCTCACGAAGACGTGTTGACCCCAAACGACCGGTGTGGCGGCCGAGGGGCCGGGCAGGGAAGCGACCCAGCGCACGCCGTTGGTGCGGGAGAAATGCAGCGGCGTGCCGGTCTCGGTCGAGGAGCCGTCGAAGTTCGGCCCGCGCCAGTGCGGCCAGTTCTCCGCCGGCGAAAGCCAGACGCCCAGCGTCAGCGCACCGGCGGCCAGGAACAGAGTTCGGATTCGGTCCATCGTGTCGGCGTACGACCCGGTGCGGCGTGCCGTTTCCCCCGGGTCTGCGCGCCAAAGCTAGCACTCCGGCCCGGCGCGGCGCAACTGCGCGCAGCCCGCAACGCGGCACCAGGTGGCTGCATCGGACCGGAGTCCGGCTCGACAGAATCGTTCGGCCCGGTCTACTCTTTGGCGACTGGCAGCACTGGAGTCCGAACCGCCCGAGCGCGGCCCGGAGCGCACGGCGGACCGCACGGCGGAGCGAGGAGTTCAAGCACGAGGGTTATGACCTCCCGCGAACGTGTCCTCACAGCTTTGGAGCATCATCCGACCGATCGGGTGCCTCGTCTGCTTTACGAGGAAGTAATTGGTTACACACCACCCGTGGCGCGACTGCTGGGGGAACGGTGTGCGCCCAAACCACCTCGCGAATATTTCGACATGGACATCAGCAGCGTCAGCTTCAACCCGACCCGGCAGCCTCGTGAGCGGTTTGCCGACTGGCTCGGCGATGAGGCGTCCACGGCGCTCGAGAGTGGTCAGGTGGACGAATGGGGTGTTTGGTGGCGGACCGGTGATTTCCATCATTTCGCACGGATCGAATCGCCACTGCGGCCGGTTGAAAATCTCGCCCAGATCGAGCGCTATCCCTGGCCGGACTTGGACCAGCCGTATCGTTACGAGGGCGTGCGCGAACGAGTCCGCAGGCTGCAATCGCAGGGCCTGGCAGTGGCTGCGTTCGCCGGCTCGGTGTTCGAACAAGCCTGGTATCTGCGCGGGCTGGAGACGTTGATGGTGGACCTGCTGACCCGCCCGCATATTGCGCGGGCGCTGTTCGAGCGCACTGCCGCGTGTCAGCAGTTCGCTGCCCGGCAATTCGCCGCGGCAGGTGTGGACATCCTCATCACCGGGGACGACATCGCCGGCCAAACCGGGCCGCTGATCAGCCCCGAATTGTGGCGGCGGTTCTTGAAACCGCTGCTGGCCAGCACCGTGCGCATCGTGAAAGAAACCAACCCGGCCACACGGGTTTTCTACCATTCGGACGGCAACGTGGAAGCCTTCATTCCCGAGCTGATCGAGGTCGGCATCGAGATCCTCAACCCGATCCAACCCGAAGTCATGGATCCGGCGGCGATCAAGCGGCGCTACGGCGACCGGCTCTCATTCTGGGGCACCCTCAGCGTTCAACGGACAATGCCGCTTGGCACACCCGACGAGGTGCGCGCCGAGGTCCGCGCCCGCATCCGCGAGGTGGGGCGCGGCGGTGGGTTGATTCTTGCCCCGGCACACGTGCTCGGCCCGGAGACGCCCTGGGAAAACATCGTTGCCTTCTTCGAGGCGGCCGACTCGACGCCGGTCGTCTGATCGGGCTTGAAATCACCTTCGTGAGGAATTCCGGGGGTCGAACCGCGCGCATGCAAAGTGCTTTCGGGCCAGGACAGTGGTCGCCGAACCTTTTGGATGCCGTTGTACGCCGACGCGCGGGTGGCTGATCTCGCTCGGAAGGCTGAGGCCGGCGCGGGCGGAGCGACAAAAATCCGTTGCCACCTCGGGTCGGGCCGATAGCATGGCGCGCCCTGGTTCGGAAGGGCGTTCTGGACGATGAACAGCTACGACATTGCGGTGATTCCCGGAGATGGCACCGGGCCGGAAGTGGTGGCCGAAGGCGTGAAAGTGGCCGAGGCGGCAGCGCGCAAGTTCGGCTTCCGGCTCAACTGGCATTATTACGATTTCGGCGGCGAACGCTACCTGCGCACCGGCGAGGTGTTGCCCGACAGCGCGATCGAGGAATTGCGTCGGTTCAAGGCGATCTATCTCGGCGCGGTCGGCCATCCGCAGGTCAAGCCCGGCATTTTGGAAAAGGGGATTCTGTTGCGGCTGCGATTCGAGCTGGAGCAGTACATCAACCTGCGACCGGTCAAGCTCTACCGCGCCCGGGATTGTCCCATCAAGGACAAGGGGCCGGAAGACGTGGATTTTGTGGTGGTGCGGGAAAACAACGAGGGTCTGTACACCGGCGCGGGCGGGTTTCTGTTCAAAGGCACGCCGCACGAAGTGGCCCTGCAGGAGTCGGTCAACACCCGCCGCGGTGTCGAGCGTTGCCTGCGCTTCGCCTTCGAGCTGGCCCGCCGCCGCCGCAACGGTCAGCCCTGGAAAGGGCTCAAGCCCGAGGACATCGCCGCCGGCAAAACCGCCCAACTGACCCTCTGCGGCAAGACCAACGTCCTGACCTACGCCTTCGATCTGTGGGAACGGGCTTTTCATGAAGTCGGTGCCGCCTACCCGAGCGTCAAACGCGACTACGCCCACGTGGACGCCATTTGCATGTGGTTTGTGAAAAACCCCGAGTGGTTCGATGTGATCGTCACCGACAACATGTTCGGGGACATCATCACGGATCTGGCGGCGATGATTCAGGGCGGGCTGGGCGTGGCCGCCGGCGGCAACATCAATCCCGAGGGCACGAGCATGTTCGAGCCAATGGGCGGCAGCGCGCCCAAGTACACCGGCCAGAACGTCATCAACCCCATCGCCGCCATCAACGCCGCGGGCATGATGCTCGACTTCCTGGGCGAAACCCGTGCCGCCGCCGCCATCGAGGCCGCCGTGGTGCAGGTCATCAACACCCGGATTCAATCCCTGGCGGCGGGTCGGATGGGCTACGGCACGCGCGAAGTGGGCGATCTGATCGCCGCAGCGGTTTGAACGGTCCGGCGCGGCGACGGCCGCTGGCTGCGACGGCGAGCGGCGGGGGGCGATTTCAAGCTTGCTGCTGCCAGGGCGACGCGGCTTAACTGGGCGCAGCGACGCGGTCGGCAAGAGCCCTATGATTATCTACGCCATCTGCCTGATCGTCGGCCTGCTCTTTACGCTGATCAGCGCCATCGCCGGGCATTTCTTTGGCGATCATGACGGGGCCGATGTGGGCACCGGCGGCCACGCCGAAGCCGGTTACGATCAGAGCGGGGTGCCGGGCATTTCGTTTTTCAGCCCGACGGTGCTGGCAAGTTTTGTGACGGCGTTCGGCGCTTTTGGGCTGATCTTCAGTCAGATCGAGGCCACCAACAGTCCCTGGGCCAGCGCGCCGTTGTCGCTGGCCGGCGGTGGACTGGTCGCGTGGGTGGTGTTTTTGATTTTCAATTCGCTGTTCCGCAAGACGCAAAGCTCCAGTGAATCGCGTCTGGCCTCGGTGGTGGGGCTGCCGGCGTCGGTGCTCACGCCCATCCCGGAAAACGGCGTGGGCGAGATTGCCTACGTGCAATCGGGCGCGCGGTACACGGCTCCGGCGCGGGCCGAGCAGGGCCGGGCGATCGCCGCCGGCCAGCCGGTCAGGATCACGCGCGTGGTGGGCACACAGTTTTACGTCGAACCCATCGGTTGAACGCAGATGCAGCGGAGTCGAATGCCATGAGCATGCATGTGGATCGGATGCTGGCGCTGCTGGGAGGCAGTGGAATTCCCTGGCTGACGGTGATTTTGGCCGTGGGCGCGCTGTTGCTGGTGTTTTTTGTCTTCGCCGGCATTTGGGCCAGCCGCTACACCAAGGTCGGCCCCAACCAGGTGCTGGTCATTTCCGGACGCAAACACCGCGTGGTGGATCCGGACGGCACGGTGCGGGAGGTGGGCTTCCGGATCGTCAAGGGCGGCGGCGTGTTCGTCTGGCCGGTGTTCGAGAAGGTGGACGTGCTCTCGCTGGAGCTGCTGACGATTGATGTGCAGACGCCGGAGGTTTACACGGTCAAGGGCGTGCCGGTGCGCGTGGACGGGGTGGCCCAGATCAAGGTCAAGGGCGATGATATTTCCATCGCGACCGCGGCCGAACAGTTCCTGAGCAAGGGCGCCGAGGAAATTCGCAACATCGCCACCCAAACGCTGGAAGGGCATTTGCGCGCGATCCTGGGCACGCTCACCGTCGAGGAAATCTACCAGAACCGCGACGCCTTTGCCGCCAAGGTGCAGGAGGTGGCCGCCGGCGACATGGCCAACATGGGCCTGCAGATCGTCAGCTTCACCATCCGCGACATCCGCGACAGCCAGGGTTACCTCGATGCGCTGGGCAAACCGCGCATCGCCCAGGTCAAACGCGATGCAGTGATCGCCCAGGCCGAGGCCGACCGCGACGCGATGATCAAAAGCGCCCAGGCCCAACAGGCCGGTCAGGAGGCCAAATTCGCCGCCGACACCAAGATCGCCGAGGCCCAGCGCGACTACCAGATCAACGTCGCCCAGTACCAGGCGGCGGTGAACCAGAAAAAGGCCGAGGCCGACCTGGCCTACGACCTGCAGAAATTCAAAACCGGCCAGCTCGTCAAAGCCGAAGAAGTCCAGGTCAGCATCATCGAGAAGCAAAAACAAATCGAGCTGCAGCAACAGGAAATCCTCCGCAAACAGAAGGAGCTCGAAGCCACCGTCCAACGGCCCGCCGATGCCGAGCGCTACAAGGTGGAAACGCTCGCCAACGCCAAGAAATTTCAGCTCGAGACCGAGGCCGCCGGCGCCGCGGCTGCCACCCGACAAACCGGACTCGCCCAGGCCGAGGTCATCAAGGCCACCGGTCTGGCCGAGGCCGAGGCCAACAAGGCGCGCGGTCTGGCCGAGGCGGCGATCATCGAAGCGCAGGGCAAGGCGACCGCCGAAGCCATGCGCATGAAGGCCGAAAGCTTCAAGCAGTACAACGAAGCCGCCGTCATCGAAATGCTCGTCAAGGTCCTGCCCGAACTGGCCGGGCGCATCGCCGAACCGCTGAGCAAGACCGAGCGCATCGTCATCATCAACACCGGCAACGGGCCCGGTGGCGGCGCCAGCAAACTCACCGGCGATGTGACCCAGATCATCGCCCAACTGCCCCCGTTGCTCGAGAGCCTCACCGGCGTGAAATTCGAGAAGCTGCTCGAACAGGTCCCCGCGTTGAAGAAGGCGATGGAAACCGAGCGCAAGACCGGCGACTGACCCGACCGCAACCGCCCATGAAATTGCGACGCTCGAGCCGGAACGACATGGTGGCAGGGGTGTGCGCCGGCCTGGCGCACGCGCTGGATTTGCCGGTTGGCCGGGTGCGTATTGCTTATGTTCTGCTCTCGATCCTCAGCGCGGGATTTCCGGGCATCCTGGTTTACCTGCTGCTGTGGTTCGTGATACCCGGGACCGACGAGTGGTGAACCAGGATGCGTTTGTTTGAGGCCATCATCGAAGCCAATCACCGCGCCGCGGCGGGCGATCCGTCCGCCGGGCTGCGCCCGGGGGATTTTGCCGACGCGTTGCCGGTGGCCGCGCTCACCTGCATTGACCCGCGCCTCAACCCGCTGATTCCCGAGGTGCTGGGCATTCCCGAGGAGCAGTTTGTGTGGCTGCGCAATGCCGGCAACATCATCACCGGGCCGGTCTCCAGCACGATGCGTTCGCTGGCGCTGGCCTGCGCCGTCAAGGGCGCACGCGAAATCGCCATCATCGGTCACACCGACTGTCTGGTCTGCAAGACCGGCACGATGCAGTTGCTCGAGCGGCTGGCCGCCTTCGGTGTCCGGCGAGAAGCGCTGCCCGAAAACATCACTGAATTTTTCGGCCTCTTCGCCAGTGAACGGCAGAACGTCATCAAAGCCTGCGAGATCGTGCGCCACAGCCCGCTGATCGGCGCGGCCATCCCCGTGCATGGTCTGCTGGTGGACGTGCACACCGGGCGGCTCGAATGGATCGTCAATGGTTATCAGACTCTGGCGCAACCCACCGCCGCATCCACCGAGGCGGCTCAGATCGCCCGGCAGGCTGTCGAAGCGGTTAAATCGCTGGCCGACGTGCCCATCGGCGGGGTGAAACTTTCCGAAACCCAGATCGGCCAGACCGTTTTGCAGGCCGGCGATTGGCTCACGCACCAGCTCGAACAGCCCCCGGCCACGTCCCACGCGCCGCAATCGCCCGGCAGCACGTCCACCGCGGCGAACATCGCCGGTCAAATCATCCAGCTCGCCCGGGAGCATCAACAGTCCGCTTCCGATGCCGCGACCGCGCCACCGTCCAAACCACCCAAACTGCCCACGCCGATCCGTCCGCGCCCGAAATTCAAGCGGTGAAACGGCGGCGAACGGCGGTCGCGAGCGACGAGGACGAGCGTTCGCGACGGCTGTTCAGGAAGGTCGGGCCGCGCCGGCCAGCGCAGAGGCGGGTTCGGGCGACTCGACACTTCGAAGCGCCTCGGCCAGCGCGGCGAGGTGTTTTTCCAGCGTGAAGCGTTTCTCGAAGAGTTCGCGCAACCGCTCGCCGGTTTCCTGACCCATCAGGTGCAACAGCGCCGAGGCGACCCGTTCGGGAGCGCGGACGGGCACGACGCCCGGGTAATCGTCCGGCAACATCTCCGGCAGCGAGCGCCAGCGCGTGGTCACGACCGGCAACCCGAAGGCCATCGCCTCGATCAGATTCACCGGCTGGTTTTCGCCCAGGTAGTATGTTGGAAAGCAAAACAGATCGGCCTCCCGGAAAACGCGATTCTTCTCCTCGCCGGAGACGAACCCCAGATACTCGATCGAGCCGGCGACCTCGGGATCGCGCATGTGGCGGTCGAATTCGGCTCGTTCTTCAGGGGTCACGAACGTGCCGGCGGCGATGAGTTTCATTCGCACCGGAGAGCGGCGTTCGGCCAGCATGCGGTTGGCCAGCAGCACGGCCTGCAACGCGTCGAAAAATCCCTTCTCCCGTGTGCAATGCGCCACATAAAGCACGCGCACCTGGTGGGGCCGGGCCTCGCGTGCGCCCGTGTCCGTCCGGGTCAGCAGCGCCATCCGCGCGGCGAATCGCTCGCGCCGCACCGGCAGGAGTTCTCGGGCGAAGTCCGGGCAGGGGTCGGGAATGCCGTTGTTGACCACGCGCACGCGGCGGGGGAAGAACTTGTTCGCGTCCGCGAGGTTGTATTTGGACAGCACGACGCTCAGGTCGGCCTGTTTCATGAAGCGCCAGCTCAGGGCGCGGGTGTTGACCTGCACGGCGGTTTCGAGCCATTTGGCCAGGCCGGCGGCGTGCCAGTGCAGAATCACCCGCTTGAAGAACGGCCGGCACAACGCCATGACCAGCCAGTCGCGATAGAGCGCCGATTTTTTCCCCGGCCCGGGAATGTAGTAGAGGTTGGGCACGTCGTAACGGAAGCGACACCAGATCGCCTCCAGGCAGTAGCGCAGCAGCAGCAGCAGCTTGCCGGCGCGGAACTCGCCGATGTCTTCCAGTTGCCGGGACAACCGCGCGTTGACGTGGTAGCACTCGATGCCGTAGCGGTCCGGTTGCGACGCCGCCCGGGCCCGGCGGCGGTCTCCGCCGAAGCCCTCGAGCATCAGCTCGACCATGTAGCTCTGGCCGTGATGCGGGGGCGGTTTGTGGGCGAACACCAGCAACTTCATGAGGCCGCTTCCTGTTTGGGTCCGGCGGATGACCGGGACGGAACGAACCGTAGTGCCGGATCGGTCGGAGTTGAAGCTTTTTTTTTCGCTTCGCGCGCGGTCGCTCGCGCGCGCGGGTCGGCTCAGGCTTCAGCCGGCACGATGAGCCGTTCCATGATGTAATCTTTGCGCTCGGGCGTGTTCTTGCCCATGTAGAAGTTCAACAGCGGCACGTGTTCGGGTTTGGGCGCGTATTCGACGCGGCTCAGGCGCATGTCCCTGCCGATGAATTGGGCGAATTCCTGGGGGCTGATTTCGCCCAAGCCCTTGAAACGGGTGATCTCGGGTTTACCGCCCAGTTCCGCCACGGCCCGGTCGCGTTCGGCCTCGCTGTAGCAGTAGATGGTTTTGTCCTTGTTGCGGACGCGGAACAGGGGCGTCTCCAGCACGTAGAGATGCCCGTCGCGCACCAGCGATTCGAAGAACCGGAAGAAATACGTGATCAGGAGATTGCGGATGTGCAGGCCGTCCACGTCGGCGTCGGTGGCGAGGATGATTTTTTCGTAGCGCAGACCCTCGGGCGAATCCTCGACGTTGAGCGCCTGCATGAGGTTGTAGAGCTCGTCGTTTTTGTACATCACGTCGCGCTTGAGTTCCCAGACGTTGAGCGGTTTGCCCTTGAGGACGAACACGGCCTGGTTGTTCACGTCGCGGCAACTGGTGATCGAGCCGGCGGCCGACTGGCCCTCGCAGATGAAAATCATCGTGCCGCGGCCCTTGTCCTTTTTCTTGTCGAAGTGGTTCTTGCAATCCTTCAACTGCGGAATGCGCAACATGATCCCTTTGGCGCGTTCGCGGGCGAGCTTTTTGACCTGCTGCAGCTCTTTGCGCAGAGTCCGGGTGTCCCTGACCTTGGCGAGAATGGTGTCGGCGATCGCTTTGTTGCGCTGGAAAAAGTGCAGCAGCTCCTCGCGGACCTTGTTGACCAGCTCGGTGCGGATTTCGGTGTTGCCAAGCTTGTTTTTGGTCTGCGACTCGAACACGGGATCTTTCAGTCGCACGGCGACGGCCCCGACCATGGCCTCGCGCACATCGTCACCCTCGAAGCGCTCGCCGCTGTATTCGTTGACGGCCTTGAGCAGGCCCTCGCGAAAGGCACTCAGGTGCGTGCCGCCGTCGCTGGTGTACTGGCCGTTGACGAACGAGTAGAAGGTTTCTCCGTAGCGGCTGTTGCTGTGGGTGAAGCAGAATTCCAGCGTCCGGCTGCTGTAATGCAGCGGCGGATAGAGCGGCTCGCTGCCGTCGGCGGCCAGATCCTCCATCACCAGATCCATCAGACCGTGGCGGGATTGAAAAATTTTCGGCTCGGGCGCGCCGTTCATGCGCAGCAACAGCTTCAGCCCCGTGTTGAGGTAGCTGTAATGGCGCAGGCGGCGCTCGACATGCTCGGGCCGGAACTCGGTCTCCGTGAAGATTTGCGGGTCGGGTTGGAACTCGACGTAGGTGCCATCGGGCTGGCGCGGGTCTCTGCCCTTTTTTTCGTGCTTGAGTTTGCCGCGTTGAAAGAGCGCCTCCACGAACTCGCCGTCGCGGTAGCTCCGCACCAGAAACCGTTCCGAAAGCGCGTTGACGGCCTTGGTCCCCACACCGTTGAGCCCCACGCTGAACTGGAACACGTCGTCGTTGTACTTGGCCCCGGTGTTGATCGTTGAAACGCAGTCCACCACCTTGCCCAGCGGAATGCCGCGCCCGTAATCGCGCACCTTCACGCTGCGCTCCGTCATCTCGACCTCGATCGTGATCTCGATCTCACGGCCAAACCCCATGATGTGTTCGTCCACGGCGTTATCAATGATCTCCTTGAGCAGGATGTAACAGCCGTCGTCCGGATGTGATCCGTTGCCGATGCGCCCGATGTACATGCCGGTGCGCAGACGGATGTGCTCCAGCGAAGAGAGCGTTTTGACCTTGCTCTCGTCGTAGTTGTGTCGCGGTTTCTCGGCCATAAAACAAAAGTCCGGCTTGAAAATGGGCAAACGTGTCGGCCTGGCAATGCAAAAACTTCCGCCCGCCGACTCGCGCACAACCGTCTGCGATCCTCAGCGGCCGGGCCCGCCGCCGAACGGCCGCAGGCATGCCCGGCCGAGCGGACGCTCGCCCGGCCTCGCGCCAACGGTTTCAGTGAGTCGGCTGGCAGCCGCGTCCTGCAGGGGCGGGAAGACGTCCTGGTGCGCTTCGGCATTGATTTTGTCGGGCGATTGGCCTTGAAATCGGCGGTGGATGAAACCCATGGCGTTGGTTTGGAAGGCGGCTTTGCCGGCGCTGGTTTTGGTGGCGGTGGCCGGCTGCGGCGGAAGCCCATCGTCCGGCGAACGCAAATTGCGCCTGGCGTTTGTGGCCAACACATCGGCGAATTTCTGGACGCTGGCGCGGCGCGGCACCGAGGAGGCCGCCCGGCACGCCGGTAACGTGGAGGTGCTGTTCCGAATGCCGGCCACCGGCAGCGCCGCCGAACAACAACAGTTGCTGGATGATTTGCTGGCCGCCGGCGTGGACGGCATCGCTGTGAGCCCCGTGGATGCGGCCAATCAAACCGCCGCGCTCGATCAGATCGCCCGGCGCACGCTCCTGATCACTCACGACAGTGACGCGCCGGCCAGCCGCCGACGCTGTTACATCGGAACCGACAATGTCGCGGCGGGGCGTCAGGCCGGCGAAATGCTTCGAGAAGCCCTGCCCCGGGGCGGCAAGGTGATGGTTTTTGTGGGCAAAAAAGACGCCCAGAACGCCCGCGAACGACTCGCCGGCCTTCAGGAAGCCCTCGCCGGTAGCGGCATCGAAATTCTGGATGTCCGCACCGATGACGCCGATCCGGTCCGCGCGCAGAAAAACGCCGAAGACGCACTGGTGCGGCATCCGGACCTGGCCGGCATGGTGGGGTTGTGGGCGTACAACGGGCCGGCCATCCTGCACGCCGTCCGCGCCGCGGGCAAGGTCGGCCACGTCCGCATCGTATGCTTTGACGAGGAGGCGGACGTGCTCCAGGGCATCGCCGAGGGCGCGATTCACGGCACGGTGGTGCAACAGCCGTACGAGTTCGGCAAACAGACCATCCTGCGCATGGCCCGGTATCTGCGCGGCGACACCAGCGCCCTGAGCCCCGAGCGCATCGTGGTGCCGACGATCAAAATCCAGCGTCACAACGTCGCCGAATTTCAAGCGCGCCTGGCCGAGCTGTTGGGCAAATAGCGCTCGGCGCCGGCGCGTTGACCGTGGTCTCGGGCCGTGGCGCGCAGAGCGGGTCACTTTGAGATTGGCGCGGCTGCGAAACTCTGGTTAGCTCGCGGCATGACGACTTTGTTCCGTTTTTGGTGGGTTCTCGCCGCTGCCACGGTGCTGAGCAACGGTGTGCTTTCGGCGCAGACGCGCGTTGCCTCGGTGGATTTGCGCAAGGTCTTCGACAACTACTGGAAGACCAAACAGGCCGACGCCGCGCTCAAGGACCGCGCCGCCGAGCTGGACAAGGAATACAAGGCGCTGCGCGAGGATTACGAAAAGCTCAAGCAGGAATACCAGAAATTGCGGGCCGACGCCGAGGACCAGGCCGTGGCGGCCGAAGAACGCGAACGCCGCCGTCAGGCCGCCGAGGCCAAACTCAAAACCATCAAGGAGTCCGAAGACGCGATTCTGGCGTTCGAACGGCGGGCGCGCGCCACCCTCGACGAGCAGCAGCGCCGGATGCGCGACGGCATCATTGACGAAATCCGCAACGTGATCACCGCCCGCGCCAAGTCCGCCGGCTACAGCCTGGTGATTGATACCTCGGCGCAAACCCCAAACCTCACGCCCATCGTCCTGTACTACAGCCCGGAGCAGGACATCACCACCGCCGTGCTCGAGCAGCTCAATCTCGGCGCTGCGCCGGAGTTCAGCCGCGGCGCGCCCCGGAGAGAAGCCGAGCCGAAAAAGGAAGAGAAAAAATAACCGCCGGCCGGCAACAGCCGAACCGCTCGCAACGGCGAAGCTCGCCCCGCGCCAAACACGGCTCGACAACTTTGCGCACGGCCACTTAAATCGTGTCCACCGGTCACCGGGGCACGATGAGACGGTTTCTGCTGTTCATTTCTGCGCTGGGCGGATTCCTGTTCGCCCGCGCCCCAGCCGCCGACCAACTGGTGGTTCATGATCCGGATGGAACGCTGGCGGCCGCGCACGCGCCCGTGAGCATTCGCGTCCGGCTCACGCCCGAACAACGTCGCGCCGCCCTCGAAGGTCGCCTGTTCCTGCAGGAAATCGGCCCGACCTCCGGCCTGGGCATCCCGACCCAAATTCTGGCCGCCGACGGCGAGCCGGAGCCGACGTTCCTGTGCTGGCTGCTCCCCGACGGAGCGAAAGGCCGGCGCACATTCCGGCCGGAGATTCGGCCCGATGCAACCGCGTCAGGACTCACGGCGCAGCGCAACCCCGAACACGGCCAGTTCGAGCTGCAGGAGAACGGACGATTGGTTCTGCGTTACAATTACGCCCTCGTGGAGCCCGGCCGGTTGTTGGATTCAATCCAGCCTGCCAACCGGATTTATGCGCGCGCCCGGAGCGACTACATTCATCCGCTGGCCGGTCCGCAGGGTGAAATCCTCACCTGCGACTGGCCGTTGGATCACCCGCATCATCGCGGCATTTATTGGGCGTGGCCGGAGGTGGATTGGCGCGGTCAACGCGGCGACCTGCACGCCTTGCAACGGGTTTTCGCCCGACCGGTCGGACGCTGCTTTGCGGCGGCCGGGCCGGTTTTCGCGCAACTGATCGCCGAGAATCTCTGGAAATGGGATGATGCCGAAGCGCTGGTGCGGGAGCGGGCCGTCATCCGGGCGTATCGGGCGGTCGAAGGCGCGCGCGTGCTGGACCTGGAGCTGGAGTTTTTGGCCCTGGGCGAACCGGTGCATCTGGCGCGGCGCGGCACTGACAAGTACGGCGGGCTGAACCTGCGCTTTGCCCGGGTGAGCGATCAACAAATCCTCACGCACACCGATCCGCCGGGCAGCGCGTTGCCGCGCGCCTGGGCGCAAATCGCCGGGCGCTTCGGCGGCAGCGACGCGCTCGCAGGCGTGCTCATTCTGCAGCACCCGACCAATCCCGATTATCCGGGCCAGTGGGTCGAGTTCCCGAACCTCAACTGGGTGCAGCCGACGTTTCCAGCCGCCGGTACGCGATGGGAACTTCGCCCGGACCGACCGCTGGTGCTGCGCTACCGGCTCTGGATACATCCGGGCGGCCCGGCCGAGGCCGAGGCCTGTGCGCGACAGTGGGAGGCCTTCCGGTCGCCGTTCAGCCCAAAATTTTTTCCAGAACCCGCGCGCTCCAAACGTCCAAAAGCATCATGAACAACGAGATGAATCCACACGCTCGAACATCGGCGAATCTCAACTCGAACGAGCCGGCATTCACGCCACCGTCGCCGGCCGGCGGCCAGCCGCCCCGCTCCGCGGGCACATCCCGACGCGAATTCATCCAGAAGGCGGCCACGATCACGGCGATTGGTTTTGCCGCGCCGCATCTGGCGATGGGCGCAGCGACACGGCCGGCCCGCCGGCCCGGGCCCAACAGCCGGATTCACGTGGGCCTGATCGGCTGCGGCCCGATGGGTCGGGCCAACCTGGGCCATTGCGCGCGGTATCCGGACGTGGTTGTCACGGCGGCCTGCGACGTGAACGAAGCGCGTCTGGAGGCGACGGTCGAGACCTACAAGCCCACTTGCAAGGGGTACGTGGATTTTCGGGAGATGCTCCAGCAACCGGATCTGGACGCGGTGATCATTGCCACGCCGCCGCACTGGCATTGTTTGCAAGCAATCGCCGCCGCCGAGGCAGGCAAGGACATTTATCTGCAAAAGCCCATGACGCTGCACCTGGGCGAGAGCCTCGCCGTCCGCAACGCCATCCGCAAACACGGCGTGATCTCGCAAATCGGTACCCAAATCCACGCCTCGGAGAATTACCGCCGCGTCGTCGAGTATATTCGCAGCGGGAATCTGGGGCCGATCGGCGTGGTGCGCACCTTCAACGTGATGAATCAGACCCCGGCCGGCATCGGCCATGCGCGCGACAACACCCCGCCCGAAGGGCTGCATTGGGATTTGTGGTGCGGGCCCGCCCCGTTGATCCCCTACAACCGGCTGCTGGCCGAGAACGCCTATTACCACAGCTCCTGGATGGCCTACAGCGGCGGTTGGACGCCGGGCATGGCGCCGCACATCATTGATCTGCCGGTCTGGGCGCTGGAGCTGGGCTATCCGTTGCTCACCAGCTCGGCGGGCGGGCGCTACGTCGTGGACGATGACGGCGATGCCTATGACCATCACGAAGTGCTCTGGCAGTACCCCCGGTTGACGATGACCTGGATGTCGTCGCTGACCAACAGCTACGGGTTCGATCTGGAGCGTGATCCCGAACCGCGTCGGCGGCTGGGCATTTATTTCCACGGCGCCAACGGCACCCTCTACGCCAACTACACCATGTTCAACATCGTGCCCGAAGGCAAACGGCTCGAGGGCAAATCGCCCCCGCCGCCGTCCATCCCGCCCTCGCCCGGCCACGAACGCGAATGGCTCGACTGCATCAAATCGCGTCAGCAGCCCAGTTGCAGTGTGTTCTATCACATCCGGGTGGACGTGCCGATCGTGCTGAGCCTGCTCTCGCTCAAACTCGGGCGCTCGATCCGATTCGATCCGGACAAGGAATGGATCGTGGGCGATCCGGAGGCGTCGCGTCTGGCCGTGCCCACGTATCGCAAGCCCTGGAAATTCCCCAAACAGTACCTGAGCTGAAACGCGCTGCGTTCGGGGCGACGCAGCCGGGAAGGGCTCGAGCCGTCAACGGTCGAAGACGCGCGCCAGCCGCTCGATCAACGCCAGCTCCTGTTGCTTGGCTGCCGCGCGGCTGGTGTCGGGCCGGCGCTGGTCGCGCGCGCTGCCGTGCAGGTCGCGCACCCGCTCGTTGAAGAAAGGGCTGGGCAAAGCGGCGTCGCGGATTTCCTGCTGCAAGACCTCCCGCCAGTGCGGCAGGAACGCGCTCAGTGCCGCGACGTCCACCGGCTCGTAGGTTTCGACCAGCCGGAGCAGTTCGATCGTGTCCTGGAGCGGGAACGGTTGCTGGGCCAGGGCGGCGTCGAGCCAGGTCTGGAGAATCTCGAGGCAATTGTGTTGCGTCCAAATGGCCCGGCGGGCGATGGCCTTGAGCATCGGTCGGTCCGGTTCGGGCACGCGGGTCTGGATGCGCTCGAACAACGGGCGCGGAATGCTGCCGTCCAGGCGCAGGCGGTGCAGGTAGCGTTCCAACACCACCGGGCGCAGCGTCAGCTCCAGCGTGCGGCTTTCGGGCGTGATCAACCGGGCCAGGGTGGGGCGTTGGGCCAGTTGCTGAATCAGCTCCGGCCAGATGTCCCGGGCTACCGGTTCGGGCCCGAGCAGCTCGGCAAAAACGGCCTGATCGCGCAGGGTCGGCGTGAACAGCGGCGAGAGAATCAGCTCGACCTCGAAATCCTCCAGCGCGGGCATGCGCTCGATCAAAAACTCGGCCACGCGCGTGCGGTCCACGCCGTAGGTGGCGATGAGATGATTGAGCACCTGCGCGGTGATCGGGCGCGGGCGTTCCAGTTCCGTGGCGAGTTGTTCGAGCAAACTGGGCACGCGGGCAGTATCGGTCAGCACGCCCGTCGGGCCAAGCGGTTTTCAATCGCGGCGCAGGGCGACTCAGCGTTTGCGCAGGCGGAAGTGCAACAAACCGTTGGTCGCCGGCAGGGTGAGCACGTGCCGGCCCGCCGAGAGCGATGGAGCGATCGGAACGCTCTGCCAGCCGTTGGTCACATCCAGGTTGGTGTTCGATTCCACCGTGAATTCGGGCAAAAACGCCGGCCATGAGAGCACCACGTTGGGCGCGGCCGGGGCAAGCAGCAGCACCGGTTCGACGATGATCTTGGCCAGGAACGCGTCGTTGGTGCCGCCGAAGGTCGGCTGATACGGCGTGACGGTGGGGAAATTCGTCGAAGCGGTGCGCCCGACGAAGTACTCGTTGCCGGCGGCGTCGAGTTTGATCGCGTAACCGAAATCGTCGCGGTTGCCGCCCAGGTAGGCCGAGCGCACCAGGTTGGTGCCTTCGGGCCCGAGCACGGCCACAAACACGTCGGCACCGCCGGCGTTGGTCGCGCGCAGCAGGCCGTCGGTCGCCGCGACAGGGAAATTGGTCGAGAACGTCACGCCGATCAGATGCGCCCGGCCGGAGGCGTCGGCGGCGACGTCCCAAGCCTCGTCCCGCACCGTGCCGCCGAAGAGGACCGCGTAGGTCCAGTTGGTCGCCCCGGGCGCAAGGCGCGCCGCGAACACGTCTTCGATGGAAATGGTTGCGCTGACGCCGCGCGGCAGGTTGGTGTTGCCCGGCGGCGCGACAGGGAAGTCGGGTGAACGCGTCGAGCCGGCCAAAAACACGTTGGTGGCCGCGTCCAGCGCGACGCGGAACGCCACATCGTCGCGTCCGCCGCCCAGCAACGTCGAGCGCAGCAACTGACCGTCGGGACTCACGATGCTCAGGAAGGCGTCGTTGCCGGCAAGCACGATGTTGGTATCGGCCAGCGGGTTGTTCAGGAAGGTTTGCAGCGCATTGGTGAGCGGGAAATTTGGCGAGGCGGTGAAGCCGACCACGTAGGCGTTGCCGGCGCCGTCGGCGACGATGCCCTCGCCGTTGTCCACGTTGGTCCCGCCCAGGAAGAACGAATAGACCAGGTTGGTGCCGCCCGGAACGAGCCTGGTCACGAACGCATCCCGCCCGCCGTTGTAATTGGTGCGCGCCCCGCCGGCGGTGGGAAAATTGGTCGAGTCGGTGAAACCGGTCACGTAGATGAAGCCGGCCGGGTCCAGCGCAATGCCGATGCCCTCGTCGTGCGAGTCGCCGCCCAGGTAGGTGGAAAAGAGCAGGCCCGAGCCGTTGGTGTTGAGCGCCGCGACGAATCCGTCCATCGGAAACACGCCGA